>JAVBUC010000053.1:0-25358 GCA_031555765.1 Bacteroides sp. | reverse complement strand
CCGAGAGGGGTTGAACCCACTTCGGGGTTCATGTTGGGGTGGTTAGCTAGCACCCCGGGTTGCACCCGGGGTTATCCATATTTTACCCCTATCGGGGTAATTGCTTACAATTCATAACTGCCTCAAAGAACGATGGGACTTCTGACACACCCTCTTCTCGCTACAGCGTAACTAGTATTGAAGTGGGTTGACTATAACCTACAATGTTACTAGGCCTGAAATGGGTTGACCACAACGTGAACTTTGTGAAGAGCGGATGAAGGAGGGGGTATGCATACTAAAACCACTATGAACAAAGGGTTTCAGAGGGGTTGAAAGATGCGAAGGACTGAAATAAATTCTCATGTATATGGCCCAATCAACATATTAAACACATGCTTTTGCTGATAATCCGTTTTTCCCGGCAGCATTGGAGTGTTTTGCTTACGGGCATTTTGCTGTCTCACGGCTGTGAAACGGCAAAATGCAGCAGGCTTTATCGAAACAAGAACGCTTCATAGCGTAAAATAGCTTTCTGCAAAGCAGCCTCATCCAGCAGGCAGGAAGGATCGAAGACGGAAGTCTCCACCTTGACGGAATCTTTCTTCAACGTCCGCTTCCAATTACCGATGACTTGTCCCTTGGAGACAATCACCGGATAGAAGATACCGTTGTTGGTAAATGCTTTTGGGTGGTGATCGAGGTGAAGTGCCGCCGTGCGGTCTTTGTAACTGATCAGGTACTCGTCAAACGACGGAAGCAGGTGGATGGTTTTGCTCTTGGCGGGCTTCATTGGGCAGGAGGCGTGTATGTACAACTGCTGCTCGCCCAGTTTATCGGTCAGTAGTTCGGCCTGTATCAATGCGATGGCTTGCCGGGCATCGGTGATGGGCAGGCCAGACCACCAGGTAAAGTCGGCCAGCGATGCCGGCGAGTGGCTCCGGAAATAGTTGCGCGCCAAACGGGCCAGCGATTCTTCTTTCGTCAGCTCCGGCGTAGGCGGTACGCGTTCATCGAGCAAGGCATACGTTGCCTTCTTCCCCTTGTCCACCCCGCTGCAAACGAAAGCATCCACCTCGCCGTATGCCAGCTGATGCCCCAACTGATGGGCATCAATCTTAATTCCCTGTTGGTTCATCGCCTCCAATATCTCCGGTTTTGTCAAGCTGACATTCCCTTCCAATATTCGACCAAGTGCATCGAAACACTGCCGGTGCAATCCGGGCGATACCTCGAAGTAACCGGCACTGTACGACTCTACAATCGCCTTGACACGCGTACCCGTAAGCTTCTGCATCCACCGGATATCTTCCGCTGCCACCAAGTGCCAGGTAGGGCGCATCACGTGAGTGCGGAGTATCTCGCCCTTACGGAGCGACTCCTCTACATCGCTCAGACGGCCGTTCTTCAGCCGGATACCCACAGCCCATTTCGCCATGGTGTACTCTTGCCCTTGCATGGCACCCATCCAGGCCACCAGGTCTTTCGGGTTTGTAAACTGCGGTTTGTCTAATTGCTGCGCGAGGATGCGGATTTTTGTGATCATAATCGGAATTATTTATTCAGTACCCGGATGAAATCGGCAATATCTTCCTCGGTAGTATCGAAGGAAGTAACCAGCCGGACTTCGTTCGCATCTTCATTCCAGAAGTAGAAGAAGTACGATTGCAGCAAACGGTCGATTACGGGACGGGGCATAGCAAGGAACAACTGGTTGCTCTCTGCCTTTTGAGTGAACTGCACACCAGGGAAGTCGATCAGTGCCTGGTACAACTTACCAGCCATTGCATTGGCATGGCGGGCATTCTTCAGCCACAAGTCATCGGTGAGATACGCCGTGAACTGGCAAGACAGGTATCGCATTTTCGAAGCCAGTTGTGCCGACTGCTTCCGCACGAACCGGGCTTCGGCTTTCAGTGCCTCATCGAAGATCACTACACATTCGCCCATCATCAGCCCGTTCTTCGTACCGCCGAAGCTCAACACATCGACACCACAATCCACCGTCATCTCTCTGAGCGATAAGTTCAGTGCCACACAGGCATTGGCGATGCGCGCACCGTCCATGTGTACCCGCATACCGTACTCACGAGCCAAAGCTGAAATGGCTTTCAACTCTTCGGCGGTATAGATAGTACCCAACTCAGTACACTGCGACAAGTAAATGGCAGCCGGTTGCGAATGGTGCTGATCGCCGAAGCCATGCAGGTACGGACGAATCAGTTCCGGAGTCAACTTCCCGTCGGGCGTGGCGATGGGACGGATCTGGCAACCGGTCAGTTTCACCGGCGAGCCGCACTCGTCCACATAGATATGCGCCGTTTCGGCACAGAAAATGGAGTGGTACGGACGCGTCATCAGTTGCAAGGCAACGACATTACTACCCGTACCGTTGAACACGAAAAGTGGTTCACAGTCGGGGGTAAATGCTTCGCGTATCTTGCCGACGGCTTCTTCCGTCCACGCATCACTGCCATACCCCAGGGCATGGTCTTTATTGGCTTTGGCCAGTGCTTCCATCACCAAGGGATGAACACCGGAGTTATTGTCAGAGGCAAAACTTCTCATATCGTGCGTTATTTCTAATGAATGTGCAAAGGAAAGCATTTTTTTCTTTGGGCGGTCGCGTTTAAAAAGCTATTTTTGGGAATTCTTGAAGTTTTAGGTTCACCACAGAGTCGCACAGAGTTCCACAGAGTTTTCTGCAGTGAACTAAAAAAACAATAACTCAGTGGAACTCTGTGCGACTCTGTGGTGAATCGAATTTACTAAAAAACTTATATATGATTCGCAAAACAACTCTTCTCGCACTCGTATGGTTCTGCCTCCCGATGCACAGCCAGAACGAAAACCCGCGCCTGATAGTCCGTTCGGACGATATGGGGGCATTCCATTCCGTGAATGTGGCCAGCATGGAGGCCTATAACAAAGGTATAGAAACAACCATCGAGGTGATGCCTGTTACCCCCTGGTTCCCCGAAGCCGTGAAGATGCTTCGCCAACAGCCGGGGGTGGACGTAGGTATCCACCTGGCCATCACCAGCGAATGGGAAAACATCAAGTGGCGTCCGCTGACGCATTGCCCCAGCCTGACGGATGCCAACGGTTACTTCTACCCAATGATGCAGGCGAATCCGGCTTATCCAGGGCAGTCTGTCATGGAAAACAGTTGGAAGCTGTCGGAAGTGGAGCAGGAGTTCCGCGCACAGATCGAATTGGCTTTGAAGAACATTCCGCAGGCCAGTCACCTCACCGGGCACATGGGGTGCATCCGCTTTGACCCGAAAGTGCTGGAAATGGTGTATCGTCTGGCCGACGAATATCGCCTGACTTTCGTAGAGGGCGATGACCTGAAACAGCAATACAATGCCATCTCTGTGTGGTATGACGGACCGAGCCGCACCTCGGAGGATAAAATCAACAGTTTCGTCCGCATGCTCGATAAGTTGGAGAAGGGCAAGAACTACATCTTCCTCGATCACCCTGCGCTGAGTAATAGTGAGATGGAAAGCGTCGGTCACATCGGCTACGAACAGGTGGCCGAAGACCGCCAAGGTGTGACCGACCTGCTCACCAGCCCCGCCGTGCGACAGGCCATTGACGACAAAGGCATCAAGCTTATCAATTACAACGAACTGACGAAAGCATTGCCACGCAGTACCCCGCAGGCCGAAAAAGTGAACCCCAAAGGACTGACCGCCTACATGGATGCCGTCAAGAAGAGCGGGCAGGAGCTACACAGCGTGATGGTGGTTCGACACGGCAAGGTGGTGTACGAGCAATGGCTGGGCGATGCTTCTGCCAGGCAACCACATATCCTGAACTCGGTGAGCAAGACATTTACGGCTTTGGGTGCCGGATTCTGCGTAACCGAAGGTCGCTTCAAGGTCACCGACAAAGTGATTTCGTTCTTCCCCGATCAACTTCCTGCAGAGATATCGCCTAACCTGGCCAACCTGGAAATCCGCCACCTGCTCACCATGTCGGTGGGGCACGATGCCATGACAGTTACCAATAGCCGCCAAGATCCGTCTGTTACCAATTGGGCAACCCACTTCCTGGCAGCTCCCGTTACCGAGGCACCCGGCAGTGAGTTCGATTACAACAGCCTGGGCACTTACATGGTATCGGCCATCATTCAGAAGGTGACGGGCCAGAAACTGATCGACTACCTCTACCCACGCCTGTTCCGTCCGCTGGGTATTGTCGGTGCCACCTGGACGGATAGTCCGCAAGGCATCAACTGCGGCGGTTGGGGACTCTACCTGAAAACGGAGGACTTAGCGAAAGCCGGACAATTCATTCTACAAAAAGGAAAATGGAACGGCGAGCAGCTACTGCCGGAAAGTTGGATCGACGAGATGACTACCTCGCACATCGCCTCCCTACCCTATGGCGTGAAACGGGCCGACCTGAAGATTAAACCGAAAGACAGCGACTGGCTGCAAGGTTACGGCTACCAGATGTGGCGATGCCGTCACAACGCCGTCCGTGCCGATGGAGCCAACGGACAGTTCATCATCGTGCTGCCGGAGAAAGATGCGGTCATCGTTACTACCGCCAACATCGGGGATATGCAAGCGGAGATTAATCTAATCTGGAAATACCTGCTGCCGGCACTCAAATAAAGCTCCCACAAAAGAAAAGCTCTTCTTTACAATGCTTTGTAGCAAGGTAAAGAAGAGCTTTTCTTTGGCAACCAGTATAAAGCTACGATACCGATTTCTTGTGCCGCATCCAGTAGTCGAGACCTAACAGGGCGAGCACCAATACAGCGATATACACATAGAAAGGAAGCATCACATCCGTGGAAATGGACTTCCAGCTAAACCTCGGGAACCATTCCAGCAACCCGAGATCCATTGTATACAGCAGATAAGCTGCTGCTGCAATAAACAATACTGATGCCACAACAATGGAGTAAAACATAATCCGGTCTCTCCGCTTCTGTTGACGAACGGCTTCCCGGCGAAGCTGATCCATCATCCGGAACGAGAAGTTCGAGGGAAGTTCCCCTTGCTTCCGCTGTTGCAGTGCTTGCTTCAGTGCATTATTTGTACGATGATTTGTTTCCATAATTACCTCCCATTCATTAACACGTAGAGTTTCTTTCTGGTTCGATGCAACCGCACTTTCGCGTTCGAGAGCGTCAGACCGAGTATCTCGGACGCCTCTTCCAGTGACTTCTCTTCGTAATAGTATAGTGTTATCAATGCTTTCTCTTCCGGGGTAAGCCGGTCGATGGCTTGAATCAGTTCCGCGATGCGCTCTTCGTTGTCGCTCATACCGAGGACAGAATCGGCAGCCTCATCGGGAACATTGTTAATCATATTCTCCTCTATATACAGGAACTCGTATTTCCGCTTGCGTACGGACGATAACGCCACGTTGTACGCGATGCGGTAGAGCCAGGTCGAGAAACGGCAATCGCCTTTGTAGCCGGAGAGTGCGCGGAAAGCTTTCAGGAACGTATCCTGCACCAGCTCCTCTGCGTCCTCAGGGTTGCCGACGATTTGCACGACCAGCGAAAATAGCGGTCGCCCGTAGCGATCGAGAAAAACTGAAAACAGTTCCGTCTCCCCATCTACTATCCGTTTGATGTATTGTGCTTCGTCT
Source organism: Bacteroides sp. (assembly GCA_031555765.1). Lineage (GTDB taxonomy): Bacteria > Bacteroidota > Bacteroidia > Bacteroidales > Bacteroidaceae > Bacteroides. The sequence goes on along the minus strand of JAVBUC010000053.1, from coordinate 19,763 downwards.
CTCGGGTCCATCATGCTTGGTTAGACGCCGCCTATCTTATTAGGTTACAAACTTACGAATATTTTTTTACTTACAAATATTTTTCTCTTTCGTTGTAACCTTTTCCAATGCACCTGCGTCAAACAGGGCAGATAACAAAAAATTATTCACTTAAAAACAATACGATTATGATGGATTTTATTATTGCCCCGTTAGTTGTAGGTATCAGCGTACTGGGCGTTTACAAACTGTTCGAACTCTTCGTTGGCAAACGCGAACGATTGGCAATCATTGAGAAGTTGGGAGAAAAGATCTCGGCAGCCGATTTGAACGGCAAGTTCACCCTTCCTAATTATGGAGGAACACAATTCAGCTTCGGAGCACTGAAAGGTGGCTGCCTGATGCTGGGCATAGGCCTGGGATTGTTGATTGGTTTTCTGATCTCCTACCAGATGCTGCCCGATTACGGAGTGAGAGAAGACTGGCAGGTCGAAAAAGTCGCAGGTATTATCTACGGAGCTTGCACATTACTCTTCGGAGGTTTAGGCCTTCTCACTGCATTCATCATTGAGATGAAACTTAACAAGAAAGAGAAAGAAAACAAGTAACTCTTTCGCTCTTTAAACAAAGAATCCCCGGAAGCGCACTATGAACTTCCGGGGATTCTAGTATAAAGACTAAGCAAGAACACCACTATCCGATGTAAATATTGACACACAGGAACAGGTACAGCTCTTCTTCTTCCTGCTCGAACTCGATCTTGTTTTCCCGGGCCAACCATCCGATAGCTGCTCCCAATTCTTTATCCCTCAAGCCCGATTTCCGTTTCAGGCTACCATAACTCCATTTGGCATTGTCGCTGAGAAGCTGAAAAACTAGTCCTGCATTCTCGCCGATTTCTTTCTTGTTCATTTGATCCTTTATTTATAGGTTATTACTTACACACTGATTTTCGTTAACCAAAGTAACAAAACTCGCAGCACATTGTTATTACAACTCTGATAAATAAACCAAATGGCATTTACTTTTTAACAATATCTATCCATTGTTACATTCCGATGAAAAAAGAGCCGCTTCCCACCCGGGGAAACGGCTCTTCTATCTTATCAGCGGGTACGATTTACATCATGCCGCCCATACCACCCATGCCAGGTCCCATCGGTATTTCGGGTTTGTCTTCTTTCTTCTCTACGACGACACATTCGGTAGTCAGGAACATACCAGCGATAGAAGCTGCATTTTCCAGTGCTACGCGAGCTACTTTGGCAGGGTCTACCACACCGGCAGCGTGCAAGTCTTCGTATACATCGGTGCGGGCGTTGTAGCCGAAGTTACCTTTGCCTTCGCGAACCTTCTGTACCACTACGGCACCTTCTTTACCAGCGTTGAAAACGATCTGGCGAAGCGGTTCTTCGATGGCACGCTTGATGATTTCCACACCGGTTGTTTCGTCGGCGTTGTCACCTTGCAGGCCGTCGATAGCGTCGATGGCACGGATGTAAGCTACACCACCACCCGGTACGATACCTTCTTCGATGGCTGCGCGGGTAGCACGGAGTGCATCGTCCACGCGGTCTTTCTTCTCTTTCATCTCCACTTCCGACGGAGCACCTACGTAGAGTACAGCTACTCCACCGCTCAACTTAGCCAGACGTTCCTGCAGTTTCTCACGGTCGTAGTCGGACTTAGTTGTCACGATCTGAGCCTTGATTTGCTCGCAACGTTGCTTGATGTTTTCTTTCACCCCGCCACCGTTTACTACGGTAGTGTTGTCTTTCGAGATCGTTACCTTATCGGCACTACCCAGCATTTCGAGGGTAGCCTGTTCCAGCTTGATGCCTTTTTCTTCGCTGATCACGATACCACCTGTCAGGATGGCAATGTCTTCCAGCATTTCTTTGCGACGGTCGCCGAAGCCGGGAGCCTTCACGGCACAAATCTTCAACTGCGAGCGCAGACGGTTCACCACCAGGGTAGTCAATGCTTCGCTATCCACATCTTCGGCGATAACGAGCAACGGACGACCGGTCTGTACGGCAGGTTCCAGAATGGGAAGGAACTCTTTCAGGTTAGAGATCTTCTTATCGTAGATCAGGATGTACGGATTCTCCATCTCGCATTCCATCTTTTCCGTATTGGTTACGAAGTAAGCCGACAGGTAACCGCGGTCGAACTGCATACCTTCTACCACACCGATAGTAGTATCTGTTCCCTTGGCTTCTTCGATGGTGATGACACCGTCCTTAGATACCTTGCGCATGGCATCGGCAATGAGTGAACCGATAGCCGGGTCGTTGTTGGCCGATACGGTTGCCACTTGTTCAATCTTGTCATAGTTGTCGCCAACCTTTTCCGACTGAGCCTTGATAGACTCCACAGCTTTGGCCACAGCCTTGTCGATACCGCGTTTGATATCCATCGGGCTGGCACCGGCAGTTACATTCTTCAGTCCTTCGGCAATGATGGCTTGTGCCAATACAGTAGCCGTAGTAGTACCATCACCGGCATCGTCGCCCGTCTTTGAGGCTACTTCTTTCACCAGCTGAGCACCTGTATTCTGGTAAGCATCGGCCAGATCTATTTCCTTGGCCACCGTCACACCGTCCTTGGTGATGTGGGGAGCACCGAACTTCTTTTCGATGATCACGTTACGACCTTTCGGGCCGAGAGTTACTTTCACTGCATTTGCCAAAGCATCGACACCTTTCTTCAACTGGTCGCGAGCTTCGATATTGAACAATATTTCTTTTGACATAATGTTTTAAACTTTTAATTGATTGAACTTACTATTAATTAACCCAGGATAGCGAGCACATCGCTTTGACGCATGATGAGGTACTTGGTGCCTTCCACTTCGAGTTCGGTACCGGCATACTTGCCATAGAGCACAGCATCGCCTGTTTTCAATACCATTTCTTCGTCTTTGGTTCCGCAACCTACCGCCACTACTTCACCTTTCAACGGTTTTTCTTTGGCTGTATCGGGGATAATGATACCGCCGATTGTCTTTTCTTCTGCCGGTGCAGGGAGTATCAGTACTCTGTCTGCTAATGGTTTAATGTTCATAATTCCTTTCATTTTATATGTTATACATTATTATATTATATGGCGGCTGGTTTTATCAGCCGAATAACAGCTTGCTAAAAGCGTGCCAAACAGGAAAGATATATTACGTGACAGGAATAACTGACAAAATGACCGAAAACAGAGAAACTCCACAGGCAGAAACGGTATTTCATCAAGGCAAATCAATGATCTCGTAAAGCAAAGTCGCATTACTCTACGACCAAGCTTATGTTACATCATTCCCCGGCGACCAAGAGTAGCTTGCTTTAGGAGATAAATTACGTTGGTCACTTGCTATCGCTTTTTCCGCTTACGACGATACCAGATGATAAAGCCTGTAACCGGTAATGAGGCACCAATCAAGCTACCCAGGAAAGCAAGGATCTTTCCCGGCAGTCCCAGGATACGGCCGTCGTGTATCTCCAGTGTCATCCGCCGGAACTTATCGGCTGCCGAGGCTTCGGTGTACTTGCCGGCATACGGACCAGAGCCTTCGAGGAGCTGCAAGGTGTAGCGGTCGAAAAAGAGATTATCAGTCTGGTAATACGAACCGCGGCGATGCACCACACTGACCCGGTACACACCGTCAGCTGATTGCGGCAGGGCAAAGTAGAAGGTTTTGGCACGAGGTTCTTCTTTGCGCAGGCGGAGGTAGAGCGTGTCGAGAAGATCGGCCGTGAGAGTATTCGTTTGCAAAGTGTCGGACGTTGGAAGGGTGTACGGCATCAGCTCCCGACCTCCTGAAGTAACCGAGTACACAGCTTTACTGAACCAACTCAATCCGAAGATGAGCCCGGTAAAACTGAGGATAATAAGGACAATGGCGGCATACCCGCCGAGTACATTGTGCAAAGCGAAGTTGAGCCGGGCCAGCGGCACGCGCCACTGAATGGTGAAATTGCGCCGGGCCGATGTCCGGTTCCACTGTTTCGGCCACCACAGCACGAGGCCGGTGATGAGGGTGATGAGGAATATGAGTATGCCATAGCCTACGACGGGTTTGCCGATGTCGCGGGGCAGCCACAAGGTACGATGCCCATCGAGCACGAAGCGGAAGAAGTCGAAATCACCGAAACGCATGGTGACTGTCTTCACCGCCCGGCCGGTATACGGATTCACGTACACGGTGCTCATGCCTTGGCCGGGTACAAAGTAATCGACCGATACAGCATCGAACGGTTCGCCGTAGGTGATGGCTGTGGGTGGCACGCCGGGCAGTTGGGCTTCGGCAGCCTTCAACGCCACTGACGGGAGCTGTACAGGTTTCGCTTCAGGCTCCACAAACCGCCATGGCTGGGTGACGTCGGTAATCTCGTCCTTGAACACATACAGACAGCCTGTGATGCAAACCACCAGCACTACTATAGACGACAGCATGGCAAGCCACAGATGTAGCTTGGCGCATGCTTTACGGAAAGTTTTATTCATATTTTATCAGTCCAACCGGAAGAAGCCTGCCACGAACGAGCCTGAAATCTTCGCTCCCCGCTCGGCAGTGGCGGTTTGAGGATCCACCCGGTAGACGTACAACTCACCGTTAGGCTGCAATATCGGGCAATATACATACCCGCCATCCACCAGCACAGCAAAGCGACGACCACCATTCCCATCGTGTACAGGAATCTCCGGGATGTCTGTTACCGTTTTCTTGTTCAGGTCGATGATACAACATTTCAACTCTTTATCAGCCCACTGGACTTGTTGCTTCCGGGTACTTACTTCGGCAAAGACCAGGCCATCACCTATGTATTTAATATGAGAAGGTCTCAGTCCATCGGTAGCCGCCCCGAAATCAAAGAAATAATCGTCGAAAGCGGTGGTTCCTTTCGGTATACGAAGGAATCCGGCAGTCTTGGTGGTCTGCGCAAAACCGTTGCCCATCCCTGAACTGGACATGATGTACATATCGCCCGACTCCACACTGAATATGCCATTGAATGCATTCCATGAACCTGCCGGACCTGTACGGGTGTCTTTCATCAACGTATTAAACGTCATCTCCGGATAGTCATACACCGCCACGTAAGTGGTATCCGTATACGGTGTGGCCCAGCTCAGAGGGTTCATGCCGTAGTAGGTAACATACACCTTGTTTATGCTGAAATCCATACCAGTGATGGTGGGCCATTCCAGCTGATTCATCGGGAAGACGGGTGTGGCTATTTGTGAACTAATCGCAAACTTGTCGGTATCCACCTGATAGAACGTCATCTTCGAATCGATGGTTTTGTCCTGCGGAAGTTCCAGCCCCAACATTTGGTGTTCGCCCACCTGTATAAAAGCATCCGGAGCATTGGTATAAGCAAAGTGTCTGCCCTCCTGTATGTATCCGTTCGAATTGCGAATCACTTCCGTAGTTTCCGTCACGCCCAGTCCGCCGATGCTGAATATCGTCTGACCACTTATATCGTAATCATGATATCCACTCTGCTCTACCCCCTTACCGAAGGCATTGATTGATCCGCTCATCAGGTCCCCGGTAGTCACTACGTAGTACGTCGTACCTGCTGCTCCATTTACCCCCAGGCTCAATACATAAGGTAAAAAAGGCTCTTCCGGGCTGTTGTAGAACGAAACTTCTTCGCAGGCAGTCAAGCTACCCAGTACACAGGCTGCCAGAAATCCGGTGCGTATATTTTTGTTGGTTATCTTCATGGGTCTTATTATTTTTTGCTAAAGAAATATCTAAATTTCACGTTGAACGCCCGCCCGGGCTTTTGCAGGAGATAGTTGTCGTACAGCTTCTCATTGGTCAGGTTCGTACACTCGATCATGATGCTGTACTTCCCATCTGCCAGGGAATATCCTAACGAAACATCGTGCGACAGTTGCTCTGGGATGATTTTCTTGGTAGGTTTGGCCCCCAATCCCGGGAATGCCAGGTAATAATCATGCACGTAGTTGAGCGAGTAATCCAGCATCAACTCGGTGCGCTTCCATCCCAAGTCTTTAAAACGTACTCCCGCATCGCCATGTCCGAAGAGATACGGTATATTCGGCAGACGGTATTTATACGAGTAGTTCTCTGTGATTCCATCCACATAGCTTCCTGTGGTCTTGATGTACGGGGCGTTGTCGATAATATCCTGGAATGTAAAACCGGCTCCCACATGCCACATCTCCTTGTATTCATAGCGGAGTGTTCCTTCGAAACCGTTGGTCAGCACTTTGCCCATGTTCTCGTACCCGGCTGTAGGGTTGCTGGTGAGTACTACCGACTTGTGAATAAAGTCTTTGGCATTGCGGTAGATGTAGTTCCCTTCGGCCGACAGGCGGTGCTTGCCGAATCGGTGGTCGAAGCTCAGCCCTACATTCAGGTTGCGACTGCTTTCCGGCCTCAGGTCGGGATTCCGTTGTTGCATCAACCCGTCGCCGAATATTTCTGAACTCTCGGGCAGCCGGTAGGCCTGCTCGTAGGATAGTTTAGCCTGAAGGAAAGGGAATAAAAAATAGGTAAAGGCAGCACCATATCCGAAGTTAGTCTGGTCGGTGACCAACTGTGTCCAGTGTTCGGTGGGTTGATATTGGTCGATTAACTTATAGGCAGTGCTATTGGAATAATACATCTTGCCGAAGACATTGGCATTCCAGCGGTCGTAGTTTACCTGCCATCCCAATCCTGTGATATTCTTGGTGAGGTCTTGCGGGTAGAGGTTCGACGGATCGTCGGGACGTACCTTGTCGCTTACCTCCCGGCTCATGGACGAGAACATGTTGTTCAGTGTCACCGACTGATGGTTATTGAGCATATAGCTGATCGTAGCATTGCCCAGCCACTCCCGGTTTTCTATCTTCGAATCTGTATAGTAGCGTTCGCCCTTCGAGTTGGTGGTGATGTACTCGCCCGCCCAGTTGTAGCGGCGTGCCAGTGTATCGAGGTTGTTCGTATTCACCATACTGTACGCACCATAGAGCGAAACCGATAATCCTTCTACAAACAGATCGTCTTTTTTATAACGTACCGAAGGAATCAGCGACTGGCTTTCGGTGCGCACACCGCCGTATACGTTGTCCATAGTCACACCCGTTTGTACATCTTTCCCATTGCCCGAAGCTATCAGCCCGAACAATAAGTAGTCGGCAAACGGTTTGTTGACGATACCCGTTTCTACCTTCACACCTGCCGACTGGTAGTTGTCATAGAATCGTTCTGCCCAGTGGGTATCTACCGTCTGTCCGCTATTCAGATCGACAATAGGCACATATACCTTATAGTTATTGTCCGAATAATTGTAGAATGCATTGGCACGTACGGTAAATCCCTTTTTGTTGGTATACGCTCCATTGACCGATACCCGGTGAGTATTGAACGACCCGATGGAGTACGATGCATCCAGGTAGTTGGCATCCTTCCGGCTGATGATGTTCACCGCGCCACCCAATGCATCGGCACCGAGACTTACAGGCAATACTCCTTTATATACATCCACCCGTTCAGCCATATTCACAGAGATATTACCAAGGTTGAACGACGTACCGAAGTTGTCCATCGGTATGCCGTCGAGGAAGAACTTCACCTGATTGCCCGAGAAGCCGTTCATACTGAAGTTATAGCTAGAGCCTACCCCGCCATCTTCGCGCACACGCACACTCGATACATTATTAAGCAACTTGTTCAGTGGTGCCACGGTGGAGTATGCTTTCTTGATATCGAGCACCGAGATAGCATAAGCCAACTCCTGCTGCCGACGAGCCTGCGACTTGCCTATAACAGTAACTTCCCCCAGATCGACTCCGTCGACCACCTCTATATCGGGTACCCTCAACACCTGCCCGGCCACCACCTGAACAGATACTTTCTCTGCCTTTAACCCTACTCCCGAAACGACAAGCACGTGACTGCCTGCCGAAACATCGGTTAGCTTATACATGCCCTCTTCGTTGGTATACACTCCATTGGAAGTTCCTTCGATAAGTACGGTGACGGGAAAATAAGGTTGGTTTTGTTTATCTACTACACGGCCTGTAACCGTGCCTTTACCTGGAAGTTGATTTTCGGCATTCATAGATGAAATGCCAAGAAAAAAGATGGTTATCATAAGTAACCACACCCTGTTTGACTGTTGTCCCATTCGCTGTTTTATTAATATGAATCGGTCGACAAAAGTAGGTCATTGTAAAGGTGTCCGAAATCACCTGAAATAGGTATTCTTCTTCATGCAACTACCTATAATGGGGGATAGAACATACTATTGTCTGTACATATTATTTGTCTACCCACTGAGTACGAACATCGCAAGCGAACACTTGTCCGTTTCCGAACACCCTCTATTTTCGCCTAATCACTAATAATCAGCGATTTACGTTTCTGGCACGACACTTGCCTTATAGATAGTGCCGGATGGTCAGAAAAAATAATTCAAGAAAAATCATTTTTGCTGCAACCTTTCCAGAAGTTATCACGTCTAAAAGACAAAGAGAGCAACGAACAAGATTAATAATAAATAAATTATTACAGTTATGAAGACTACATTTGTAAAATCAGCCGCCTTAGTGATCCTCTTATTAGTAGGAGCAATGAACACTAACCTCTTTGCAGGAGAAAAATATGTGGTTAACTACGAAACCGAGGGAGACCGCGTAACTTCTAAAATAGTTTACATCAATGACGGAACGCTTCGCCAGCACATGAGGTACAACTACAAGTACAATGACGAAGGAAAAGTAATTGAGAAAGAAACACTTAAATGGAATAACAAAAAAAGTGAGTGGTCACCGTACTATCGCCACACGTACAGTTACATGGCTGAAGGTTATGTAATAGAGTACGCTGCATGGAATCCGAAAACCAAAGCTTATGTGGACTAAAAGGAGAAGAACATCTACCAGACAAACGAAATGGGCGACCCGGTCTCATGCAAGAAATATCAATGGGACCCAGAGGATCATATATGGAATTTTATCAACAAAATAAACTACATGAACGATGCCGATCTTTTTGCATTGAGTCATAACAAATAAGATCAGACAGCAAAGTTAGCAAGACAAATTTGTAACGATTAATTTACTTTTTGACATTTTCTCTAGGACGCTTGCCGATTGTGAAACCGGCAAGCGTTATTTTTTAGATATCAGCTATCGGCTGGCCGTCTCTCCCATCGAATTCACCGTCTGCACCAAGCGAACGAACTCTCTGCGATATCCCTGTTCATCGTCATTCAGTCCATTTTTCGCTAAGGCAATTACCTTGTCATACGTGGCATCTCCCTTGAAGTCGGACTCACGGAGCAACTGACCGAACATGGCCACTGCAGCAGCAAAACGGAAATCGGCGGATACATTGTTTGCACCGCGATCTACTACCGGCACTTCGATTTTTTTACTAACATCACCGTCGGGTTGTTTGTAACGTAGCTTCACGGTAAGCAGCTCGTTGGAGGAAGTTAGTTGCACCGGCTCTCCGGTTACCTGTGACTGTCCCGGTTGCCAACTCGTATCTACCGACCACTCTTTCTGTGTTTTACCAAAAAGTTTTTGGTATTTCAAGTCGTCTACCTTGCCTACGAAGTTACTCTCCACTCCCACTGGAACTACCTCATAGAAAGCCGTTACCGTATGCCCTACCCCCATCTCACCTGCATCTTTGGTATCATCGTTGAAATCTTCGTTGTTCAGCAGGCGGCTTTCGTAACCCACCAGGCGATAGGCTTGCACCTTGGCCGGGTTGAATTCGATTTGCAATTTCACATCCTTGGCTACTGTGAAGAGCGTGCCGCCGAACTCGTTCACCAATACCTTGTTGGCTTCCTGCAAGTTGTCTATGTACGCATGGTTCCCGTTGCCCTTCTCGGCCAGTACCTGCATCTTGTTATCTTTATAATTGCCCATGCCATACCCCAGCACCGTAAGGAATACGCCCGACTTCCGTTCGCGTTCTATCAGGCTTTCCAACCCTTCAGACGAGGAAACACCGACATTGAAGTCGCCGTCGGTACACAGAATGATGCGGTTGTTCCCGCCACTGATCAGGTTCTTCCGGGCAATGTTGTAAGCCAGTTGGATACCTGCTCCACCTGCTGTTGAACCACCGGCCGCCAGTTTATCGAGAGCTTCACGAATCTTCTGCTTATCGGCTCCCGATGTAGACGGAAGCACCTCGCCTGCCGATCCGGCATACACCACGATAGCCACCCGGTCTTTCTCACGCAGGTTATTCACCAACAGTTTCAGCGACGACTTCACCAATTCCAGACGGGTAGCTCCGTACATAGAACCCGACACATCGATAAGAAACACCAAGTTGGAGGCAGGCAGTTCATTGCCAGCAATCTCCTTTGCTTTCAGTCCGATACGTACCAGGCGATGCTGACCATTCCACGGGCAAGACCCTACTTCGGTGGTAATCTTCACCGGATCATTCCCTGTCGGCTTGGCGTAATTATAAGTAAAGTAGTTGATCAGCTCCTCCGTGCGGACAGATTCGGCCGGAGGCAACTGTCCCTGATTCACGAAACGGCGCATATTGCTGTACGAAGCGACATCCACATCGATGGAGAAGGTAGAAAGCGGATCTTTCAAAGCCTGCCGGAAGCGGTTCTCGGCCGTCGACTTATATTCTTCGGAATTGGCGTATGCATAGTCGGCCTGAGGCATAAAAGTCATAGACACCTTTGTTTCGCACGAAACGGCCTCTGCTAACTTCTTTCTCGGCTTATGATTGGTAGCATAAGCCACCACAACCGTTTCCTCCAATAGTCTGACAGATGGAGTAAGCTGTACATCGACCCTTTCCTCAACCACCAGCACCTCTACCGGTTCGTACCCGATATAAGAAAAAAACAACGTAGTACCTTTCTTCGTCTGAATGGAGTAACGGCCGTCCATTCCGGTCATAGTACCCGTCCTACTTCCTTTCACCAATACCGAAGCCCCTATTACGACATTACCCGTCTCATCGGTCACCATCCCCTTCACTTGCAGCACTTGTCCGTTGGCCCATCCCAACGATACAACAACCAATACTAACATGGTCATCATCACTCTCATACTTTTTGTTCTCATAGATCTATCTTTTTAAATGATTGAATAATGTTGTTTTACCCAATAGATACAAATTCAGGAAGGATTCCATAAAGCCATCCACATTATTTTTTACTTTTGCAAAAAAAAGATTTGTTTCTGCGGAAAGACATATCCAAACAGGAGGACGACGAGCTGCTACGGCACTATGCCAAGTCCGGAAAAACGGAGTATTTCGGTGAGCTGTATCACCGGTATATCCCGTTGGTCTATGGTCTTTGCCTGAAATACCTCCAGGATGCCGACAAGGCGCAGGACGCCGTGATGCAACTGTTCGAAGAGTTACTGCCCAAAGTATCGGGGTACGACATACAAAACTTTCGCACCTGGCTGTACAGCGTAGCGCGCAACCACTGCCTGCAAATCCTCCGGAAGGAGCATAGAGAAATACCGATAGATTTCAGCGTACAGGTTATGGAATCGGACGAAGTTTTGCATCTATTAGAAGAGGAAGGCGATGAAGAACAATTGGAAGCATTGAAGTATTGTATAGAGAAGCTGCCCGAACCACAACGAGTGAGCATCACGCACTTCTTCATGGATGAAATGTCGTACGCCGACATCGTGGAAATGACAGGCTATTCGCTCAAAGGGGTGAAAAGCTTTATACAGAATGGAAAAAGAAACTTAAGTATTTGTGTCAAAAAGCGTATCGGATGAAGTTATTGGATTATATACAGGGGCTCCGGAAAGGAAAAGAAGCGCATCGCATCGAACGAGAAGCGATGGACGATCCTTTCTTGTCCGACGCTCTCGAAGGATTCGACCAGGTAAAGGACGACCATGTCCGGCACGTGGAGGAACTACAGAAGTCGGTGTCGGCCCGCAATCAGGCTTTGCGTAGCCATCGCCTGCGCAACTGGAGTATTGCCGCCTGCCTGCTGACAGCTGCTTTGGGAGGTAGCTACCTGCTGTGGATCAAAGCCCCGGACATGATACCAGCCGATACAATCATGTTAACCCAAGAGACAATCCGGCAGGATAGTCTGCCGCCTGACACATTGCCAGCCATCCGCCCCACAGAAGTAAAACCCAAGACAGAACGCCCTGTAGTGGCTATGCACCGGACAGAAGAGAAGATGAAAACCAGCCAGCCGGTAGCCGAAGAACAAACCGGAAATTTGAGAATGTTGGAAGATCACATCTCTGCACCGGAGACTATAGCAAAAGCCGATATCGCGGAAGCCGCCCATGCAGAAACAAAAGTGGCAGAAACAAAGGCGGTTGCTGCTTTAGCTTTCAAAGCACCCGACGTAGCTATCCGGGGACAAGTGACCGATCGCGAAAGCGGAGAACCTCTTGTAGGGGCTACCGTCATAGCCAAAGGCACTACCCAGAGTACAGTGACCGACATGGACGGACGATTTGTTCTCGATGTAAAGGGAAAAGAACTAATTGTTAATTACATCGGCTATGATCCGGTGATGCTGAAACCTGACACGACGAACAACCTGCTGATTGCTATGAACCCCGACCACAAAGCATTGAGTGAAGTGGTCGTTGTAGCGTATGGCACGCACAAGAAAAGTACAAAAGAGAGCTCGCCTACCCGGAAAGAGATGAAAAGCCCCGAACCCGGCACAGGCTGGAAAGCTTTCCGGAAATACATCAAAGAGAATCTGAAACGCCCGGCAGAGGGAGCGTGCAAGGACAGTAAAGGCAAGGTAATACTCCATTTTGACATCGACCTCAACGGACGGCCGGCGAATATCATCGTGACCCAAAGTTTATGTCCTGCTGCCGACCAGGAAGCTATCCGCCTCGTACAGGAAGGCCCGCAATGGAAACAAGGCTCCGGCAAAGCTACCGTAGAAGTCAGTTTCTAAACAACAAACGCTACCTGAGCGATTCAATCCGGAAATCCGGCACACGGTATTGCTTGGTGAAATGCATGGTCGATGCACACATATAAACCAAGAGAATCAATCCGATAAATGCCATCAATAAACTGATGGTCACGTAATTCTTGTTTTGAGAATCTTCTCTGAACATACCTATTCCTCCTTTACCTTAAAAACATGACACAAAAGTAATGAGGGACTGTTACAATGCTCTTAAGCTGCCGTGACAACTTCCTTACGCTTCTTACTGCCCAACCAGCCGGGTATGATGAACACCCCGATGACCAAGTACATGTAGTAAGTAATGATCCGCCAGATAAAGGCCACCACCAAAGCCATACCCGCCACAGTGAAGTAATCGGCATAATACACCTGGAACATGTACTCGCTCACACCGCTGGCACCGGGCGTGGGGCTGACTTTTAGTACCAACCATAGCACCAACTGCCGGGCAAAGGCAAGCATCTGACTGCCTTGAGTGGCAAATGCAAAGAGCAAGGCATTGACTACCAGATAACGGGACATCCACGAAACACAAGTCATACCGAAAGCTTTCAGCCAGAAAGAAAACGGTTTGTGACTCATCTCCCGGGAACTCATCACCAGATTCTCGGCCAATGCAGCCACTCCTTTTTTCCAACGCCGGAGCAGTGGCAGACTGAACAAAGCCAACAACATGTGCTTCACCCATTCAGGACGATAAAACAGAGCTGCATAGAGCAGCAGCCCCCATCCTATCACCACCGCATAGACCCCGAAAAACAAGAGCTTCACCCCCAAAGATAAAACAGCCATGCTACCAAAAAGTTCGTCGAAAGAGAAGAGGAATAGCGGAATCAGACAGGCCAATGTCAGAAAAACCTCGTCAAGGAACAAGCAGGAAATGGTCAATGCTGTCCCTTTGGCTACACTCACCCCTTCGCGGTTGAGAAACCAAATGGCCAGTCCGCCACCCCCTACTGCCGACGGAGTGACTGCCGCCGTAAATTCGCAAAGCATACTCACCCGGAGCGACTGACGCCAACTGATGGCATTGTCCGTCATCCAACGAAAACGCCACATCAATCCGCCGTCGCGTCCCAGCATGAAGACGAACGCAAAAAAGATTCCTACCACTAACTGCCAGGAGAAACGAATGCCCGAAAATAGTTCCGGATTAAACTCTTGGAAAAACAACCAACCGACAACCGTAAGGCCAATAAAGACCGGGAGAAGTATATACGACCACTTAAATATTTTTGTATTCTCAGACATAAGATAATAGCATGTTTTCGCGTGTATAATTATGGATTAACAACAAATATAGGCCGATTGTTTACTTAAATCTGCCGTCAGACCGACTTTTTTAACAGAAAAACAGATTAAAATACACCTATAACAGTTTCTTTTTCAACAAACCATTCGGTTTAATTAAACATATCACTATCTTTGTAGTCCCTAACAACCCTAAATAACTTTATGGCATTTACTAATAATGTAATGATCGTTCGCCACAAATTATTGGCAGATCTGGTGAGGCTTTGGAAGAACGACCAGTTAATAGATAAGATAGACCGACTCCCTATTGAACTGAGTCCAAGAAAAACCAAACCATTGGGACGCTGCTGCGTGCACAAGGAACGCGCTGTGTGGAAGTATAAATCGCTTCCACTTTTGGGATTGGACATGACAGACGAACACGATGAACTGACACCGCTCTCAGCTTATGCCCGCCAGGCACTCGAACGTTCAAAGATAGAAAAGGATAATATACTCTGCGTCATAGACGAAGCTTGTTCGTCATGCGTACAGGTGAACTATGAGATCACGAATCTCTGCAAGGGCTGCGTAGCCAGAAGTTGCTACATGAACTGTCCCAAAGGTGCTGTCCGCTTCCAGAAGAACGGACAAGCCATTATCGACCACGACACGTGCATCAGTTGCGGAATCTGCCACAAGAGCTGCCCTTACCATGCCATCGTATACATGCCTATCCCCTGCGAAGAAGCATGTCCGGTCAAAGCTATCAGCAAAAACAAAAACGGTATAGAGCACATCGACGAAAGCAAGTGTATTTATTGCGGAAAATGCCTCAATGCCTGCCCGTTTGGTGCTATCTTCGAGGTTTCGCAGTCGTTCGATGTATTGCAACACCTGCGCCGAGGCGACAAGATGGTGGCTATCATCGCGCCGGCCATCCTCGGACAGTTCAAGGCACCTGTTGAAAAGGTGTATGGTGCTTTCCGCGAGATCGGGTTCAGCGAAGTGGTGGAAGTGGCGCAGGGTGCTATGATGACAACCAGCCACGAAGCCAAAGAACTAAAAGAGAAGCTGGCTGAGGGGCAAGCGTTTATGACTACCTCCTGCTGTCCGTCATACACCGAATTGGTGGAGAAACACCTCCCCGATATGAAACCTTATGTATCGGATACGGGAACGCCCATGTACTACACGGCCCGGATTGCCAAAGAGCAGTTCCCCGATGCCAAGATAGTGTTCGTGGGACCGTGCGTGGCCAAACGAAAAGAAGCCCGGGGCGATGAGTGCGTGGACTTCGTGCTCACATTCGAAGAAATCGGTTCTATATTTGCCGGACTGGACATCAAAGTGGAAGAAGCAACCCCGTTCTCTGTTATGCAGACATCCGTTCGCGAAGCGCACGGTTTCGCCCAGAGCGGCGGAGTGACCGGAGCCGTAAAAGCCTATCTGAGAGAAGAAGCCGACCAGCTGGAAGCTATTCAGATAGCCGATATAAACAAGAAAAACATTGCACTGTTGCGTGCCTGCGCCAAAACAGGCAAAGCCAACGGACAGTTCATCGAAGTAATGGCTTGTGAAGGCGGATGCATCACCGGCCCATGCTCGCGCAATGACATCGTAGCAGGTAGAAGACAATTAACACAAGAACTTATAAAACGTCAAGGATATGAAGACGCTCGTTGATAAACTTAGAGATGAACACAGCCTAACAGCTGAAGAATACAGAGACCTATTGTCCTGTACAGACACAGAAACATTGGAGCACCTCCGGGTACAGGCGCAAATGGTAGCCCTGTCACGATTCGGCAACAAAGTGTATCTCCGTGGATTAGTAGAAATCGGCAATGTCTGCAAGAACAACTGCTTCTATTGCGGCATCCGTAAAAGTAACGTACGCCTGAAAAGGTACCGGCTGAACCGGGATAACATCGTGGAGTGCTGCAGGCATGGATACGAGCTGGGTTATCGCACGTTCGTGTTGCAAGGCGGGGAAGACCCCGGCATGTCGGACGAGAAACTGGAAGATGTGGTAATAGCCTTGCGGAAGGAATTCCCGGATTGCGCCATCACACTCTCGGTAGGCGAACGGTCGCGAGAGACGTACGAACGTTTGTTCAAGGCAGGTGCCAACCGCTACCTGTTGCGTCACGAAACCTATAACCCGCAGCATTACAAAAGCCTGCATCCACGTATCATGGTGCAAGAGAACCGTCTGCGCTGCCTGAACGACCTGAAGGAAATAGGTTTCCAGACCGGGACGGGTATCATGGTAGGTACTCCGTTGCAAACATTGGATCACTTGGTGGAGGACATCAAGTTCATCGAACAGTTTCAACCGGAAATGATCGGAATTGGCCCGTTCATCCCGCACAAAGAAACCCCGTTTGCTACTTGTCCGGCAGGCGATATCGACCTGACTCTCCGGTTGATCTCCATCTTCCGTCTAATCTCGCCCGCAGCATTGATACCGGCCACTACGGCTATGGCTGCCCTTTCGCCGGGCGGACGTGAACGTGCCGTACTGGCAGGAGCCAACGTGGCCATGCCCAGCCTCACGCCGACAATTCATCAAAAGAAATTCAAGATATATGACCACAAGCCTTTCGAAGGAGCCAATCCCGAGGAAAGCTACGAAATGCTCTCACGCAGAATGGAAGCCATCGGTTACGTAGTTTCCGGCGAACGTGGTGACTACACGAATGAATAGTTTTTTAGTGATTAGGGGTTAGTGATTAGTGATAAGCTGTACTAACCGCTAATCACTAACCACTCACCCCTAAACACTATTTACTAATGTATCAGGTAAACTCATCCCGGGCAGAAGATTTCATCGATCATCAGGAAGTGATGGATACGTTGGAATATGCACGCGCGCACAAAGATGACCGGGCGTTGATAGAGCTGTTGCTGGAAAAAGCTGCCGCGTGCAAGGGCCTGACACACCGGGAAGCCGTCTTGCTGTTGGAGTGCGACGAGCCCGATCTGATCGAGAAGATTTTCAATCTGGCACGGGACATCAAGCAACGGTTCTACGGAAATCGCATCGTGATGTTTGCCCCGCTCTACCTCTCTAATTATTGTGTCAACGGCTGCCTGTACTGTCCGTATCACCTGAAAAACAAGCACATCGCCCGGAAGAAACTTTCGCAGGAGGATATCCGCCGGGAAGTCATCGCTTTGCAAGACATGGGACATAAGCGTCTGGCACTGGAAGCCGGTGAGGATCCGCTCCGCAACCCCATCGAATACATCCTCGAATCCATTGAAACCATTTACAACACCCACCATAAGAACGGAGCCATCCGCCGGGTGAACGTGAACATTGCCGCCACCACCGTCGAGAATTATCGCCGGCTGCGGGAGGCCGGCATCGGTACGTATATACTGTTTCAGGAAACCTACCATAAAGAGAACTACGAACGGCTCCACCCTACAGGCCCCAAGAGCAACTACGCCTACCACACGGAAGCGATGGACCGCGCCATGCAGGGAGGCATCGACGATGTAGGGCTGGGGGTACTGTTCGGGCTGAACACGTTCCGGTACGATTTCGTGGGACTGATGATGCACGCCGAGCACCTGGAAGCACGCTTTGGCGTAGGACCGCATACCATCAGCGTACCGCGTATATGCCCGGCCGATGACATCGACACGGACGACTACCCGGATGCAGTGACCGACGAGCTGTTCCAACGCATCGTGGCCGTCATCCGCATAGCTGTGCCTTACACGGGTATGATTGTTTCTACCCGCGAGTCGGAAGCTTCGCGCCGCAAGGTGCTCGACCTCGGTGTGTCGCAAATCAGCGGTGGATCGCGTACCAGCGTAGGCGGTTATGCCGAGCAGGAAGCGAAGGAAGACACGTCGGCACAGTTCGATGTGAGCGACACCCGTACGCTGGACGAAGTAGTGGCATGGTTGTTAGAGCTGGGCTACCTTCCCAGTTTCTGCACGGCCTGTTACCGGGCCGGACGCACAGGCGACCGGTTCATGTCACTCGTCAAGTCGGGACAGATAGCCAATATCTGCGCGCCGAACGCACTGGTCACCCTCAAGGAGTTTATGCAGGACTATGCCTCGGAACGCACGCGCGCTTTAGGCGAAGAAATGATTCGCCAAAAAGTGGAACAAATCCCGAATCCGCGGATCAAAGAGATTGCTCTGCGCAACCTGAAAGAGATCGAAGAAGGGAAGCGGGACTTCCGGTTCTAATATATATAGGTATATGGACAACACTCCTCAATCCAACCGTCTGCACATCGCCCTGTTCGGCCGCCGCAACAGTGGCAAGTCATCACTCATCAATGCGCTGACCGGGCAGGAAGCTGCTCTGGTATCCGATGTGCCCGGCACCACCACTGACCCGGTGTACAAGGCCATGGAGATTTATGGTCTCGGCCCTTGTGTGTTCATCGACACGCCGGGCTTCGACGACGAAGGAGAGTTGGGTCACAAGCGAATAGAGCAGACGTTGAAAGCCTTACAGAAAACGGACATCGCCCTGCTGCTCTGCGAATTCGATATGCAGGAGGAACTGCGCTGGCTGCAACTACTGGAAGAGAGAAACATCCCGGCCATTCTGCTACTGAACAAGGCCGACCTACTTCCCCACCCCGATGCTACCGCCAACAACATCGAACAGCAGTGTGCACGCCGTCCCCTCGTTGTCAGTGCGAAACACAACCTGGGCATGGACGCCATCGTACAAGCCATCCGTGAGCATCTGCCCGAGGAGTACGATCAGCCCAGTATCACCGGCAACCGGGTACAAGCCGGCGACCTCGTTCTATTGGTCATGCCGCAAGATATCCAAGCCCCCAAGGGCCGCCTCATCCTGCCGCAAGTACAAACCCTGCGCGAGTTGCTCGACAAGAAATGCATCGTAATGAGTTGCACCACCGACCAGCTCCCCGCCACGCTTCAAGCCCTGGCCCGCCCGCCGAAACTCATCATCACCGACTCGCAGGTATTCCGCACCGTTTACGAGCAGAAGCCTGCCGAAAGCCGGCTGACTTCTTTCTCAGTCTTGTTTGCCGAATACAAAGGGGATATTGATTATTTCCGAAAGAGTGCTCCCGCCATCGCTTCACTAAAGGAAACTTCCCGCGTACTGATAGCCGAAGCATGCACCCACGCTCCGCTCTCGGAAGACATCGGCCGCGAAAAGATTCCCCGCATGCTTCGCCAGCGCATCGGACAAGGTTTACAGATAGACATTGTAGCCGGTGTAGATTTCCCCGCCGACCTCACTCCATACGACCTGGTGATTCATTGCGGTGCTTGCATGTTCAACCGGAAACATGTGCTCAGCCGGGTGGAGCTGGCAAAAAAGCAACAGGTCCCCATGACAAATTATGGAGTGGCGATTGCTTATCTGGCAGGGATATTAGACCAGGTAAAATAAAAATATCCTACCCAAATATGCCAAAACACTTAAGAAGCAAGCCCTCTCATTAATCAATATATTATTCAAAAAAGAGGGTCAGCGGCGATAGTCCGTGGCGAGGTCAGCCAAAGACTGTTGCTATGCGGTACATGAAGAATGGTAGATCCGACACCCCTCTTAGCATGGAACGGAATCCTTTGATCTTGGCGTTTAACGATTCGGCTGATGCGTTA
>JAVBUC010000029.1:0-42145 GCA_031555765.1 Bacteroides sp. | reverse complement strand
AGGAACTATATGAGGCATTGAAACTGAAAGAAAATCCAATCAAAAGACGAAAATTTGTAGTGCACCCAGCTCACCCTCCCAATAAAGAAATCAATCTCCTACGGCCAAGAGAAGAGGGGTGAGAGTGCAATGTGGGTTAATGACTCCATCGTATTTGTTATAGTTAGTAAAAGCACATTTGTAACAGCCTTTTTCGTTGGTTAGGTCAATGCGGGAAATGCCGTTGGTAGTCGATACCCACATCTTTTGTAGGTGATCTTCATGGATAGATTGGATGCTATTATTAATCAGCCCGTCCTCTGTATAGAAAGAGTATAGTTTCTGCTCATCCCTGTTCCACATATTTAATCCATCCTGCGTGCCAAACCAAATGAGCCCCCGGCTGTCGATATACAGACAATGGCATTTGTGGTTGCTCTGGCGGAACATGGGGTGTTTAGGGTCCGATTGCCCCGAAATATCTAATTGATTCGTACTGAAAGTATATGAGAAGACGCCCTGGTCGGATAATCCCATCAAACGATCTTGCCCATATTCAATGAGTTGGTACACATTTCCCAGGTTGGAACTGCCCGAACCGTCTATCCGCTTATATTCACCCGACTCCGGGTTAAAAAGCCCGAATCCCTGGTTGCCACAGAGATACAGATTGCCATTGAACGACTCATGCAGATAGTTGAGCCGATTGAAAGGAAAGGTATACTGACGTACTTTATCCCCCTCTATACAATATAATCCATATCCGTTTTCGGTACATACCCAGATTCTTTGCCGGGCGTCTTTCCACAAGCATACACATTGTGCCTGCTCGGGAATGGCAGGGTAACGGGTTAATTCTGGAGTGATAGGTTGGCTGTCGTTCGCATGATTGTAGGTATAAAGTCCCGAATTAGTTCCTACCCAGGTGTAATCTTCCCTCTCAGCGAAGCCATACACGTTTAGCTCTTTATTGTCGGGTAGCTTAAAGTGGGTATTGCTGAAGTTCTTAAACCGGAAACGGTCCGGATGATAGTACAGTAATCCCCGGTTATTGGTGCCTACCCAAAGTCCACCATCAATATCATTGAACTGCGTATGGATGATTGTTCTGAATATTCTTCCATCCACCAGTCGTAATCCGGGGATATGCTTGGTTTCCATCAGATATTTATCTATAAACCAGAAACCGTCCTGCGTGCTGATCCAACAATTTCCTTTGTTATCCACGGAGAGAGTATTCAGTGAACTCTCCGTTTCCAGTACCTTGTTCCACTTACGGCTTTTGGTGTTAAAGCGATGTACGATAGCAGCACTCCGTTGCGATGTTTGCCAGGAAGCGTTGGTGATAGAGGGAGATACCTCGTTTCCATTACGAATCTGGTAAAGGTATTGTTTATAAGGAACCACATGGAGGGTGCTGGTATAGGGATGGTTTGCGTTCGACCCGAAAGGATTCTCGCGGTACAACTCCTTGCCTGTATTCATGTCAAAGCAGATCATCATTCCCTGCTTGTAGAAGAGGAATAACTGGTTCTCTATGACAGCCAGGTCGTACAACTGATCGTCCGGGGTGCTTAGTGCCGATACATTTTCCATAAAAACCGAATTCTTCTCTCCATGCCGGCGGATCAGTTGATCTCTGTCTGTAAGTAGCCAATAATCGCTTTCAGAATCCATGAAGAAATCTTTCAAGGCCTCATGAATGCCCTGTTCGTGCAGGACTGTTGCCAGATTGGGTATGAAAGTCTCGTTCCGGGTATCGAACAGGAGTATTTTGTGGTAGTTCTTAATCCATAAATATCCCTCACTTCCCACGTAAGCCCGGCAATAGCCGATATAGTCGGATAAATAGTAGGCATGTTCTTCGTTGTGGTGGAGGTAACTGAATGAGGTTCCATTGTATATATTAACCAGTCCGTCGGTCGCTATCACCATACGACCATCCCGGAGCTGGGTAATGCAACTGATTTCATTCTCGGATAAGCCGTTGTTGCTATCAATCGGTGAAAATACAAAGTTTTCCTGTGCTTGTATAGAAACCGTGCACAAGAGGAAGCATGCAATATAAAAATAATACCTGAGCATAGAATTACGTGTTTTCATCTGACCTCAAATATAGTGGATTAAACATTACTTGTGGAGATATTAATACATAAATCAACATTGGTCGTAAACTTTGCAACATCTGTTGCATTGGCTGCCTGTTGGCATACCAATGTACCCTGTTCAATAGGGATAATGTCTCTCCGATTTCAACATCCGAGCGGCTCTTTTCAACATTGCAACACTTGACTGGAACCACTCTGTACTACTTTTGCTTCCATATTATTTATTAATCCAAAAATGCTATTACCATGAAAACAAGACATGTGGCGGGAGCTGCAGTACTGTTGCTTGCATTTGTTGCAAGCCCCCCCACTTGGGGGCAGAAGTACCAGAAAACGAACAACGGTATTAAAGCGAACGTATGCGCTATCGATGTAGAGGTGCAGTTCTATTCTCCGGGAATTGTGAGAGTCATCAAATCACCCGAAGGGGAGAACTTCTCAAAGAAGAGCTTCTCAGTGATTAAATCGCCGGAAGAGACCTCTTTTACTGTTCAGGAAAAGGGAAATTCTGTAGTGCTGAAAAGCCAGAAAGTAGAAGTAAATCTGAACCTGAAAACCGGTAAGATAAGTTATACCGACATAAAAGGGACCCCGTTGCTTACTGAAAAGGATTATGGTGTTCAGTTTACCCCGGTAGAATACGGAAAGGAAAAAACGTACTTGGTACGGCAAGCCTTTATGCTTGAGAAGGATGAACCTATCTACGGATTGGGACAACTCCAGAAAGGAAAGATGAATCAACGAAACCAGAAGGTACACCTGCAACAGGTAAATTCGAGCATTTGTATTCCTTACATACAGTCTGTCAAAGGATATGCTGTGTATTGGGATAACGCTTCGCCCACCACGTTCACCGACAACCCGATGGAAACAGCTTTTGACTCACAAGTAGGAGAGTGTGCCGACTACTATTTCCTGTATGGAGGAAATGCAGACAATGTGGTGAAGAATATGCGGGAACTGACGGGCCAGGTGCAGATGAATGCTTTGTGGACGTATGGCTTCTGGCAGTCCAGAGAGAGATACCAGAGCCAGGACGAGTTGGTCGACGTAGTGAGAAAGTATCGCGAACTGGGAGTACCTCTCGATGGAATTATTCAGGACTGGCAGTATTGGGGCACCGAGCAGGTAGACTGGAATGCTGTTGAGTTTGGTAATCCACTCTTCCCCAATCCCAAGAAGATGATGGACGATGTGCACAAACTTAACGCACACATTATTGCCTCCGTGTGGCCTTCATTCGGAAGTAATACCCGCATTTACAAAGAACTGAAGGAGAAGAACCTGCTGCTGGACTTCAAGACATTCCCGGAACCGGCTAAAGTGTACGATACCTTCAATCCCGAAGCGCGCCGGATTTATTGGGACTATATGAATAAGAATCTGTTCTCCGTCGGGATGGACGGTTGGTGGTTGGATGCTACCGAACCCGAATACTTCAGTGGTGAAGAGAAACTGGATCAGAACACTTATGCGGGACAATACAGGAAAGTATTCAATGCATTCCCCGTTGTATCAGTGGGAGGTGTATATGACAATCAACGTGCCACATCTTCGGACAAGCGTGTATTTATTCTTACCCGCTCGGCATTTGCCGGGCAACAACGTTACGGTGCCAATTCCTGGTCGGGCGATATTCGTTCCACCTGGGACGTATTGCGCAAGCAAATCTCGGCTGGACTTAATTTTTCCATTTGCGGTATTCCTTATTGGAATACAGATATCGGCGGATTCTACGCTTATACCTATCCGGAAGGAATCAAAGATCCGGCTTACCGGGAGCTGTATGTCCGGTGGACGCAATTCGGTGCTTTCTGTCCGATGATGCGGTCGCACGGAACCAATACCCCCCGCGAGATTTACCTGATGGGTGAAAAAGGTTCGTGGGAGTTCGATACATTGGAGAAATATCTGAACCTGAGGTATTTGTTACTGCCCTATCTTTATTCGACGGCTTGGAATATTACCAGCAACGGAGATACGTATATGCGTGCACTGTTCATGGACTTCCCGCAGGATAAATGTGTACACGATATAGACAACCAGTATATGTTCGGACGTTCCCTGTTGGTGGCTCCGGTAACTGAGGCCATGTATGTAGACGAAGCCAAAAACGTAAACCTGAGTCAGATGAAATCCAAGGCGGTCTATCTGCCGGCAGGATGCAATTGGTTCGACTTCTGGACTGGCGAACAGTTGAACGGAGCACAGACGGTCGACCGGGAAACTCCCATCGATATCATGCCCATCTATGTAAAAGCCGGAAGTATTCTCCCTATCGGCCCCAAAGTACAGTATGCTACCGAAAAGAAATGGGATAAACTCGAAATACGTGTTTACCCCGGAAGTGATGGCGAATTTGTATTGTACGAAGACGAAAACGATAATTACAATTACGAGAAAGGGGCTTACTCTACCCTCTCATTCAAGTGGGACGACAAGCAGCGGACCCTTACCATCGGTAACCGGGAAGGAAAATTCCCCGGAATGCTCAAGAACAGAACGTTCAATATCGTACTGGTGAAGAACGGGCACGGAACCGGAGACAAGGCAACTGCCAAGACCGATAAAAAGGTATCATACAGTGGAAAACAAATCCGTATCAATTTATAGACCTTAGTTTATTTCATTATGGAAAGAAAAACACATTTTACATTCGCCGGTGCGTCCGGGCGATGGAAGAGATCACTGATTTCTTCACTGCTTATTGTATGTATGGCAACTGGGGTGTTTGCCCAACAGATTCATGTAAGAGGACATGTTAAGGACACAGAAGGCGAGCCGATTATCGGTGCCAATGTCGCTGTACCCGGAACAGGAATAGGCACGATTACTGATATTGACGGAAACTTCAAACTCAGCGTGGAGAGTAATACCATGTTAACCGTTTCGTTTATCGGATACAAAGCCAAAGAGGTTCGAGCTGCCTCGATGCTGAACATTATCCTGGAGTCGGATGCTGTCCTGCTGAGCGAAACAGTCGTTATCGGCTATGGAGTTGTAAAAAAGAACGATGCTACAGGGTCGGTATCTGTTTTTAAACCCGATGAAATAAGTAAAGGAGTCATCACTACCCCTCAGGACATGATGAATGGTAAGATTGCCGGTGTAAGTATTAGTAACTCTCAGGGAGGAATGCCCGGAGGAGGTGCAGTGATACGTGTACGTGGCGGATCATCACTGAACGCCAGCAACGATCCGTTGATTGTTATCGATGGATTGGCGATGGATAACGATGGTATCAAGGGAATGGCCAACCCATTGGCACTGGTGAACCCTAACGATATTGAAACTTTTACCTTATTGAAAGATGCGTCGGCGACAGCCATTTACGGATCAAGAGCATCCAACGGTGTAATCATCATTACAACGAAAAAAGGGTCGGCTGGTTCCGCTCCGAAAGTATCTTACAACGGCAATGTGGGAGTGAACGTTATCCAGTCGAAGATTGACGTGATGGACGGCGACGAGTTCAGGGCTTATATCCAGAAAATATATGCAGGCGATGAACTTCCTTATGCGTTGGGAACCGCCAATACAGACTGGCAGGATGCCATCTATCGTACAGCCATCAGTACTGACCATAACCTAACGGTATCCGGTGGATTGAAGAATATGCCTTACCGGGTATCTTTCGGCTATACCGACCAACAAGGAATTGTCAAGACCTCGGAGTTCAATCGGTTTACTGCTTCGCTTAATCTGGCACCCGCTTTCTTTGACAATCACCTGAAGGTGAATGTCAATGCCAAAGCTATGTTTTCGGAAAATAGATACGCCGATGGCGGGTCAGTAGGCTCGGCGTTGATGATGGACCCTACACGCCCGGTTTACGATTACTTTACCCCAGTTTTCGGAGGATACTATCAATGGAGTACATCGTCTGAGTACAATGACCCGAACTGGAACCTGACAAAGAAAGGATTCTCACCAGCCAATCCTCTCGCTTTGCTCGACCTGAAAAACGACAAAGCATCTTCCCAGAGCTTTATCGGTAATATGGAAGTAGATTACAAGCTGCATTGGCTCCCCGAACTACATGTACACTTCAATCTGGGTGGGGATTATTCCGAAGGCGATCAACGGACGCAAGTATCTCCTTACTCTTACTCCAACCATTATTACGGATGGGACGGAACCTCGTATGGATATAAATACAATCTGTCGGGAAATGCTTTCCTGCAATACCTGAAAGAATTCAGGAATCAGTCGATTGATATTACCGCAGGTGCCGAGCAGCAACATTTCCACCGGACAGGTTATGAGTTGGGCTATGGAACGAATCCGATGACCCACGAAAAGAAAGATGAAAAGACACGAGCCACCACAGCCTATGCCTATCATACCTCTTTGGTTTCTTACTTCGGAAGAATCAACTATATCTTGCAAAACAAGTACCTGTTTACCGCTACTGTACGCCAGGATGGTACATCCCGGTTTGCCAAAGATAGCCGTTGGGGGACATTCCCGTCGGTAGCTTTGGGATGGAAAATAAAAGAAGAGTCGTTCCTGCGGGATGTTGGTTTCCTGTCTGACCTGAAACTGAGAGCGGGCTGGGGTATCACCGGGCAGCAGAATGTAAGTTCTAACGACTTCCCGTATCTGCCGCAATATGTGATTAATAAAGACGGTGCCTATTATCAATTCGATAATGAATTTTATCATACCACCCGCCCGAAGGAGTATAACAGCAAACTGAAATGGGAAGAGACTACCACCACCAATATAGGACTTGATTTCGGGTTGTTCAACGGACGTATTACAGGTAGTGCTGAGGTGTACTACCGCAAAACGGACGACCTGATAAATACAGTGAAGATACCTGCCGGGACAAACTTCAACAACATGCTGATCAGTAACATCGGCTCTTTAGAGAACCAGGGAGTGGAATTCAGTATATCTGCCAAACCTATTGTCACAAGAGATTTCTTATGGGATTTGAGTTACAACATCTCCTTCAATAAGAACAAGATCACTAAACTAACAGGTGGAGACGATCCGGACTATTATGTGAATACCGGCAGCAATGCTTATGGAACCGGCTCGTCCGTGCAGGCTCATAAAGTGGGCTATGCCACTTCTTCGTTCTACGTGTATGAGCAAGTATATGATGACAACGGAAAGCCTATAGAGAACTTGTTTGTAGACCGGAATGATGATGGTATGATCAATGATGCCGACCGGTATATGTATAAGAAACCGGCTGCGGATGTCCTGATGGGAATGACTTCGAAGATGATTTATAAGAAATGGGACCTCAGCTTCTCTCTAAGAGCCAGCCTGAACAACTATATATATAATAATGTGTTGGCTAGCAATGCTCCGGTGGACAAGAACGGTATCTGGTCCAACTACGGATTCTATTACAATCGACCGATGAATGCTGTCAACCTTGGGTTTAAGGGAACAGGAATGTTCTACATGTCGGACTACTTTGTGCAAAATGCTTCTTTCCTGCGCTGTGACAATATTGTTCTCGGATATTCCTTCAAAGACTTGTTCAAAACACAGGCCAACAAAGGAATCAACGGGCGAGTGTACGGCACTGTACAGAATCCGTTTGTCATTACCAAGTACGAAGGACTCGATCCGGAAGTTGACCAAGGGTTCGACAACAATCTATATCCTCGCCCTGTGACGTTTATGCTGGGATTGAGCCTGCAGTTTTAATATTTAACAAAAATCAATACGGATATGAATAACAGATATATCAAACTTAGATTGTTTACCAAGCTCTTGGTGCTTGCATGCTTGTTGGGTTCATGTGCCAATGAACTGAATATCGGGCCGATTAATCCGCAGGTGGATTTGACCTTCTCAAAAGAAAATGTGTTTATGAAGATATATGCCACTTTGGGACATACCGGGCAGACAGGCCCTTATGGAAACGGTGATGTGGCCGGAATCGATGAAGGTACATCTGCTTTCTACAGGCTGATTGTAACACTGAACGAACTCCCTTCCGATGAGGTGATATGCGCCTGGAACGATGTGGGTATTCCTGAAGTCAACTTTATAAACTGGGGATCTTCGCACAATATGGTAGAAGGCTTGTACGGGCGACTCATGTTCGACGTGACCATTTGCAACCACTTCCTGGAGAAAACCGATGGAACAGACGATCAGGAAACCATCCGACAAAGAGCTGAGGTCCGTTTTATCCGTGCCCTGAACTATTATTTCCTGATGGATTTGTTTGGAAACCCTCCTTTCACGGAGAAAGTTTCGGCCGACTTACCGGCACAAATTCAACGGACTGATCTCTTTGTCTACATTGAAAACGAGCTGAAAGCTATTGAAAGCGATCTGTTCGAACCAACCAAAGCCCCTTTCGGGCGTATCGATAAGGCGGCATTATGGCTGTTGCAAGCCCGCATGTACCTGAATGCGGAAGTCTACACAGAAACTCCCCAGTGGAACGAAGCGTTGGCATACGCCGATAAGGTCATTGGAGCAGGCTATGGGTTGTGCGATGAATACGAGCATCTTTTCATGGCGGATAACGACGAGAATGCGTCGTCGAGAAAAGAAATGATACTACCTATCCGCCAAGATGGTATTATGATACGTACCTTTGGAGGTACGTTGTTCCCGATAGCCTCTACACGGGCATCGGGTATGGTTCCCTGGGGAAGCTCCGAAGGATGGGGAGGCATCAGGGCTCGCAAAGCACTGGTCAATAAATTCTTTCCAGCAGGGAATGCTCCAGTAGGAGTCTCGAAAGAGGAAATGATGGAAGTGGCCAAGGACAGACGAGCTTTACTTTACTCGGGTGGTTACATCAACAGTAATGGCGATCAGGATAGAAACTGTACGGTAGAGATAACCAATGTGAATAACTTCAAGGAAGGTTTCTCCGTGGTGAAGTGGAGCAATAACCGCTCGGACAAGAAACCGGCACAGGATCCTCAATGGGCAGATACTGACATTCCCTTCTTCCGGTTGGCAGAGGCTTACCTGATTTACGCAGAGGCCTCACTACGCTCGGGTCAACAGACGGACGAGGCACTGAAGAAAGTAAATACGCTACGCCGGAGAGCGGGGGCAACGGAACTTGCCAAGCTGACCTTGAATGATGTACTCGACGAGAAAAGCAGAGAGTTCTATTTTGAAGGACACCGTCGTACTGACCTTATCCGGTACGGATACTTCACACCGGGTACCTATCTCTGGGATTGGAAAGGGGGCGAAGCCAATGGGACGGCTGTAAGCACCAACTACAACTTGTTCCCGATTCCGATTTCGGACATTAACAATAATCCCAACCTGAAACAAAACCCCGGTTATTAATCGGCGGATTATAAACTCTCAATAAATGAATGTATGAAAAAAATATATTATATAATGGCTCTGTTGGGTAGTATGCTTATCGGTAGCTGTGAAAACGATAGAGACGACAATCCGGTTATTCAGCAACCGGCGATTTTTGTGCTGAATAGCTTGGTGGATGCTCCTGGGTATTATGACCTGAAAAGCATAGAGAGTCTGGACGTCTCGTGCGAAAGACCTGATTATGGTTTTCATGCGGTAACCACCTATGCGGTGGAAGTGGCGTTGAACGATCAGTTCAGCCAGTTGTACACTCTACCTACACGCTATACTAGCCGGGAAATGGCACTCGATGCTTCCGAAATGGCTATTATGGTTTGCTCCTTGTTGGTGGACGAGCATAACTATGACGAGAACACTTATCCGCAGGACGAGATAATGACTGTCTATCTCCGGCTCAAGGCCAACCTGTCGGCAGGCGAAATCAAAGAAACATACTCCAACGCGATACCGGTGAAGGTGAAAAGCTATTTTGCATTGGAACCGTTGGTCATGCCGGAAGCAATGCACTTGACAGGTAATGGAATATCCAACTGGGAATGGAAAACATCCGCACAGATGATTCCGGTGCACGGTCAGTCGGGTAAGTTCTGGAGTATGCAATACCTGGGGCTGACTCCGGAAGGAGAAAATGCCGAATTCAAATTTAATACAATTCAGGATGACGATACGGCAATGGGGATAGATGCGGAAATAGATGCTGCATCCGTCACCCTTGCCGATATCAATGGAGCATACCAAGGAAGTATCCGGGTGAATAATCCGGGATGGTACATTATAGCTATATCAACCGAGATCGACGGGCGGAAGTTTATATACCATGTGCAACTCCTGAAACCGGAAATCTATCTGCACGGCGGAGTAACGAACAATGCCAACTGGGCGGCACCCGACAAAACGTATATGTTCAGTATACCGGATGAGGCCGACGGAGAGTTTGTATCGCCCCCGTTCGATAATGACAGTCAGCTACGTATGTGCGTTATGCTTACAAACGGTGACTGGGAATGGTATAAGAGTGAGTTCTCCATCCTCCAAGGAAAAATAGCTTACCGCGGTAATGGAGGTGAACAGGAAGCTGTCAATGTAAAGCAAGGGCAGAAGGCTTATCTTACATTCTCCGATGGAACGGGGCGTATTGAATAAACTATAAAAACAGCGATATATGAATAAACGAAGATTAGGGAGCCCGATTCTAAAGGCTTTCCTGTATAGCGCGATCTTTTGTATAGGTATATCTTGTCAGCAAAAAGGGGGAACGGAAACGTTCCCTCCTGCCGACATGATGAAGTCCGACCGCTACACAGTTACGGTAGACGGTACTCCGGTATTGGTCTATAAAGCAGCGATGAACATCAACGTGGCAACTATTACCCTCTCGAAACCGGTCGAAGTAAAAGTGGAGGTAAAGGATGCCGGATATTGGAACGAAGGGGTAAACATCCGTCCGCTATCCAAAGGAATTGTTTCTCAGGTAGAGGGGCAGACGGTAAGCTTTCAACTGGATGGACCTGCTATGTTATCGGTGGAACGGGCCAACCAGATCTGGGATCATGTAGCCGAACTCGATTTGAAACGGGACGACCCTACCTGGTGGAAAAGAGGCTACAAGTACAATGAAACGTTGCAGTTATGCAGTTATGCCACGGGCGCGACAGAAGTGCTATTCATTTTTGCCGATACGCCGCAAACTGAGCCGTATATGAAAAACAATACGGAAATGATCCGGCTGAAACCGGGTATCCATGCCGGGAATATTGACTTGAAAAGTGGACAACACTTGCATTTGGATGAAGGTGCTTTCTTGTTCGGCTCGGTCAACATATGGAATGCGGAAAATGTAAAGGTCACAGGCAAGGGAGTTATTATCCATGATGGAGATCAGCCGCCCTATACCGATAAGGGATTCCAAACGGAACGCAACTGGCGACCCATCTCTATCAATAACAGCCAGGACGTATCTGTTTCCGGGGTGACATGTATAGCCAGAAGCCGTACATGGACTATTCAGGCAACCAATAGCCGCAACCTGGAGTTTTCCAGTCTGCGCATCATCGGTGCCAATTTGGTGAACCTCAACGGCGATGGGATCGACCTTTGCGGAGCGCAGGATGTAGTCATTAAAGATTGTTTCTTCAGGACCTGCGATGATGCGATTGCTCTTTACAGGAACCTGCCGTTCGAAGATAACGTTCATCATACCTGGGGAGGAACAGATTACAGCCAGATTGTCAACACCGAGGTCAGGAATGTCAGCATTAGCAACTGTGTATTCTGGAATACCTCTGCCAATGTGATGCGTGTGGGCTGGACCGGCATGCCGCTGAAGACAAGTAATATAACCATGACCGATTGTGATGTGATTCACCTTTCGGATTGCAGTTACTTTTACGCTCCGCATTCTCTACTGAATATCATGTCGCAAGATGGCTCGGGCGAGGCAGAGCACAGTGATTATCTTTTCGAAAATATTCGGTTGGAGGAATATTCGGCGTTGGTGGGTATCCGCCACCAGAATGCGAAGTTCAGGAATATCCATTTTAAGAATATACAAATGGTGGAGGCATCTAAATGGCCGTCATTGATCATCGCTCCTCATATAGATAAAGAAAAAGGTGTTATTTTTGAAGATATAAGTGTGCTGGGAAAGCCTGTGAAAGAAGCGAAAGACCTGCCTATGCACACAGAAGAAGGGTATAATATTGAATTCAGGCCTTAAGAAAAACTTTTCTCACCGGGCAAAGATGGGTTAGTCTACGACCACACCATCTTTACTCACCGAGGTGCTTTGTACGAGATGTATATCTGGTACTGTATGAGATGTGCATCTCGTACTGCTCCACATGTACATCTCGTACATCGTTCCTCGGCGACAAAAGCAAGCTTCCTTTAAGAGATAAACTTCTTTCCTCCCTTGCTATCGTTTTTTATCATTTGTAAAATGGCATTTGCTGCAAACTACCGACCTTTGCGCCCTTAAATAATAGATTATGGCTTGGATTTATTTAATTTTAGGAGGCTTCTTTGAAGTGGGCTTTACCACTTGTTTAGGCAAAGTAAAATCATCGGCAGGGATCGAGATGGCCTGGTGGTTGTTGGGCTTTGTAGTCAGTTGCTCGCTGAGCATGTATTTGCTGTACCGGGCATCGCAGGCATTGCCCATGGGAACCGCGTATGCCGTATGGGCGGGAGTCGGAGCGGTAGGTACGGCACTGGTGGGGATCTTTGTGTTCAAAGAACCCGCTACGCTGTGGCGATTGTTCTTTATCTTTACGCTGATAGCATCTATCGTCGGACTTAAGTTTGTATCGAACTAATGGAGAGCATATGTATCAAAAAAGTCGATTCCATCGACGTGGAGGGCTTGCAGAAGATAAGCAGGCAGACTTTCTTTGAAACCTTCGCGGACAAGAATACGGCGGAGGATATGGCTAAGTTTCTGGAGGAGAATTATTCGCTTTCTAAACTAACTGCCGAGTTGGCGGATGAGAATTCTTTCTTCTACTTCGCTTTGTCAGACGAGGAAGTCATCGGCTTCCTGAAACTAAACACCAGCTCTGCACAAACAGAGTCGTTGGACAGCAATGCGCTCGAAATAGAACGTATCTATGTACTGAAAGCCTATCACGGGAAAAAAGTAGGACAGTTGCTCTATGAGAAAGCCTTGGAAACAGCCCGGCAGCTGAACGCTGCCTACGTCTGGCTGGGCGTCTGGGAAAAGAACCCGCGTGCCATCAGCTTTTACCAAAAGAACGGTTTCACCCCCTTCGATAAACACATCTTCCGGCTGGGCGATGACGAACAGACCGACATCCTGATGAAACTTCCGTTGCAGAACCGATAAAGGAGTATAAATCATCTGAAAATGAGAACCATCAACCGATGTTTTTCGTACCTTTGCACCCGAAAAAACAGATGTATCATTAAAACGAAGAATAATATGAACAAGAAAGCTCTTTTGGTAATCCTTGACGGATGGGGATTAGGCGACAAGCAACAAGACGACGTGATTTTCAACACTCCCACTCCTTATTGGGATTCTTTGGTAAGCACTTACCCGCACAACCAACTTCATGCCAGCGGCGAAAACGTAGGTTTGCCGGACGGACAGATGGGTAACTCGGAAGTAGGTCACCTCAATATCGGTGCCGGACGGGTGGTATACCAGGACCTTGTGAAGATCAACCGTGCCTGTGCCGACAACAGCATCCTGAAGAACAAAGGAGTGGTAGCTGCTTTCACCTATGCCAAAGAGAATGGTAAGAGCGTTCACTTCATGGGACTGACTTCGGACGGTGGCGTACACAGTTCACTGGATCACTTGTTCAAACTTTGCGACATCGCGAAGGAATACGATATCAAGAATAGCTTCGTACACTGCTTCATGGATGGTCGCGATACCGACCCGAAGAGCGGTAAAGGCTTCATCGAACAGCTCGATGCTTACACCAAGCAGTCGGCCGGCTGCATTGGTTCTATCATCGGTCGTTACTACGCCATGGACCGTGACAAACGTTGGGAACGTGTGAAGGAAGCTTACGACTTGCTGGTGAACGGTACCGGAAAGAAGGCTACCGACATGGTACAGGCCATGCAGGAGTCGTATGACGAAGGTGTAACCGATGAGTTCATCAAGCCTATCGTGAATGCCAACGTAGACGCACGCATCCAGGAAGGCGACGTGGTGATCTTCTTCAACTACCGCAACGACCGCGCCAAGGAACTCACCGTAGTCCTGACGCAACAAGATATGCCCGAAGCCGGCATGAAGACCGTTCCGGGCCTGCAATACTACTGCATGACTCCGTACGATGCTTCGTTCCAGGGCGTTCACATCCTGTTCGACAAAGAAAACGTATCGAACACCCTCGGCGAATACCTCGCTGCACAGGGCAAGACACAGCTCCACATTGCCGAAACAGAAAAGTACGCGCACGTAACGTTCTTCTTCAACGGCGGACGCGAAACCCCGTACGAAGGCGAAGACCGCATCC
This sequence comes from Bacteroides sp., assembly GCA_031555765.1. Classification (GTDB taxonomy): domain Bacteria; phylum Bacteroidota; class Bacteroidia; order Bacteroidales; family Bacteroidaceae; genus Bacteroides. The sequence goes on along the minus strand of JAVBUC010000029.1, from coordinate 27,735 downwards.
TCGTTCCTTCTCCCAAAGTAGCCACTTATGACCTGAAGCCGGAAATGAGTGCTTACGAAGTGAAGGACAAGTTGGTAGCCGCCATCAATGAAAACAAGTACGACTTCATCGTGGTGAACTATGCCAACGGTGACATGGTAGGCCACACCGGTATCTACGAAGCCATCGAAAAGGCAGTAGTTGCCGTAGATGCTTGCGTAAAGGAAACCATCGAAGCTGCCAAAGCCAATGGTTACGAAGCCATCATCATCGCCGACCACGGTAATGCCGACCACGCGATGAACGAAGACGGATCGCCCAACACGGCTCACTCACTGAACCCTGTTCCTTGCGTTTACGTAACGGAGAACAAGTCGGCCAAGGTAGCCGAAGGTCGTCTGGCGGACGTGGCGCCCACCATCCTCCAAATCATGGGCCTGGAAGTTCCTTCCGAAATGGATGGCTCTGTATTGATCAGCTAATAAACACGATACATACAAAGAAGGGGCAGGGCACAACCCTGCCTTTTCTGTTTAAATAGAAAGAGCGTATGATTCAGATTGATGATGTAGTAATACCCCTTGATGTGCTTCGCGAGAAGTTCCTGTGCAACCTCGACGCCTGCAAAGGCGAGTGTTGCATCGAAGGGGATGCCGGGGCACCGGTGGAAGAGGAGGAAGTGGCGAAACTGGAAGAGGTTCTTCCGGTTATCTGGGACAATCTGTCGCCCAAAGCGCAGGCGGTGATCGATAAGCAAGGTGTCGTCTATGCCGATGAAGACGGTGACCTGGTGACTTCCATTGTCAATGGGAAAGACTGTGTCTTCACCTGCTATGACGAGAGAGGCTACTGCTACTGTGCCATCGAAAAGGCATACCGCGAAGGCAAAGTAGATTTCTATAAACCCATCTCTTGTCACCTGTACCCCATCCGTGTAGGGAATTACGGCGTGTACAAAGCCGTGAATTACCACCGGTGGAGTGTTTGCAAAGCCGCTGTCCTGCTGGGCGAGAAGGAGAACCTTCCTGTTTACAAGTTCCTGAAAGAACCTCTCATTCGTAAATTCGGCAAGGAGTGGTACGATGCCCTCGAAGAAGCGGTGGAAGAATTAGATAAACAAGATTTTCTATAGGTTCGTCACAGAGTTAAACAGAGTGCTTATATATGGGGCAATAAAACTAAAGACTCTGTGAAACTCTGTGTGACTCTGTGGTGAATAAAAAAGAAAAGTGCCGGAGCGTGAAGGATTTTCCTTCTGCTCCGGCACTTCTTCGCTGTAAGATGCGAGGTTGGCTTAATAAATATTATAAATGTAACTGATTAGGCATCAATATTAGCGTACGTAGCGTTCTCCTCGATGAATTCGCGGCGCGGACCCACGTCCTCACCCATCAGCATAGAGAAAATGTAATCCGCTTCAGCAGCATTCTCGATGGTGATTTGCTTCAGGATACGGTTGTCCGGATCCAGTGTTGTCTCCCATAACTGAGTGGCGTTCATCTCTCCCAAACCTTTGTAACGTTGCGTATGCACTGCATTCTCCGAACCACCACCGTAAGTCTCGATAAACTTCTGGCGTTGTGCATCCGTCCAGCAATACTCTTCCACTTTGCCCTTTTTGCAGAGGTAGAGCGGAGGAGTAGCGATGTACAGATAACCGTTCTGGATAATCTGCGGCATGTAGCGGAAGAAGAACGTCATAATCAGTGTGTCAATGTGCGAGCCATCGACGTCGGCATCGGTCATGATGATGATCTTATTATAGCGCAACTTGGTGATATTGGCCTCCTTGCTGTCCTCCTCGGTACCAATGGTTACCCCCAGTGCCGTATAGATGTTGCGGATTTCATCGCTTTCCAGTGCTTTGTGATACATGGCCTTCTCCACGTTCAGAATTTTTCCACGCAGCGGTAGGATAGCCTGGAATGCGCGGTTACGACCTTGCTTGGCGGTACCACCGGCCGAATCTCCCTCGACGAGGAACAATTCGCACTTCAGCGGGTCACGGTCCGAACAGTCGGCCAACTTACCAGGAAGTCCACCACCCGACATGGGCGACTTACGTTGCACCATCTCACGAGCCTTGCGGGCAGCGTGACGGGCCGTAGCAGCCAGAATCACCTTGTCAACGATCAGTTTCGCTTCCTTCGGATGCTCTTCCAGGTAGTAATTAAGCACTTCGCCCACCGCCTGATCTACAGCACCCATCACCTCGTTGTTGCCGAGCTTCGTCTTGGTCTGTCCTTCGAACTGTGGTTCGGCTACCTTGATGGAGATAACGGCTGTCAGACCTTCGCGGAAGTCATCGCCTGAGATTTCTACCTTTACCTTTTCCAGCATCTTGCTGTCTTCGGCATATTTCTTCAGTGTACGCGTCAAGGCACGGCGGAAACCGGCAAGGTGCGTACCCCCTTCAATTGTATTGATATTGTTGACGTACGAGTGGATATTCTCCGAGAACGACGTGTTGTACATGATAGCCACTTCGATGGGCGTACCCTGCTTCTCTGTGTTCAGGTAAATAACGTCGTTGATGAGGCGTTCGCGCGAAGAATCAATGAAACGTACAAACTCCTTCAATCCATCTTCCGAGTGGAAAGTTTCGTGTTTGAAGTTACCAGTCTCCTCATTCACCACCCGTCGGTCGGTCAGCGTAATCTTGATACCAGCATTCAGGTAAGAAAGTTCGCGCATACGTCCGGCCAGGATATCGTACTTATAAACCGTTTCGATAAAGATAGTATTGTCCGGCCAGAACTGCTGACGTGTACCGGTGTGTTCGGCCTCACCGATTTCCTTGACACTGTACAGCGGCTTGCCGCATTCATATTCTTGTTGGTAAATCTTTCCGTTGCGGAAAACCTGTGACGTCATGTGGGTGGAAAGCGCGTTCACGCACGACATACCTACACCGTGCAAACCGCCGGAAACCTTATACGAACCCTTGTCGAACTTACCACCGGCATGCAATACCGTCATGGCAACTTCGAGAGCCGATTTCTGTTCTTTTTCATGGAAGTCTACCGGGATACCACGTCCATTGTCCTGAACGGTGATGGAGTTGTCTTCGTTGATGATGACGTCGATTTGGTCGCAATATCCGGCCAACGCTTCGTCGATAGAGTTGTCGACAATTTCGTAAACCAGGTGGTGAAGTCCCTTTGTGCTGATGTCGCCGATGTACATGGCGGGGCGTTTTCTGACAGCTTCCAGTCCTTCCAGAACCTGGATACTGTCCGCCGAATACGATCCATTATCGGGGATGATTACTTCTTCGCTCATATTGTATTTCTAAGTTATAATAACAGAGCAAATATACTGCAAAATGTTGACTTGGGGAAACTTATGGAGTGAAAAATACCCAATAATGTTGTTCTTTGGGAGTGTTGGGGTTAAAACACAAAAGGCCGGACTAAAAAGTCCAGCCTTGGAAGTATTTCTTTAAAAGAAAAATTCGTGTATTAAGCGAGCTTGTTGATGTAAAGAGCCAGCTTAGACTTCAGATTGTTAGCCTTATTCTTGTGAATAATGTTTGTCTTAGCTAACTTATCTAACATCTTAGTGATGCCCGGGTACAAAGCAACTGCTTCTGTTTTATCAGTTGTAGAACGAAGTTTTCTTACAGCATTACGCATAGTCTTAGCATAATATCTGTTGTGAAGTCTTCTTTTTTCTTCTTGTCTGATTCTCTTGATGGATGATTTGTGATTTGCCATTGTTGCGACTAATCTTTATTAATTCGTTATATTCTTTTATTTGTAGCCCATAGGGGAGTCGAACCCCTCTTTCAAGAATGAAAATCTTGCGTCCTAACCGATAGACGAATGGGCCATCGCTTTGCGAAGCATTCCTGCTTCTGAAACAAGTGATTGTTTCTCGATTGCGGATGCAAAAGTAGAGAGTTTTTTTGAATTGGCAAAACATTCCCGGAAAATATTTTGCTTATTTTAATAGGACTTCTTCTTTTTCGCTGATTATCAATGTAATATAGTATGCGCTTTTTGTTCTTTTTATTTCTTTTTCGGGCTTCCGTTCTGATTGCTTGGGTCGTTTCGGCTTTTTTCGTAGCTTTGTTTGCTGAAAAAAAGAAGGAGATATGCTGCAAAAAACAACAGGCATCGTACTTCATGTACTGAAATACAACGATACATCGAACATCGTCGATATTTATACCCGGGAAGCGGGCCGTGCTTCGTTCCTGGTCAAGGTGCCCCGTTCGCGGAAGGCTCCGGTGAAGTCAGTCTTGTTCCAACCGCTGGCTTTGGTGGAATTCGAAGCCGATATCCGTCCCAAGTCTACTCTGTATATTATAAAGGAAGCGAAGCAACTGCACCTCTTCTCGTCCATTCCGTACGATCCGTACAAGTCGTCCATCGCTTTGTTCCTGGCTGAATTTCTTTATCGCGCCATGCGCGAGGAGGTGGAGAACCCGCCGTTGTTTGCTTACCTGGAACATTCTATCCTGTGGCTGGACGAGTGCCGGGGTGGCTTTGCCAATTTTCACCTGGTCTTCCTCATGCGCTTCTCGCGCTTCCTTGGTTTGTATCCCAACCTGGACGATTACCATCCAGGCGATTATTTCGACTTGCTCAATAGCTGTTTCATCTCTTCCCGTCCCAAACTACATTCGGCTTATGTCGGCCCCGAAGAAGCTTCGCGCATCAGCGGGTTGATGCGTATGAACTACGAAACGATGCACTTTTTCGGTATGAGTCGCACCGAACGAGCGCGTTGCCTCCATATCCTGAACGAGTATTACCGGATGCACCTGCCCGATTTCCCGATGCTGAAGTCGCTGGAGGTACTGCATGAACTCTTTGACTGAGGTTATTGAGCGGACGCCTTGTCCGCTCGCTGAGCGTTACTCTACATAGGCTGATAAATTAGTTTTTATCACCATTCACCATCTTTTTTGATTTATTGGGCTGGTTATGTGGTGGTTGTCTGATGGTGAATGCTTTTTTATTCACCATTTTATCACCATTTTCCGGGGTATTCACCATTTGCTTACAGCGCAACTTACTTTATACTACATGCATCTGGGCACCCGATGATGCGATATACTCCATCCTTTCGCAATGCGTCACATCACAGGCGGAACTAAAAGTTTCCGCTACGGAAACAAAGTGTTTCGTGCAGTAGGAACTAAAAGTTTCAGACCCTGAAACGAAGTGTTTCATTCCTTGAAACATTTTGTTTCAAAGGACGAAACTAAGCGTTTCCGGGTATGAAACAAAGTGTTAGCTTCCTTGAAACTGAGGAGCTGCTTCCCTGTAACCTAAGAGTTGCTTCCTTGTAATAGTGAGTTTCCTCCGGCGTAACGGAGTGTTACCTTACCTGAAACAATTCGTTTTTCACAGTGAAACAACGTGCTACGGGTAATCACTATCGGCAAATTTCGTCTCTATTCCATAAACCACCGATAAACAGCAATGTGTCCGGCAGAATGGTGAATGCCCCAGGAAATGGTGACAAAATGGTGAATAAAAAAGCATTCACCATCAGACAACCACCACATAACCAGCCCAATAAATCAAAAAAGATGGTGAATGGTGATAAAAACTAATTTATCAGCCTATGTAGAGTAACACTCAGCGAGCGAACAGTGCGTCCGCTCAATAAACTTTACAGCATTTTCCTCATTTAAAGGCCAACGGCCTTAGAGCACTGGCGTAGGGCATCGCCCTACGAACCTTGGACACTACTATAATGCACCCTGAAGGGGTGCGAGAGGGATATGGCTTACGCCCTTTGACTACGTCGACCGTTGGTTCAGGGCTTAGTGTGAGGGATTACTCGTTCGTGGGGCGATGGCCCACGCTATTACTTGGAGGCCGTTGGCCTCTTTAAGTGCTGGTTTATACCTACAAATGTTGACTTTCAGGGAAATACACTTTGTGAAAGTTTATTGAGCGGATGCCCTGATGCCCTGTGAACTTGCACCTTCTTAATTTAATTATGTGAAAATCCCGGTTGGAATAGCACAAAGTCTACTCCAACCGGGATTCTTAGTAAGATATATTGCAAAGGATATTAACCCAGCAATTCCTTCACTTTAGAAGAAATCAGGCGACCTTCGGCCAGTCCGGCGAGCTTCTTCGAAGCCACGCCCATCACCTTGCCCATATCCTTGCCACCCGAAGCACCGGTTTCGGCAATGATCTCTTTCACGGCGGCGGTCAGTTCCTCTTCCGTCATTTGTTGGGGAAGGTAAGTTTCCATTACTTTCACCTGTGCCAACTCGTTGTCTGCCAGGTCCTGACGACTTTGTCCGATGTAGATCTCGGCTGAGTCTTTACCTTGCTTAACCAACTTCTGGATGATCTTCAACGCAGCTTCGTCGGTCAACAGGTCGTTGGCACCCGGAGCAGTTTTGGCTTCGATAAAGAATTTCTTTACGTTTCTCAATGTCTCCAAGGCTACTTTGTCCTTGGCTTTCATGGCGTTTTTAATGTCTTCGCTGACTCTTTCGAATAAATCCATATAGCTGTTCGTTTATGATTAAAATGTAATGATTCCGTTTTCGTTCGTCACTTCCTCCGGTCCGGCTTCCTCTTCGGGAATAGCCTTGCTTTGTATCTTGGCCAGTGTCGACTTGTCGCGTGCGCAGGTGGGCGATTCTTCCACCAGGGCGATCAACTCATCATTGTCCATATCTTCAGGGTTGAAGATGTAGATGTGGCGACGCTTGCGTATATTCTTGCTTCCGATGGTGCTGGCACTTTCGCCGTACGCCTTGCGGATGCGTTCCTTGTTCTTCTCTTTCTCTTCTTCGAGCAGTTGCTGACGCTCTTCTTCCTCGCGGCTGCGTGTCCGGTGCAGGGTATCCATCAACGGTACATCTTCCATGCCGAATCCGGTGGCCAGTACAGTGATCTTCACCTTCTTCTCCAGCGCATTGTCCATGGCCACACCCCAGATCACTTCCACGCCTTCGCGGAACTTGCTCATGAACTCGTGGATCTCGTTCATCTCTTCCATCATCAGTTCCGACTGCTGGCAGAAGGAAACGTTGAGCATCACCTTCTTGGCATTGAAGATATCGTTGTTGTTCAGCAACGGCGAGTGCAGAGAGTCGTGGATGGCGGTGGTGACGCGGTTGTCGCCCTCGCCGAATCCGGTACTCATGATAGCTACGCCACCGTCTTTGAGGATGGTTTTCACATCGGCAAAGTCGAGGTTCACCGTACCCCGCATGGTGATGATTTCGGCGATGCTCTTAGCGGCAATCGACAGCGTATCATCGGCCTTGCCGAACGCATTCATAAACGTCAGGTCGGCATAGATCTCGCGCAGGCGTTCGTTATTGATTACCAGCAAGGCGTCCACATGCTCGGCGATGCGTTCCACACCGTCCAACGCCTGGATGATTTTCTTCTCACCCTCGAAGATGAAAGGAATGGTGACGATACCTACCGTGAGGATATCCATCTCCTTGGCGATGCGGGCGATGACCGGAGCGGCTCCCGTACCCGTTCCTCCTCCCATACCGGCGGTAATGAATACCATCTTCGTACCGTCGTTGAGCAGGGCACGGATATCTTCGGCACTCTCTTCGGCCGCCTCGCGGGCACGTTCCGGGCGGTTGCCCGCTCCGAGTCCCTCGGTGATGTTACGGCCCAGTTGTATCTTAGTAGGTACGGGCGACTCCTTGAGTGCCTGGTTGTCTGTATTACAGAGAACGAAGGTGACGTCGTGAATACCTTCCCGGTACATGTGGTTCACAGCATTACCGCCACCGCCACCCACGCCGATCACTTTGATGATCTTGGGAGAGTCTGTCGGGAAATCGAAGTGTACTATCTTCTCGTCCATATCTTGTTGTATTATGAGTTACACATGATGAATTATTTCATATCCTGATCGTCGAACAGATCCTTGGATACGTTGTTGAGTTTTTTGGCGAGCCTGTCCATGAAGCTGTTGCCTTTATTGGCTTCCTTTTCGGCTTTCCGGCGGGCACGCTCTTCCTCATCCCGGGCTTTCTTTTCCTCTTCCCGGCGTTTTTTATCAGCTATCTTGCGTAGCCTTTCCTCTTCCTCGATTCTTTTCTTTTCATCCTTGGCTTGTTTCTCTACTGCCTCCCAGGACTCCTCGCCGGTGAAGATGTTGGTCGGTTCGGCGGCAACCGGCTTGGGTTGTTCCACCACCGGAGCAGGCGCGGGTTTCTCCAGTTCGCAGCAGTTCTGCACATTCTCCAGGAAGATGCCGAAGAGTGCGTTACGGCTACCGTCTTTCTTCAGCAACTCGGCCGAAGCATGTACACCAAAGTGCGGGGCTTTAGCTGTGCGTACCTTCTCTATCTTCGTCTTCTTGCTGAATGCTTTGTCTAAGTTCTTCAGGCTCGATGCCCCACCGGTGAGGATCACTCCGGAGAGCAACTTATCTTCGTAGCCCGAGAGTTCCAGCTGGTGGTACACATTGGCGATGATCTCTTCCACGCGCGCTTCGATGATGTTGTTCAGCGTGCTGGCTTCGACGGTACGTGTGGGATCGTCCAGCGGATATGTCACCGAGTCGGCATTTTCCACTTCCTCGTAAAGGGCGTCACCGTATTGCTTCTTCAAACGTTCGGCTTCCTCTTCCTCAATCTGCAATGAGGTCAGGTCGCGCGTGATATTGTTGCCGCCCAACGGGAGTACCGAGAGGTAGCGCAGTATGTTGCCTTTGTATACTGAAACGCTGGTGGTGTCGGCTCCGAAGTCCACCAAGGCACAGCCCGAACGGAGTTCGTGTTCCGTGAGTACGGCGTTGGCGGTGGTCAGCGGGGTGATGAACGTATCGGCCATGGTGATCTTGGCCTGGCGGAAGCAATGTTCCAGGTTATGTTTCAGCACCGCCCGTGCCGTGATGTTCAGGAACCGTCCTTCGATGACGCTTCCTGCCACGCCCACCGGGTCGGCTTGCAAGGTATTCCCTATTTTATATTCCTGCGGGATAACTTCCAGTATCTCCGTGTCGGGCAGTTGGCTGGCACTGTTCTCGTCGCTGATGGCGTACACCAGGTCCTGCGTGATGATGGTCGATTCGCCCAGGTCGCGGCTCACCGAGTTGCGTACCGTGCGGATGGACTGGCCTCCCGTGGCTACATACACCCGGGCAATGGTCTCCTTGAGATCGCCCTCCAACCTGGAGATGATGTTCTGAAGGCATTGCGTGGTTTTGTCCAGGTTGTAGATCACCCCCTTGCGTATGAACGAAGAGGCTTCTTCCTGTGCATAAGCCAACACCTGCACACTTCCGTCACTGTTTTTTCTTCCGGCAACGCCGGTAACCATTGAAGAACTCAGCTCAATGGCGGCTATGAATTCTGTTGTTGCCATAATTATATTGTTCTAATTATTTTTAATTGTTGTCCCATTTCGTGCAAATGATCTGGTTGCCGAACTCCAGGCTGATGCGGGAATACTTGTTCCATCCCACCTTGTTCAGTCCCTTCTCGTAGAATATCTTCAACCGGGCCAGCTTTTCCTCATAGTTGTCTATCTTCCCGAGGTAGACGATATGGTTTCCTACCCGCGGCACCAGCTCGATGCGGTTTCCGTCGAGTACGTTGATTTGTTCTATCTGTGCATCCCAGAACTTGTTGTTCTGCAAGAATATCCCCAGTTTGTACAGGTCTTTGGAAGCGAAAGCTTCGTCCACCTTACCCGTTACCACAGCCCGGTGGGCGGTACATTTGGCATTTGGGGGCATGATGGCTCCTTTATTATCTATATAATAGTTACCGCCGTTACTGCTCATGACGCGCAGTACGGGGATGCGTTGCGACACCTCCACGCAGATCTTGCCGCTGGGCGTCTTGTAGCACTCCGTCCGGTCCACCAGCGGATGCTTGCCTATTTCCTGTTCGATGGTCTTTGTGTGGACAAGGTCGAGCTCTTTGCCTACCGGGTAGATGCCTTTCTTCTTCAGCAGCTCGGCAACCTCATTCTGGGTCACGAATCCTGCGTTGACCGTGTCCTTGATTACCAACTTGATGTCACTGCACGCCTGACCGGCAGGCTTGACGTTGAACGCCGTCAACGCTACACCCAGGTAGGCGATGACGAGCAGCATGACGATGGATAGAAGGACTCTGCGTATCATAAGCTATGCTGTTTATGGAGTATCTCACTAATGGCAGGTACATAGTTGTCGATGTCGCCGGCACCCAGCGTCATCAACACATCGATGTTCCGTTCCGCTATCCGGGCGGTCAGTTCTTCCTTGCTGCACAGGCATTTCTCGATGCCCGGACGCAGGTTGTCGTATATAAGGTGGCTGGTCACTCCCTCCATAGGTAGTTCCCGGGCTGGATAGATGTCGAGCAGGATCACCTCGTCGGCCAGCGACAGGCTTTCGGCAAACTCCTTATAGAAATCGTTCGTGCGCGAGTAGAGATGCGGCTGGAAAGCTACCGTCAGCTTCCGACCTTCATACAACTCACGCATAGAGAGGATACTTTGTTTGACTTCCGACGGATGATGGGCGTAGTCGCTCAGGAATACCACCTGGTCTGTCTTGATCTTGAAGTCGAACCGGCGGTCTACCCCCCGGAAGCTCTCCATCCCTTGCTTGATTTCCTCGTCGCTCACCCCGTTGAGGTGTGCCATAGCCATGGCTGCCACTCCGTTCTCGATGTTGATACTTACCGGTACACCCAAGCGGATGTCGGCGATGCGGGTATCGGGTGCTACGAAGTCGATGTAAATCTCCCCGTTGCCGATACGGATATTCTCGGCATGGAAATCGCCCTCCTCCCGGGAGTACGTGAACACCCGTACACCTTCCTGTACGGTGGGTTGCAGGCTGACACCCTTGCGGATAATCAGCGCACCGCCCGGCTGTATGAGCGTAGTGTAGTGGCGGAAACTTTCCAGATACGCCTCTTCCGTTCCGTAGATATCCAGATGGTCGGGGTCGGTGGAGGTGATAACCGTCATATACGGTGTGAGCCAGTGGAACGAGCGGTCGAACTCATCGGCTTCGATGACGGTATACGGACTGTCGGGTGCGAGCAGCAGGTTGGTCTGGTGGTTCTTCGAGATACCACCGAGGAAAGCCGTACATCCCACGTGCGACTGGTACAGCAAGTGCGCCGCCATGGTCGATGTGGTAGTCTTTCCGTGCGTACCGGCTACACAAAGCCCTTTGCTGGAGCGGGTGATGGTACCCAATACCTGTGCCCGTTTCTGTATTTCGAATCCGTTTTCGCGGAAGTAAACCAGTTCGGCATGGTCGGCAGGTACCGCCGGAGTCAGTACCACGAGGGTGGTCTCTTTCTCCTTGCAAGCTGCCGGAATCAGGTCCGTGTTCTCTTCGTAATGTATCTGTGCACCTTCGGCAATCAAGTGGGCGGTGAGTTCGGTGGGTGTGCGGTCATAGCCGGCCACCAACTTCCCTTTCGAGAGGAAATAGCGAACCAACGCGCTCATGCCGATGCCACCTGCGCCTACGAAATAAACCGATCGGATGTTTTCTATATTCATGTTTCTTCTTTTTCTTATCTTTTACTTTCGGCCAGCTTCAGCACTTCCTGTGCGATGATGGTAGCCGAATTATTGAAAGCCAGTTCCTTGATATGTGTACTCAGGCTTGCCAGTTTCGCTTCGTCCTTGATGAGCGACAAAGCTGTAGGCAGCATCTTCTCGAATGCCTCGTTATCCTTGACGTATACAGCGGCCTGTTTGTTCACCAACGCCAGCGCATTCTTCGTCTGATGGTCCTCTGCCACGTTGGGTGAGGGGATCAGCATCACCGGTTTGCCCAGCAGGCAGAACTCCGAGATGGAACCTGCCCCGGCACGCGAAATTACCAGGTCGGCAGCAGCATAAGCGCTGGCCATGTCCTTGATGAAGTCGGTCACGTAGAGGTTGGGTATGTTGCCGGAGGCGGTCACTACCTTCTTCACATCCTGGATATAGTATTTACCTGTCTGCCAGATGAACTGTACATCTTCTTCGTCCCGGATGGTTCTCAGTCCGCCCATCAATGTTTGGTTCATGGTGCGTGCGCCGAGACTTCCGCCCAGGATCAGCACCGTCTTCCGTTTCGGGTCCAGTCCGAACGAGCGGACGGCTTCATCCCGGCTGATGGCGTGGTTCAGCAACCCCTGGCGAACGGGATTCCCCGTCATCAATATCTTGTCCGCCGGGAAGAACTGTTCCATCCCGTCGTAAGCTACACAAATCTTCCTGGCCTTCTTGGCGAGCAACTTATTCGTCACCCCGGCATAAGAGTTCTGCTCCTGTATCAGTGTAGGGACTCCCATCATACCAGCCGTCTTCAACGTCGGTCCGCTGGCATAGCCACCCACGCCCACCGCGACTTGCGGACGGAACGTGCGGATGATCTTCCGCGCTTTCCACTGGCTGCGTGCCAGCTTCATCAGCACAGAGAAGTTCTTCAGCAAGTTCTTGCGGTCGAACCCGGCGACGGGCAGGCCGATGATCTCGTACCCGGCATCGGGCACCCGTTGCATTTCCATCCGTCCTTCGGCTCCTACAAACAATATCTTCGCATCCGGGCGCAACTCCCGGATGGCATTGGCAATGGAAACTGCCGGAAAGATATGACCTCCCGTGCCACCTCCGCTTATGATGATTCTTACTTCCTTTTCCATGTTATCTCTCTTCTTCAAATTCTGCATCGCTGTTCAGTATCTTAGCCGTCGGTTCGGCAGCTGTCTGCTCTTCCGGGTTTCCGGTTTCTACTTGCAACTGTATCTGCGCATCGTGCTCCTTCTGCTCTTCCAGTCGGGCGGTGTAGCGGCTCACGCTCAGGATCATGCCTATGTAGGCGCAGTTGATCAGCGTACTGGTACCTCCCTTACTGATGAGCGGCAGCGGCTGGCCGGTGACAGGGAACAGCCCCACGGCTACCATCATATTGAGTACCGCCTGCGATACCAACATCAAGGCAATACCCATGACGAGGAACGCCGGGAAGGTGCGGTCGCACTTCTGGGCGATACGTCCGGCCCGCATCAGCAGCCAGATGTAGAGGCATACCACAAAGCCGCCTCCTACCAGACCCAACTCTTCGATGATGATGGCGAAGATAAAGTCGGAAAATGCCTGGCTTAGAAAGTCGCGTTGTACCGAGTTGCCCGGTGCTTTACCTATCACGTTGCTCGTGGCGATGGCGATGCGTGCATGTGCCACCTGGGCATCCTTGTCTATATCGAATTTCGCTGCCGGTATCTCCTCGTTTTCAGCGAACCCTTTGATACGGTTCTGCCACGTCTCGAGGCGGTGCAAACCCGGAGTTTCGTGCAAAGTCTGTGCCGGGATCACCATGATCGTAGCCACTGCCAGTCCGCCGATGGCTACCACTAAGCCGATCATACCCACCAGCTTCTTCCAGGAAACACGCCCGATGAACATCATCAGGAACACTACGCCGAACAACAACATGGCGGTGGAGAGGTTTTCCGGTGCGATGAGCAGGCATACCAATCCCGTAAAGCCCAGGATATAGGTAAATGCCCGGGAATGAGCCCCCTCTTCCTCCTGGTTCTTCGACAGGATGAAGGAGACGACGATGATCACCGCCATCTTAGCCAGTTCCGACGGTTGGAACTGTATGCCCATGAACGACATCCAGCGGGCGGCACCGTTCACACGGTCGCCGGTGACAATACCCATCAGCAGGACGAAAGCCAGCAACGCCACCGAGAGGGGATACAGGAAGACCGGAAATACCTGGAACCAGCGGTAAGGAATGTTGTGCAAGACAACCACCACTACGACTCCCACCATGAGGATGATGGAGTGTTGTGTGATCGGCCCCCAGTGGTCACCGCTCTTGTACGTCAGCGTACTGGCGGCACTGAACACCTCCACGATGGAGATGAGACAGAGGAAGAGGAAGATGATCCAGATGACCTTGTCGCCCTTGAATATGTTTCTTAATAAATCCACTACTTCTTTTCTTAATCAGGTTAATGATTCTTTGTTACAATGCAAGCACACACGCCTTGAACTGGTCGCCGCGGTCTTCGTAGCTGTTGAACAGGTCGAACGAAGCGCAGCAGGGGCTGAGCAATACCGTCTCACCTTTCTGAGCGAGCCGGTAGGCAGCGTCCACCGCATCCTTCATGCCTGTCTGCACATCGGCTACGGGCAGTCCGAAGCGGTCGAAGAACTCGTGCAACTTCTCGTTGTGCAATCCTAAGTAAACCAAAGCACTGCACTTCTCGCGTACCAGTTCTTCTATCTCGGTGTAGTCATTTCCTTTGTCTTTCCCGCCTATAATGAGGACTGTCTTGGTGGTCATGCTCTGCAAGGCATACCAGCAAGAGTTCACATTCGTGGCTTTGGAGTCGTTGATGAAGTCGATGCCCCGTACCCGTGCTACCTTCTCCAACCGGTGTTCCACACCTTTGAAGTCGGCCAATGCCCGGCGGATGTCTTCCTTCGTGATACCAGCCAGATTGGCCGAGATACCTGCCGCCATTGAGTTGTACAGGTTGTGGGTACCGCGAAGTGCCAGTGCTTCCTGTTCCATGTTGAACGCCACTGGTTCTTCAATCTTCAGCTCTTGGTCTTCCACATAGGCGATAGCTCCCTCTTCTTTCACCGCGGCAAACGGATAGAGGTGTGCTTTCAGGCCGTACTTTTGCAATTCCTGCCGGATGATGGGGTCGTCATTCCAGAAGATGAAGGCATCTTCCTCTGTCTGGTTCTGCGTGATGCGGAACTTGGCATCGATGTAGTTCTGCATGTTATGGTCGTACCGGTCCAGGTGGTCGGGTGTGATGTTCATCAGCACGGCGATGTTGGCACGGAAGTCGTACATGTTGTCCAGCTGGAACGAGCTGAGTTCGATGACGTAGTAGTCATGCTTCTCTTCAGCCACCTGTAAAGCCAGGCTTCGTCCGATGTTTCCAGCCAGTCCCACGTTCAGTCCGGCACTCTTGAATATATGGTATATAAGGGATGTCGTCGTGGTCTTTCCGTTCGATCCGGTGATACATACCATATGGGCGTCGGTATAGCGTCCGGCAAACTCAATCTCCGAGACGATGGGCGTACCCAGTTCCGTCAACTTCCGGATCATCGGTGCCTCGTTCGGGATACCCGGACTCTTCACCACCTCGTCGGCATTCAGGATCAGCTCCTCGGTATGCTTTCCTTCCTCCCAGGCTATCTGGTGCTTGTCCAGCAATGCCTTGTAGTTTTCCTTGATGGCCGACATATCCGAAACAAATACATCGAAACCCTTTACCTTGGCCAGTACAGCAGCACCGGCTCCGCTTTCGCCGGCTCCCAGTACTACGATCCGTTTTATCTGTTGTTCTGCACTCATGCTATTTCAGGTTATCTTATTTTCAATGTAATGATGGTGATGGCCGCCAATACGATGGTGACAATCCAGAAGCGGACCGTGATCTTGGCTTCGTGGAATACACTATCGGGTTTGGTGAATATGTACCGGCACATCGGGTCCAATTGGGCAGCCGTCGTGCGGAAGTGGTCATGTATGGGCGTTCGCTTGAAGATACGTTGCCGGATGCCTTTCTTTTTGCCCCGCTTGAAGTAGCTTACCTGCAGTACTACCGACAGATTTTCTACCAGAAATACCCCACAAAGAATAGGGATCAATAGCTCCTTATGAATAATGATGGCGAATACTGCGATGATACCACCGATGGTCAGACTGCCTGTGTCGCCCATGAATACCTGTGCCGGGAAGGCGTTGTACCACAGGAAACCGATCAATGCTCCGATGAAAGCGCAGATAAAGATTACCAGCTCTTCCGATCCGGGGATGTACATGATGTTCAGGTACCGGGCAAACTCCATGTGGCTGGATACATACGCCAGGATGCCCAGCGTCAGCCCGATGATGGCCGAGTTGCCTGCTGCCATGCCATCCATCCCATCGTTCAGGTTGGCACCGTTCGATACGGCTGTTACCACCAGGATGGTGACGATGACGAACAGGATCCATCCTGCCGTCTGTGCATGTTCACCCAGGAAACCGACAAAATCGGCATAGTCCAGGTTATTGCTCTTAAAGAAGGGGATTGTGGTCTGTGTCGACTTCATGTCGTGCTTCACGTGCGTCACAGTTATCTCCTGTCCGGGGTGCTTCACCTCGATGTTCTCGCGGATCACCACATCCGGACTCAGGTAAAGCGTCAGTCCCACGATCAGTCCCAGACCGATCTGCGCCACCACTTTGAACTTGCCTTGCAATCCCTCTTTGTTGCGTTTGAATATCTTGATGTAATCGTCGGCAAAACCCAGCGAACCGAGCCAGATGGTTGTTACCAGCATCAGGATCATGTAGATGTTTTGCAACTTACCCAGTAGCAGGCTTGGTATCAGAATGGCCACAATGATGATAACGCCACCCATGCTCGGCACCCCAACCTTGTTCACACCGAAGGGGTCGATGTTGGCGTCGCGTTGCGTTTCCGTGATCTGTTTCCGCTTCAGCAGATTGATGAACTTATCGCCCCAGATACTCGAAATGAGCAGAGCCAGCAGGATAGCCATTAAGGCACGGAACGAGGTGTACCCGAACATACCTGCTCCGGGAACTCCCAACTTGTGCAACCATTCGAAAAGATAATATAACATGATATATAGTGATTAACGATTAGTGATTAGTGATTAGTGACAGGAAAGCTGGTCACTAATCACTCACCACTAATCACTGATTCTAAAACTTCCTTGTCGTCGAAGTGATGCTTCACTCCTTTGATATCCTGATAATCTTCATGCCCTTTTCCAGCCACGAGGATCACATCTCCGGAAGCAGCCAGCATACAAGCCGTGCGGATGGCTTCCCGCCGGTCGGCGATGCAGAGCGTCTTCTTCCGATCTTCGGCATCGAGTCCGGCCATCATGTCGTTGATGATGTCCTGCGGCTCTTCGAAGCGCGGGTTGTCTGAGGTGATGATGACACGGTCGCTCGCCCGTGCCGACTCTTTCGCCATCAGCGGACGCTTGCCTTTGTCGCGGTTGCCACCGGCACCTACTACCGTGATCACCTGTCCACGTCCTTCGAGCACACCATGAATGGCTGTCAGTACATTCTCCAGTGCGTCGGGGGTGTGGGCATAGTCCACAATGGCGGTGAACCCTTTCGGCGAGCGGACTGTTTCAAACCGTCCGGCTACCGGGCGCAGCATGCTCAGGGCTATCAGTACCTCTTCTTCTTTCTTACCCAGCAACACAGCCGTACCGAATACAGCCAGCAGATTGTACGCATTAAAACGACCGATGAACTGTGTGGCTACTTCCCGGTTATTGATATCAAGCATCATCCCTTCGAAGTGCGATTCGAGCACCCGGCCTTTGAAGTCGCACAGACTGCGAAGTGAGTAAGTATATACCTTGGAACGCGTGTTCTGCGTCATCACCAACCCGTTCTTGTCGTCCAGATTGGTCAGGCTGAAAGCGTTCTTGGGCATATCGTCGAAGAACTTCTTTTTGGCTTTCAGGTAGTTCTCTACTGTTTTGTGATAGTCCAGGTGGTCGCGTGTCAGGTTGGTAAAGATGCCGCCGGCAAACTTCAACCCGCTGATGCGCTTCTGGGCCACGGAGTGGGAGCTTACCTCCATGAAAGCGTACTTGCACCCCTCGTCGGCCATCTGCCCCAGCAAACGGTTCAGTGTGATGGGATCGGGGGTAGTGTGTTCCGTGGGTACGGCACGGTCGTCGATGTAGTTGCACACCGTCGATACCAATCCTACTTTGTAACCGAACGAACGGAACATCATATATAATAAGGTGGCGATGGTAGTCTTGCCATTCGTACCTGTCACTCCTACCAACTCCATTTTACTGGTCGGGTCGCCGTAGAACAACGTGGCTACCTTGCCGGTTGCTTCTTCACTGTCGGTCACCTGTACGTAGGTTACTCCGGCTACCGGTTGTTCCGGTACCTCTTCGCAGAGTATGGCTATAGCACCTTTCTCGATGGCTGCCGGAATGTACGCATGTCCATCCGTCTGTGTACCGCGCATAGCCATAAAAAGATGACCAACCGCTACCTGACGGGAGTCAATGTTCACGCCCGTAATCTCAACTTCCGGTGAGCCGATGATCTGTACCGGATGGATCGTATGTAGTAATTCGTTTAATCTCATACCTTATTATATATAGACTCAATTCAACTGAATAGAAATGCTCTGTCCTTTGGATAGTGTGGCACCTCCGGGAACCGACTGGCTTTTCACCTTACCTACGCCCGACAGATGCACCCTCATGCCTTTGCTTTCCAGCAGATACACTGCATCCTTGGCACCCATGCCTATCACATTAGGGACTTTGTTGCCCCCCTCATTGCCTTCCCGGCTTTTCAGTGCCAGGCTATTTGTCATACTTTGCGAAGTACCCCAGACTTCTTTCGCTTTCCGGTCGGCAAACTCCGTCTGCGCCTGTATATTCAGACCGTCCAGTACCGTTTTGGCCTCTTTCAGCTCTCCATACTTCACGTCGGGAATCACTACGCTGTTGCTGTCGATGGCATTCTTGATGTCCAGCCGCAGGTCTTTGGCATAAACCCGCTCGGCAATCTTGCCGAACACGGCCCCCGCCATCATACCTCCCGATGCCGGAAGACCCGGTTTCTGGATGGAAACGATGCAGCTGTACTTCGGTGCTTCGGAAGGGAAATAACCGCAGAAGCTGACCAGGTAGTTTGTTGTCCCCGTCTTGTACCCGGCCGTACCTTGCGAAATCTGCGCCGTACCCGTCTTACCCGATACCGAGAACTGTTTGCTTCCCGCCGGCTTGGCCAGTCCCTCGCTGACCACCTGTTTCAGGATCGTCTGAATCTGTTCCAACGTACGGTCCGAGCAGATCTTGGGGTTGATCACCTCCGTGGGGTAGTCTATGACCGTCGAGCCATCCTTCATGGCTGCCTTAACAAACTTCGGTTTGATCATCGTACCGTGGTTGGCGATGGCGTTGTAGAACGTCAATATGTTGATTGGGGGAACCTGCGTTTCGTAGCCGATGCTCATCCACGGGAGGGTAGTCTTGGCAAAGTAACGCTCCTTCGGTCCCTTGATATTCGGTTTACCTTCACCGGCTATTTGCAAGCCCAATGCCTTGTCTATGCTCATGCGTTTCAGTCCGTCCACATATTTCTGCGGGTTGCTGCTGTAAGCATGGTCGATGATGGAGGATACCCCAATGTTGGACGATACCATCAGGATCTCCGGTACGGTGAGGTATTGGTATCCACCCCGGTGCCAGTTGTGGTCTTTCATCGGACGGCCGTGCATCATACGTATGCCATTACCGGTGTCTACCCCGTCCTCGGGCGTGATTTTGCCGTCCTCCAATGCTACCATGATCGAGGCAGTCTTAAAAGTCGAGCCCGGCTCCAGCATGTCGCTGATGGCATTGTTCCGTATTTCGTAGTAGTTGCCATCCTTGCCTTTCGTCATGTTCACGATGGCTTTCACTTCGCCCGTGGCCACCTCCATGAGTACAGCCACACCCACACTTCCGTTGATCTCCTTCAATTTATCCACCAACGCCTTTTCGCAGATATCCTGCATACCTACGTCAATGGTGCTCACCAGATCGCATCCGTCTATCGGCTCGATATCTACGATGTTGAGGTATCTGTTCATTACCTTCTGACGATGCGTCACGCCGTCCCGTCCTTTCAGGATGGTGTCGAAAGCCAGTTCGATGCCGTTCTTGGCGCCCTGTGCCGTGTCGGGGAAGAGATCGCCCAGCGTACGGGTAGCCAACGAACCGAATGGTTTCTTCCGCTGGTTGTAAGCCTGTTCGTGGAATCCGCCCTTGTACTTGTTCAGGTTGAACACCGGCAGACGCTTGGCGTCCTTGTACTGAATGTACGAGATACGTTTCGGATAAATCAGCCAGTTGCGGCTCTGCTTCTCCCGCCCTTTCTTGAGGTGTGCCTTGAACTCTGCCGCCGTCTTGTCCGGGAATATCTTGTGCAACCCGATGCAGATAGAGTCCAGGTTTAGCTTCAGGATCGAGTCCTTGCGTGCCTGTTCCTTCTCCCGGCGTTTCAGGTCCGGTTCGCCCGACATGAAGTCCATGTATATGCGGTATTCGGGCAACGAGCTGGCCATGAGCTTGCCGTCCGATGAGAGGATGTTGCCGCGGTTCGGTTTGACGGCCACGTTCTCCTTCACGAAACGGTCGGCCACCTCTTTCCAGTACTGCCGTTCGGCAAACATGGTGATGCCCGCCTTGACGACGATGGCGATACCTATCAACGCCATCCCTATGATGACGAAGAAGTACCGGAACATTATATTTTTTTTATCAACTGCCATTTCTACTCTACTTTTTCCTGTCTGTTTGGTGGATGATGCCGGTTAGCGAAGCACGTACGGCGGGTTGGTGGACGTCTGCAAGTCGCTCTCCTTCGCCGAGATGTACTCTTCGATGCGCGACTGGCGGCTCTTCTCCATCAACTCCGAGCTGCGGGTCAGTGCATCGTACTTGATGTCGAGCAGTTCCTTCCGCAGGCGGTCGATTTCTATTTGCTGTTGCTGGCTGGCATAGCGGTTGTGAATGTAGAAGATGATGAGCACCATCAGGAGCACCAGCAATTTCGTTTGCCGGCGGAAGAAGTCGGTGGCCAGGATGTCACCACCCAGGATGCTTCTTAGGGAAGTCTTGCTGGCCTTCTTCTCTTTCTTGATCGATTCCTTCTTTTCCTTATTTTGAGCTGTTTCTTCCATATTTCTTTCCTCCACTAATATTCAAACTTCACACGTTGTATCTTATTTCTTTTCAGCTATTCTTAGTTTGGCACTTCGTGAGCGCGGGTTCCGTTCTATTTCTTCTTCGTCAGGCACGATCACCTTGTTGTTGACCAACCGGAACGGTGTTTGCAGGTTGCCGAAGAAATCCTGTGTCGCCTTTCCCTCCACGTTGCCCGTCTTCATGATGTTCTTCACCATCCGGTCTTCCAGCGAGTGGTAAGTGATCACCACCAGTCGTCCGCCCGGGCGTAGTGCTTCCGTGGCTGCCGCCAGCATCTCCTTCAGTGCTTCCATCTCCTGGTTCACCTCGATGCGCAGGCTCTGAAACACCTTGGCCAGTTCCTTCTTCTCCCGTTCCCGGCCGAAGAGCGGTTTGATGATCTCCAGGAACTCCCCGATGGTGCGTATGGGTTGCTGGGCGCGAGCCTTGATCAGCACCGATGCCAGCTTCCGGCTGTTTTTTAATTCACCGTACAGGTAGAAGATGTCGGCCAGCCGTTCCTCGTCGTACATATTGATCACGTCGGCTGCCGTGGCTCCCGCCCGTTTGTTCATCCGCATGTCCAGTGCCCCGTCGAAGCGGAAGGAGAACCCCCGTTCGCTGTCGTCGAAGTGGTGCGAAGAAACCCCCAGGTCGGCCAGGATGGCGTCCACTTGCTCGATGTCGTGGTAACGCAGGAAGTTGCTCAGGTAGCGGAAGTTGCTACGAACGAAGGTGAAGTGCGGGTTGTCCACGATGTTGCGTTCCGCATCCTCGTCCTGGTCGAAACCCAGCAGTCGACCGCCGTCGCCCAACCGGGAAACAATCTCCCGCGAGTGCCCGCCGCCGCCGAATGTCACGTCGACATACGTTCCGTCCGGTTGGATCCTCATCGCGTCCACGCTCTCCTTCAGCAATACCGGTATGTGGTATGTTACTTCCTCTTTCATTCCTAATCGCTTATCACTCATCACTCATCACTTATCACTAAAATCGTTTCCCATGATTTCTTCCAGTGCGGCACCAAATTCTTCCGGTGCCATGAAAGGTTGTTCGGTTTTTTCTTTCGACCAGATCTCAATCTTGTTGTCCACGCCGATGAATCGTACATCGCCGTGAATGCCCACCAGTTGCAAGTACCGTTTCGGTAAGAGGATACGGCCATTCCCGTCGGGGATGACAATCTCCACGTCGCTAACAAACTGTCTAAAAATGAGTTGGTGTTTACTGTTCCATTGGTTCAGGCGGCTTCGCAGGATGCTGAGTTCTTCGTCCCAAACGCTTTCGGGGTAGAGCACCAGGCAGTCCTGATATACGTCTTTGCGCATCACCAGCTTTTCCTCGGAAGCGGCTGCCAGCTGCTTCCTGAATGTAGCGGGGATAAAGACTCTTCCTTTCTCGTCCGCCCGTGCCTCTATGTTGCCTAAGAATCGCATGTTTTACCTTATTATAATAAGAGACCGTAAAAGTATGAAATTCCCCACAATTCTCCACAATAATCCACAAAAATATTTCAAATAAGTTTTCAACCGGTTGTTAATAAGCTATTGTGTTGAGAATGAAAGGGGTGCGGAGTGGGGTTGTTTCTATTGTTTTTATTTGTATTTTTGTCCGCAGAACTGTGCCACGGTAGCTGTTTCCGGTGGTTTATAATTCTGAACGACTTATCGTGCATATGGAACAGCCTGCGTATCATATTGTGACAAGCAACCCGACACTTTATCGACGAACCTGGAGTTTCTATCTGGTATTTTACTCACCTAAGTTTAATAATGTGTTTTTTGAAAAAGGGAAGTGGGTTCCTATTGATTGAATAATTCTACCCGGTTTTTGCGGGTGAATCTGTCGGCGGATTCTGGCAAAATGTAAAGAAGTGGCAAAATGATATTTTAGATTTTCATCGGTTTGACTTAACCGATTGAGAAATAAACTTTTAGCGGAGTTTTTGAAATTCAGAGGTAACGAGTTAGTAACCATGCGTATTTCAGCGTTTTGCGGTGCTATACTGTCAAATAACTCGGGGATAAAGGTAGGCAATTTCTTTGAAACCTCAGGTATATTTTTCCCTTTTTTTATCTGATAAACACCTCTCCTATGGAAAGAATAAATAAGGCAAGGCTTTTATCGGAAATACTCTTTCTCGTACCTCGAAAGAGTATTTCCGATAAAATTCATTTCAGCCTTGTCGTTTTATTCTTGGAATATACCTTTGTGTTCAGATAAATAAAGGATTATTCCATTTGTTGAGATTAGTTTGGATAGGAATATTTTGTTAAATTCTTACTAAACTCTGTATGTTGAACGAGAGAATTCTACACTGGTATAGGAAATAAAATCAATACCCTTCAATTATTTGTTGCAACTCTACTTTTCCCCCTGCGTATGTGTATACAAGCGCAACTTGCGAGTCGTCAATGTCAACTGTCGCCATAGGTAAAATACTCCCGTCAGTCATTTTATATCCAAGGGGTGTTGTATAATTAAAAGGCTTTAACTTCCCTGTAAGATTAAAAAGTTCGGGTATATTATCTCCTTGTACTACAAATATTTTTTTTCCAATTTCAAAGAATCCCCATATTCCCTTTCTATATACAAATTGTTTTTCCTTAGTTATATGAATAGAGTATAAAAAAATACTATCTTGACATGATAGAAAAATATTTAAATACAATATATTATTCCCCTTGGCATTAAAATTTAAAGGATATGTTGTATTTCTTGATAAACTGTCAATTGTTGTTACAAATGACGTATCCTTAAGAACCAATTGCTGTAATTTGACTTTTTCTGTCTTCGTTACAACTTCATTTGTTTTAGTAGGCCTTTGAGCTTGTACTGCAAACAATGATAATGAAAATAATATTATAAATGTTACTACTCTCATATTGTTTTATCTAAGTCCAAAATTGTGTGGCTGAGAACTGGGTGTATAAGGAATCATTGTACGTGATGGAACATGGTATATATTGAAACTGGGAGGAGTATATTGCCAATATTTAGAAATGTCAGTAATTGTCGTTACTACGCCTATGTCGTTACCACGTGTATAAAGACCGGAAGGATATGCGGATTTTGGGTGGCTATGATTAAATTCCCTAATAAAATATCCTTGATTCAATTGTCCATTAATTAGATGTTTAGCTCCGGATTCTTTGCTCGCTTCATGAGATGTAGTCAGGAAATTCAAACCTTTATCTCCTGCGACACCGGTTTTGAAATGACTAAATTCCACCTCCGAACTACTACCAGTCACATTATTTGACATGAACTCAAAAAGGGCAGAGCCATTTGTATCTCCTCTTACTTGATAAACATCATAAGAACTTGTCGTTTTACCGTCAGGTGAAAAAGAAATAGACCTTTGTGATTCAACAGTTCCATATTTGAATGAAATAGAATTATAATTTTTATTTCCTTCTGCATCTGTCGTAAATGTACGTTGATAGTTGCCGTCTGCGTCTTGGGCGACCATATAGAATGCATCTTGTGTTTTGTCCTTTATACGGTTTATTATTTCACCTTGACTATTTATTTCCCAAACATCCTTTCCAAATGGATCAATAAACCTTATAGGATTGTTGAGACAAAACGCATAGGGGCTAATGCTATAATATTTTTCAGCAAGCGGATCCATAGTTAGAAATTTCTTTTCATTTGGATCAAACACCAATGTTTTAATTACATTGTCATTCTCATCCAGTAGATTTAAAGACAATGTGGTTTTATCGAACTCCGCATAGCGTACCTCTCCGTCGGTGTTGGCATTTGCTACTCTAAACTGCATTTGAGGCAACTCAATCATTGATTTTACACTTTGTTCAGGTGCAAAATTGTCGTAAGGCGTTTGTGCAAAAACACTAAATACACCAAAGATTCCTGTACTCAAAAATAGAATCAACTTTTTCATATTCATTCCATTATTTAGGATTTATACTATTTTTCAGAATTTAATTTTGTCTGCTTATCTTTTACGTCATGAACCATTTTCTCATAATCTTCGTTTTTCATTGTAGTATAACCAATTTCCGACAGATATTTAAAAGTGGCATTCATGGTTTCAAATTCACTCATTAGTTCGGGATAATTGACTAAATCGTTATATCCTCTCAATCCTTTTTCAATCATTTTATTACTTAACCGGAATTGCAAATCATTCGCCTTGCTAATTTGCAGTTGACTGTTGGGATAATATTGCAAGCCGATTTCATAACATTTTTTAATAAAATCATCGGAATATCTTCCTGTTTTGTCTTCGTAATAAAGCAACAAGTCATATATACAGTATGCGACAGACTCAATATCTGATAATGCTTTCATGAACAATCCACTTTTTATGGCAGTTTCAGAAACATTAAACGTTTCCATTATGAAACTGGAGCGGGAAAAGGAGCCTGTTGTCATTTCCAAGTTCCACCAATTTCCTTGTTCATCCCTGTGTTTTACATAACAATGCATTGGAGCAATCGCTATAAATGCTTCCACACCAACTTCATCGGCTAAAATCTTATAAAAATAGGGTAACGCCCTACAATTCCCTTTCCGGGTTTTCAAAAGGCGCGATACCATATAACTTTCCCTATCCGAATCACTCATGAAACTTTCAAAGTCATACTGATATGGTTTATAGTTATTTTCAGGAATACTATCTGACATATAAGTAAATACAGCCCAATTCCCTGCTGTCTTATATTGTCGCAAATTGCGGTCATCAATCATCTTATCAAGGGTGGGCTTTATGCTCAATATCCCATTATTATATTCCTCCCAACTGATCTTACCTTCGTAATAAGCATTTTCAACAAGATAAACCGCTTTTTTGAAATTCAATGCTTTTTCTCCTTTCAGCATTTGGTCTATCTCGTTGATAGCAATATCAAAATGTTTCTGAATATGGGCTGGCACTGGTTGAGTCAAAGCATTTCTGCTTCGCTGAAAGTCATCTCTACCTTGTTTTAAGCTATATGATTGGGCATTTAGCTGAGAGATGAAAAGAAAGGGTAATATGTAAATAAAGTATTTCATTTGATTCTTTGTGATTGACAAATATATAAAATCTTTTGAATATATCCTCATTTATAGTTTAAAACCTTTATTTTTACCCACTTCCGGCTTTGCCGGAGGCTTGATATGCGGTCTTATGGTTTGCTTTATTTCCTGATATTTCCGTTTGAACCAGTCAAGTATATTTTGACCGTTGAGAGAAAGACGGAACTTGTCCGGATTATCTTGCTCCCTAAACAGTTGCAGTTTGGCATCCTGTACACTGAAATCTTGGTCGTGTTCGGGCGAATGGAGTTTTCCCGAAAAGGGTATGGGTTCGCCATTGAATAGTTGCTTGATAATGTCTATCGTTAGCCCTATGCCTTTGGATAGCTGCGCTATCCGCAAGTGTTCGCTGAGCTTGGGAAGTACGGCAAACAACAAATTCATATCCTCCTGTGCCTTGTACGGCTCATAATCCTGTTTGAGTTGCTCTAATCGGTATTCGATTACGGATATTTCACTTTCTTTCTGTTTGTTGTACTCGTGCATATTGAGGAACTTCTCCCGTGCTTCGTCCTTACGGTCGTATAAGTCCCGGATTTTCTCGTTTATTTCGGTTTTCTCTTCCCGCAGGACTTCTACATATTCCTGCAATTCATGCTTTTGCACGAATAATTCACGGTAATACTCTTGGTTGGTGGTGTGTTTGGCTTCCGAGCCGTCAATGCCTCGCTGTAACCCGTATTTTGCCATTGCTTCGGCATAGGTGTCCTGAAACGATTTGAGGTTTTCCCTTGTCATTACATCATCGGCACACAAACGGACGGTATTCGGATTTTTCTTCCGGTACTTCTTTTTGCCGGAGGTATCCTGTTCCGGCTTATTCTCCCGCTTCTTTTTCTCTTTGGCTTTTCTTCTTTCACCGGTAACGATTGGGACAACGGTAGCATGGATATGGGGTGTTTTCTCGTCCATGTGTAGGACAGCCGAAACAACATTGTTCGCGCCGTATGTTTTGCGAAGCCATGCGAGATTATCATCGCACCACTCACCGAGTTTTCCGGCAGCCTCTATACGTTGCATATCTTCCGGTGTACCGGAGAGCATAATCCGCAAAGCACGGACTTGGTTTGTTCCGATTTTGCGGGTTATCCCTGCGTTATCGAGACGATGATGGATAGCCTGCGTCCGGTTATCAACTCCTTCCGGGTACTCGACTAAGTTCTGGTTCAGGTGGGTGCGTTCCTTGTCGGCGTTCGCCGGTTCGATGGTTCGCTCGATGTGGGCGGTCATGCCTGCATCGTTGCCGGATGCTTTATCTATATGTAATACGACAAATCCCATAACTTAGATGATTTGGAGTTATACTATGCGCCTGTCGGCGCTTATTGATAGCGGAAAAATATACTTGATTTCCGCTCGTAAATCCGCTTTAGCGGTAGCGGTCATACAGACCGCTGGAGTGTCCAGAGGGGTTTATCCCTTTGGCTTATTGGGGCATTTTTAGCGGGAGTGCAACGGAGCGTTAAGAAAATGCCCTAATAAGCTACGGCTTTTCTTCAAAAGCCCATTGGGGTAGCTGCGGCAAATTCTGGTAGCAGCCATCGACAGGACATCACTCACTGCATACAGTTTATACAGTGAGTGATGTGTACTTGCCGGGCAGAGTATGCAAAGTTTAGATAGCATCGCAAATACTCTTTTCCATATCCTCCAACTTATGCGAAAGGGTTTCCATATCCCGGCTTATCTTTTGGTTGGTAATCCGGGCGTATATCTGCGTGGTTTTAATATTGGTATGCCCGAGAATCCGGCTCACGGTTTCTATGGGTACGCCGTGCGACAGCAAAATAGTGGTCGCCGCGCTATGGCGCGCGACATGGTAGGTCAGCCGGGTCTTGATACCGCATTGCTTGCCTATCTTTTTCAGCTTCTCATTACAGCAACTGTTGCTCGGCATGGGGAAAACATGGTCATCGCCCGATAAGCCTTTGTATTTCTCAATTATCCGTTTGGGAACGTCCAACAGCCGGATATTGGAATCGGTGTTGGTCTTGCGCCTGCGGGTAATAATCCACAGGTTGCCATCGAAGAA
>JAVBUC010000051.1:0-46137 GCA_031555765.1 Bacteroides sp. | reverse complement strand
GAGGCAGTTATGAATTGTAAGCAATTACCCCGATAGGGGTAAAATATGGATAACCCCGGGTGCAACCCGGGGTGCTAGCTAACCACCCCAACATGAACCCCGAAGTGGGTTCAACCCCTCTCGGGGTTGTTATAAGGGAGGATTCCTCTACCCCGGGTTTTACCCGGGGTTATCCATGTTAAAGCCCATTCGGGCTTTCTAAATCAGTAACTTTTAAACTGTAACTTATTCAAAAAGTAATGGGACTTTTGACACACCCTCTTTTTCAACTCAAAGCCGTGACTAAAAAAACAAATCCGGATTCGTGCAACTGATAAGAGCCACTTCACAGTATATCCTCAGGCAGTTCTTGTTACGTCCGGAAGCTATATTGCTACATGCAGCAGGCAATAAGTGTTTAAGATTAAAGCTGTTTGCTGTTCCACAGCTGTGGAACGGCCATTCCATTACTGTGGAACAGCTATTCCACAACCGTGGAATAGCAAATAGCTTCAAAAGAAGCAAACTATAGCCTTACTGTGTATCAAATATAGCCTCCTGGAAGTACGTATTTGTCCTCATTGTACACAGTGGCTAGCCTGAAATAGGTTGCCGATACACGTGAAGAGCGTGAAGAGCGGATGAAGGAGGGGGTATGCATACTAAAACCACTATGAACAAAGGGTTTCAGAGGGGTTGGAAGATGTGAAGGACTGAAATAAATTCTCATGTATATGGGCCAATCAACACACTAAACACATGCTTTTGCTGGTGATCCGGCAAAACATACAAATGCCGGTATATAAACAGAAAGTCCCGCCTTGCTACGTGCAAAGCGGGACTTAACCTATTCAGAAGAACGTCGGTTTACTTGCGGTAGTAAGCCAATTCGTCTTTATCGAACTTTTGGATGAAGCTGGCGTGCTTCTCGATTTCTGCCTCCACGAAGCGAACGTACACATGAGCCGAGTGGCCGAAGAGTTCGTTGTCCTTCGAAGCATCGCGGATCATCAAGTGACCCATGATGAGGTGAGCAGCCATCTCTACCAGGCGGCGAGCGCAGAAGTCCAGGTATTCCTGATCCTTAGCTTCCGTCACCATTTCCACGCAAGCAGCATATTTCTCGGCCATCTCTTTCAGGCGATTCTGCAGTGTTTCCATTTCGGGCGAAACGGCAGCTGTTTCGTATTCCTTGATCTGTGCCAGATAAGAGCCGTTGGTTACATAGCGGATGGCAGCAACTACCTGCAACTGTGTAGTACCTTCGTAGATAGACGTGATACGTGCGTCGCGATAGATACGCTCGCAAGCGTAATCCTTCATGAAGCCCGAACCGCCGTGAATCTGGATACAGTCGTACGCATTCTGGTTGGCGAACTCGCTACCCATGCCTTTGCCCAGCGGAGTGAGGGCGTCGGCCAACTTAGCGAAGGTCTTCTGCTCAGTGCGTTCTTCCGGCGTGAGTTTGCGTTCCTTGGCGATATCGTCCAAAGCCTTGTAGATGTCCACGAAGCGGGCAGTCTCGTACAACAGCGTACGGCTGGCGTCGAGTTTCGCTTTCATGATAGACAAGATTTCCGATACAGCAGGGAAGTCGATGATGGCTTTGCCGAACTGCTTGCGATCCTTGGCATAAGCCAATGCCTCGTTGAAAGCAGCCTGTGAGATACCTACCGACTGTGCGGCAATACCCAGACGGGCACCGTTCATCAACGCCATTACGTATTTGATAAGCCCCAGCTTGCGGTCGCCGCAGAGTTCTGCTTTCGCGTTCTTGTACACCAATTCGCAGGTAGGAGAGCCTTTGATACCCATCTTGTTCTCGATGCGGCGAACGTTCACACCACCGTTGCGCTTGTCGTAGATGAACATAGACAAACCGCGGCCGTCACGCGTGCCTTCTTCCGAACGGGCCAGTACGAGGTGCAGGTCGGCATCACCATTCGTGATGAAACGCTTCACACCGTTGAGGTACCAGCATTGGTCCTTCTCGCTGTATGACGCTTTCAGCATCACAGCCTGAAGGTCCGAACCGGCATCCGGTTCTGTCAAGTCCATCGACATGGTTTCGCCCTGGCATACACGGGTGATGTAACGTTGTTTCTGGTCTTCGTTGGCAAACTCGAAAATAGTCTCGGCGCAGTCCTGCAATCCCCAAAGGTTTTCGAATCCGGCGTCACTACGGCTCACGATATCGGCTGCCATGATGTACGGAGTGATAGGGAAGTTCAGACCGCCGTACCGACGGGGCATAGCCATACCCATGAGGCCGGCCTTACGACAAGCGTCGAGGTTGGCAGCCGTACCGCTGGCATACGTCACGCGGTTGTTGGCACATACCGGACCTTCGTGGTCCACACCTTCGGCGTTCGGGGCAACGATGTCACCACAGAGTTCGCCGATGATTTCCAGCACCTTGTCATAGCTGTCCATCGCATCTTCGAAGTCGATGGGAGCGTAGTCATATTCATTCTGGTCAGCATAGTTGCGCTCTTTGAGTTCAACGATTCTCTTCATCAACGGATGATCGAGATGGTGCTTCAGTTCGGGAGTATCTATATAAAAGTTAGCCATTTCGTTACTTGCTGTTTTGTTTGTAATACTTAATCATCTTCGGTACCACTTCTTCGATCGAACCGGTAATCACATAGTCGGCAATCTGGTTGATCGGAGCTTCGGGGTCGTTGTTGATGGAGATGATGATACCACTCTCTTGCATACCGGCGATGTGTTGGATCTGTCCGGAGATACCGCAGGCGATATACAGTTTCGGGCGAACCGTTACACCAGTCTGGCCTATCTGACGGTCGTGGTCAGCGAATCCGGCATCCACAGCCGCACGGCTGGCGCCTACTTCAGCGTTCAGCACCTTGGCCAGGTCGAACAGCAGGTTGAAATTGTCTTTCGAACCTACACCGTAACCACCTGATATGATGATGGGCGAGCCTTTCAGGTTGTTCTTCGCCTTCTCTACAGCGCGTTCGATCACCTTTACCACGAAATCGGCGTCGGTAACGAAGTTTTTCACCTCGTGACGGATCACTTCGCCCTTGTAGTCGTTGGACACGATGGCTTTCTTCATCACACCTTCGCGAACGGTAGCCATCTGCGGACGGTGTTCCGGGTTCACGATCGTTGCCACGATGTTACCACCGAATGCCGGACGGATCTGGTACAGCAAGTTCTTGAATGTTTTGCCTTCCTTCTTCTCTTCGTGGTCACCGATTTCGAGTGCCGTACAGTCGGCCGTCAAGCCGCTGGTCAGTGCCGAAGATACACGCGGGCCCAGGTCGCGACCGATAACGGTAGCACCCATAAGGCAGATCTGCGGTTCTTCTTGCTTGAACAGGTTCACCAGGATAGAGGTGTGGGGGAGGGAAGTATAAGGGTAGAGGTCTTTGCCGTCGAATACATGGAGTTTATCAACTCCGTAAGGCAGGACTTGTTTTTCGATGTTCTTCAGGCCGTTGCCGATGACGATGGCTTCGAGCTGGCAACCCAACTGGTTGGACAACGAGCGACCTTTGGTGAGAAGTTCGAGGCTCACATCGGCCACGGTTCCTTCTTCTATTTCGCAATATACAAATAAGTTATTCATGATTATCCGATGGTGTGGTTAGCTAACAGTTCAACAATCAGGTCTTCTATCTCACGGTCGCTGCTGCCCAGTGTCTTGTTTTCCTTAGCCTGGAACACGATGTTCTGGATGGCTTTCACCTTCGTGGGCGAACCGCTGAGTCCGCACTGTGTGGTGTCGCCGTTTACATCGGCTACGCTCCACTCTACCAGGTTCAGGTAGTCACGCGTGTCATACAGTTCGGTATAGTCCAGGTTGCCCTGTTGCTTCTCGGTGATGGTCTTGGCATGTTTGTACTTTTGGATCAAACGGGCGTTGCGCGGACGACAGGGAGCTGCCGAGCCGTTCACAGTGATCACGATAGGCAGCGGACCTTCTACGGTTTCCACGCCTCCGTCGATGTGACGCTTCACTGTGATGCGGCCATTGCCCACTTTCAGTATTTCTTCGGCGTACGTAATCTGAGTCAGCCCCAGCTTCTCGGCCACCTGCGGACCCACCTGAGCTGTATCACCGTCGATAGCCTGGCGGCCGCCGATGATTACGTCGTATTCACCAATCTTACGGATGGCTGTAGCCAGCGCGTATGAAGTAGCCAACGTATCTGCTCCGGCAAAAGCACGGTCGGTAAGCAGATAACCGTTATCGGCACCACGGAAAAGTCCTTCACGAATAATGTCGGCTGCACGTCCCGGTCCCATGGTGAGCATGGTGATGGTAGAGCCTGGGTGAGCATCTTTCAGTCGGAGTGCCTGTTCCAGTGCGTTCAGGTCCTCAGGGTTGAAGATGGCTGGGAGTGCCGCGCGGTTGATAGTTCCGTCGGCTTTCATGGCGTCTTTCCCCACATTACGTGTGTCGGGAACTTGTTTCGCCAATACAATAATTTTCAAACTCATGATATCGTTTTTAGTATTAGTACTTTATACAAATTATCAGCCTGCAAAATTACACAAACACTTGGTTCCCACAAACAATCTTTATTAAAAATGCACATTTCAGCGATTATTGCGCAGTGGCGGCGCAGTTCCTGATGGGATAGAGGCTGCTAATCCTAAAAAGAAGAGGGGAGATAAACGCCGTTAAAGCGCATCTCCCCTAAACCATATTACTTACTTGATAAGTATTTACTTGCTATACGAAGCTTTCACGAAAGGAGCATCCAGCAGATAGTCCAGACTCTTCTTTACGCTTTCCTCTACCGGGTAGCTGTAAGCTTCTATTTCGGCAACGATGTGTTTCACACCGCCTACCTCTGCATTGTTGAAGATGGCATCGAAGCCTACCATGCCGCTCTGACCGATTTCCCGGTGGTCTTTGATGTGCAGCACCGTGAAGCGTCCCGGGTATTTATGGAAGTAATCCACGGGAGAGTTCTGACCTCTTACCACCCAGTACACGTCCATTTCGAAGAATACATTCTCCGGCTTGGTATTTTCTATCATATAGTCCAGCATCACCACCTTGTCTTCCACTTTCTGGAATTCGTGGGCATGGTTGTGGTAGCCATACTTCAGGCCACTCTGCCGACATTTCTCGCCAATCTGGTTGTAGTAGTCGCAATAAGTCTGCAGCTCTTTCACTGTTTTCGGCACATTCATCCAGGGAGTGACAATGTATGTCATGCCCGCCGCTTTGTGTGCAGCAATGCATTGATCCCACCATTTCATCGCTTCTGTGAAATCGCCCGAAGCCAGCTCCTGATCTGACAAGCCCTTGCCGGTGTGCGAAGAGAGCACCGTCATGCCTGTTTTCTCTACGGCAGCCCGGAATTCTTCCGGCGTTTTGCCGTAGAACTTTCCGTTGTCATAGTTGGCTGTCTCCACACTGGTGTATCCCATCTTCGCCAGATCGCTCAGAATGAGACTGAGGTCAGTACCTTTATTAATGAGATCTCTCACCGAATAGAGCTGTACGCCAATGTCCTTTTTCTTCGTTTTCGCCTCTACAGTCTGTGGAAGAGCTATCAGCAAGGCGAAAAGTAACCATACGTATCTGCTTTTCATGGCTGTAAATGTATTAGTCAAGAATCTTCACGCGGATGTTGCGGAACCAAACATCGTCGCCGTGGTCTTGGAGTCCGATGAATCCTTCTCTGTTCTCACCACCGCAGTTATTCAGTAGTTCGAAAGCCAAAGGCCAAGCCTTTTCACTGAATTTGCTTACCTGGAGCATGTCTGTCCACTGCTTGGTCCACAGGTGATATTCCAGCACGTTTTCGTCGTTCTGTCCATGAACTACTGTGCCTTTGTACACCATGATCTTAGCTTTGTTCCATTCGCCGAACGGTTTGGAGTTCTGCGGAACAGCCGGAATCATATCATACAGAGAAGCCGATTGGCGGTTGTTATCCTTGCCCAATTTGGCATCCGGATGATTGGCATTGTCCAATACCTGATATTCGGGAGACGAAATGTAGATGGGTTCCAACACTTCGTTTCCGTCTTTGTCTGTCGAGGTAATTTCCTGTGCCAGGTAGAAGATACCGGAATTAGCACCTTTGGAAACCTTCCATTCCAGTTCCAGTTCGAAGTTCTTCAACTTATGTGCAAAGATGATATCTCCCCCGTCAGCCTCCTGCGCTTCACCGCCGCCGGCTCCGTTGATTTTGATGCATCCGTCTTCAATGATCCATTTGGCCGGCATTTTGTCCTTACCGTATCCGCGCCAGCCATTGAAAGTGGTTCCGTCAAAAATAGTGATATATCCATCAGCATCGATCGGGAGCTGCAAGCTGTCGGTCTCGGCTGCTTTGATTGATTTAGAGAAAGCCCATGCTACAGTCTCGGGTTCTTTGGGTTCATCTGCTTTCTTGGCACCTCCGCAAGCGGTCAATAGGCCGGCCACTGCACAACAAATTAAAGAATAAGATACTTTTTTCATGATAATAGTGTATTAATTCATTTATTTATAAATAGGGTTCAATTACATAGGCATATCAGGCAACTTCCAGCCGTCACGATAGGTATGCTTGATCAGTTCCTTAGCATAAGCCAATGCGTTGACCGGATCAGTCATCTTCTTGTCGAACGTGGGGTGACCATCCTTGATGGTGAATCCATCTTCGATAACGGTACGGATGGTAGCCGCCGGGTCAATGTTGGTGAACTGCATGTTCGGACCGTCCCACAGCAACTCCTGGTTCAGTGCTTGCAAGCGCACACCCAGTACGCCCATCACCACCATTTCATTGAACGGGCCTGCTTCGCTGAACGGAGAAGCTGTCTCGATGCGGTTGGAATGATGTTCTTTGGCAGCACGTACGAAATCCATTTCGTGCGATTCGGTAATTTCCCGCAATACCTTCGGAGCCGACGGAGTTCTGCCCGACAACAACCACGGTCTGACACCGTAGCAACCGCAAATTAGTGTGTCCTTCGTTCCGTGGAAGATTACACCACCGCCATCGTCATTCATATCCTTACCGGCAGGGAAGCCTGCGGGACGCATGGGCTTCATACCACCATCGTACCAGATAACTTCCACTTCCGGCATACCCACCTTCGGCATATTGTCGCGTGCGGGGAAGGTGAACTTCACCATCTGTGCATTGGGGGCACAGTCGGTCATCAGCAGGGTAGAGCTACCTTGAACCTTCGTGGGGTAACCCAGCTTCAAGCTCTTGAATACCGGATGGAGGATGTGGCAAGCCATGTCGCCCAAGGCACCGGTACCGAAGTCCCAACGGCCACGCCAGTTCCACGGAGTATAGATAGGATTGTATTCACGGTATTGGGCCGGGCCGATGAACAGGTCCCAGTTCAGTGTCTTAGGAGCTTTCTCGAAATCTTTCGGACGGGGAAGACCTTGCGGCCAGATGGGGCGGTCGGTGAAGGCTTCTACCTTGGTGATTTCGCCAATCTCGCCATTCCATATCCATTCGCAGGCCTGGCGCACGCCGGCACCCGATGCACCCTGATTACCCATCTGGGTAGCCACTTTGTGTTTGGCAGCCAGCTTGGTGAGCAGACGCGACTCATACACCGTATGCGTCAGAGGCTTTTCACAATACACATGTTTGCCCATCGTCATGGCTTCGGCAGCAATGATGGCATGCGTGTGGTCGGCAGTAGCTACTATGACTGCATCGGCCTCTTTGCCCAGTTCCTTGAACATCACGCGGTAATCGTAATACTTTTTGGCATTAGGATACTCTTTGAACGTATTGGCGGCGTATTTCCAGTCCACATCACAAAGTCCGATGATGTTTTGGGAATTCATGGCACGCAGCACACCGCCTCCACGTCCGCCTATTCCTACGCCGAGGATGTTCAACCGGTCACTGGGAGGAACGTGTCCGTGACTTTGACCTAAAATGGTACTTGGAGCGATGGTAATTCCTGCTAAAGCAGCTGCTCCGGTTTTGAGAAATTGTCTTCTTGTGAATTTTGACATGGTTTTATTATTAAGGGTTAATAATGTATATACTTAGACTGGGTTCAGCAACCCATATCCGTTTTTCATGTGTTTTCTTCTGTCCCAGATTTCCTCCAGAACATCCAGTTCGCCTATAACCGGCAAATCGTGTGAGCGGGCATCCCGCAGAAACTCCCACGCATGTCCGGAAGCAATGGCTGAGTCGCGCATCAATGGCAGTTTTGGATTCCTTCTCCCGGTTTCTATGGAATCGGCAAAAAGGTCGCACAGCACGTCTATGTTCTTGCCGCCGAACGGTTTCTCTATCCGATGGGTTTGGTTTACGCCGCGTAGATCGACAACAGCCGTTTCGAAATCGTGCGTCATCCGGGCGATGCCTTTCGTACCTATTATATCCACGTAGCAGTTGTGGGTCTGATCCTTGGCCAGTTGCCCGTACACAAATCCCTGTGTGATATCAAATACAACGCCGCTTTGGAAAGTGCCGTGGCATTGCAGCCACCAGGGATCTTTGTAATTCCACATGTTGATAGCCTGTGCATGCCAGGTCTGATAATCGCATCCTGCATACCAGCGGGCAATGTCTACGTAGTGCATACCGCAATCATGGAACGACGGACCTTCGTATTCGTGCCCTTCGCCCGGAGCCAGTCCCGGCGTCATGTGACAGATGCGCAGAATGGCCAGGTCGCCAATCTCGCCTTGATCTATAAATTGTTTGATGGTGTGGTGATACCAGGCATTGCGGAGATATAGATTGACAGTAGAAAAGAGTTCGGATTTTTCCGTGACCTCTACTACGTCCCATTCATTGTCGATGGTGTCCGCTACCGGTTTCTCGGAAATAATGTGTTTTCCGTATCTGATAGCTCTTTCAACCTGGCTTTTCCGGGAATCTGCCCAGGCGAAAAGTCCGACAACCTGTACACTTGTATCCTCGAATATTTCTTGTTCATTTTCAATGACCTTGGATTCCGGGGACAGGCTCTTTGCCAATTCGCGTGAATCGGGATTGGCTTCACAGATGTATGAAACCTCCCATCGCCCGCTCTTTTGCATTTCCTCTAAATAGAACCTTCCCATTCTGCCAAAACCAATGAGGCCGACCTTTATTTTCATGATATTATCCTTTAATCTACTAAGAACGACTATTACCCTTTCTACCACTAAACTCAATAGCCCGGCCAAGATAGTGATTAATTTGGAAACATTAATAATTTTTCATGCGAAAACAGCGAATTGAGTGTGTATTATTTCCTTTATTGCTATTTTTGCATCAAATTATTGAGTGGCATGTTTAGACAAATGGCCATGATGGCACCCTTCTTCACCAGCATCCTTTGGGCGGTGACTTTATTTTTACGGCGTAATAGCAACAGCCGTTCGAAGAACGTATGGATTTATTGTTCCGTTTTGGGAGCAGTCGTGGCACTGATTTGGGGTTACTTCCTGTCGGGAGTGGAGAGCTATCATTTATTTTATAAGGTAGAGATAGCCGAAGTATTTGTACTTCTGGGTTACTCGGCCTCCTTGTTTCTTTACTTCCGGGCATTGATTGACGAGCATCCTTTCGGCTGGGAATACCTCTGGTTGGCTCCACCTTTGCTTGTTGGCGGGGCCACAACGATACTTTTCCTGTTGATAGGCGAGGAGCAATCGGCTGCTTTCTCGCGGGCGGTGAACGAGCAGGGCGACATGACTCCTTTTTCCGCACCCATCTACCGGACACTTCGCTTTCTGTATGTAGACGTGCTCAACTGGATACTCCGGGTGCAAATAGTCATCGTGCTGGTCTATGCCACGGTGCGCCTGATTCACTATCGTCGCCGGCTGGCCGACTTCTTCTCCAATCTTGACAGTAAATCCCTGGAGGGGCATCGGGCTGTATTAATCGGCATTTATGCCGAGATAATACTGTTGTCGCTTGCTTCCGTGGGCCGAATGTATTACAAAGATCACCCCGACCTGTCGGCGTGGATGCTTTTGGGGTTGACAGTTGTCAATTACTTCTTGAGTAGTCAGATATTCCACATGCGGTACAGCGTGGAAGATTTCGCCCTGGAAGTAGAGGAGGCCGACCGCATGGAAACGGAGGCCGCTTCTGATGGCGAGACCGATGGTGAAGAAGAGTCAGATTCCGCCTCGAAAGCAAGAGCCCACCGGAAATATAACACACTGGCCGACAACTTCGAGCAGATTATCATGGAAAGGCAGCTTTTCCTGCAAAGCAACCTCCGGGTGAGCGACGTGGCGCGGCTTCTGAATACGAACCGCACCTATATTTCTGCCCTGATGACGGAAAAATTTCATTGTTCCTTCTCTTATTATATTAACGGTAAGCGGGTGGCGTATGCCCAGGAACTAATGCGAAAGCATCCGGAACTGACGCTGGACCAGTTGACGGAACAGTCGGGCTTTGTATATGTCCCATCGTTCTGCCGTACTTTTAAGGAGTATACAGGCATGACGGTACGTTCCTGGCAACGCCAAAACATCTCGGAAGATATTTGACATGTAATTGTATATTATAAATAAAAATGTGTATATTTGCAACTTTATCTTTTGAAGTCTTATATCTAATTCACAGACAGAAACGGCCTGTTCGTTGATTTTATTTCTTCGGATTTTTATGGGCCCGTATGTTTGTAGCATAAATGAAATATCGATGACAAATAACACATCCGACACAGGAATAAATTCGCTTCTTACACACTTCCATCCGGTGACTTTGCAGGAAATGGGAAAAGTACGCCTGATGAACCGTACGGATACGAAGTACGTGACTTCCCTTTCCACACTTTCTGTCATTCTGGACCGCTTGCTGGCCGACTACTTCGTGCAAGAGGTGGACGGCGTGCGGAACATTCCCTACCACACTGTTTATTTAGATACTCCGGAATGTGCCATGTATCTGGCCCATCAGAACGGACGACGGGTGCGCGAGAAGATTCGCGTACGCACCTATACGCTCTCCGGGTTGACTTTCCTCGAAGTGAAGAATAAGAACAACAAAGGCCGTACCGACAAGAAGCGCATCCGCGTGAAGGGTGTGGACACACTGCCGGCCGACGGAGCGGACGGCTTTCTGAACCAGCACGCCTGGTACACTTTGCCCGACTTGCAGCCGCAACTGGAAAACCGCTTCCACCGCATCACGCTGGTGAACCGTGCCATGACCGAGCGGCTTACCATTGATACGAGTGTCAGTTTCTGTAACTTGCTTACCCGGCAGGAAGCCTCACTGGATCGCCACGTCATCATTGAACTAAAGCGCGACGGGCGGATGGAATCACAGGTGCATAGCGTGCTGCGTGAGCTGCGCGTACAGCAGTCCAGTTTCAGCAAGTACTGCATCGGCACGGCGTTGACTAACCCCGGGCTGAAACAAAATAGATTTAAAGAAAAAATCAAGCAATTAAATAGATATGAATGAATTTGGAGATTTCTCTGCTATCGAAAGCCCGCTGATGGACAGTCTGGGGTTCATGCAACTGCTGTTGCGCTTCTTCTTTAACTTGGCGGTGGTGTCTACCATCATCCGCTTTTTCTATTATCCCAAGAGCAAAAGGCGCGACTATTTCTTTACATTTATGCTGATAAGTATCAGTATATTTCTTATGATCTTCCTGCTGGGAAGCGTGAAGATAAAGGTCGGTTTCGCCCTCGGACTCTTTGCCATCTTCGGTATCATCCGCTACCGGACGGAGTCGATGCCGGTGCGCGAGATGACCTACTTGTTTGTCATCATCGCCATCTCGGTGATCAATGCCCTGGCGGTGGAGATCAGCTATACCGAGCTGTTCCTGACCAACCTGCTCTTCATAGGCACGGTATGGTTCTGCGAGAGCAACCGTTCGGTGAAGCACGTGTCGAGCAAGCTTGTCCAGTACGATCGCATTGACCTGATCACCCCCGACCGGGAAGCCGAACTGATACAGGACCTGCGCACACGTACCGGTCTCGATGTAATCCGGGTAGAAGTAGGACACATCGACTTTCTGCGCGACTCGGCCATGCTGAAGATGTTCTACAAACCTCTTAGCGACGAAACAAATTCCGTTGATCATGTAACAAGAATACCACGCGAAAATGAATAAGAAACGCATTCTCTATCTGGCCCTGTGCCTGTGTGCCTCGTTGGCCGTGAAAGCCCAATCAGAAGGGCTTGGACTTTGGACAAGTGCCGAGGTGAAGAAGAAAATCTTCCCCGGTTTCGAACTCTATGCAGAAGGCGATTACCGTCTGCGCGACAATCTGAAAGAAGTGAACCGCTGGGCGGTTGGGGGAGGAGCATCCTATAAGATGTTCCCGTTCCTGAAAGCCGATGCCGGTTATCAGTACATCCGGTTCAACCATCCGGCCGAGACCACGAAGAAGGGTAACTATATCCCCGAATACTGGTCGCCCCGCCACCGTGCTACCTTCTCGCTGACCGGCAGCCATTCTGTGGGTCGCTTCAAACTCTCTTTGCGGGAACGTTACCAGTACACGCACCGGGAGGCGCTCTCTGTGCCAAAGTATTCCAGCGAAGAGATGACCAAGCAGAAGGACGACGAAGAAATCTCTGCTAAGTCCACCAGCGTGCTTCGCTCTCGCTTCCAAGTGGAGTACAGCATCCGCAAGAGTGGTTTCAG
Source organism: Bacteroides sp. (assembly GCA_031555765.1). Lineage (GTDB taxonomy): Bacteria > Bacteroidota > Bacteroidia > Bacteroidales > Bacteroidaceae > Bacteroides. Next base: position 33,573 of record JAVBUC010000051.1, on the reverse strand, counting down.
CCCGTATGGCTCGGCCGAAATCTATAACTCGCTCGATAAAGGTGGTTCGTTGAAAAAGGTACGCTGGACACTCGGAACGGAGTATAAGATCAATAAGCACAACGGTCTCGACCTTTATTACCTCTATCAGGATGAGTCTGATGACGATGAAGCCAACGGACACGTAATCGGTGTGGGTTATTCGTTTAAGTTCTAAACGGATAAATACAAATAAATAATAAAGGGGATGCGTCTGTGGGTGCATCCCCTTATTAGCTAATGTATAAAACTTAGTGGCTTAAGTTGCATGGACTCAGTGTATCTCCCGAAGACTTACCTATTTTATGTATACCATTAATGGATACCGAGGTGCAACAATTAAACACATTTGATTGATTCCCATCACCAACCAAGCTTCCGAGGCCTTTATTACTATTGTTGGCGTTTTCGGCAGTCATTGTCAGGTCGGCTGATAGGTTATGGCTGTTGTGAAGCGGGCAATTCAGTTCTCCTACTAAGCCGCCTACATATGAAGAGCTGCCCGTTGTTACTCCTTCTATTCTTCCGCTATTCGTACAACCCTCTATCATCTCAGCTTCAGAGTGTGAAAATCCAACAACTCCTCCTACATAGATCTCGTTATATCCAGTTACACTAATATGCCCTTTGTTTATGCATTGAGCAATCGAAGTTCCTAAAAAATATCCGGTGATACCTCCTATATGAGTGGGATTCTTACTTCCGGTAGTCGTGATATTGCCAAAGTTGGTACAGTCTTCTACGACCTTACTACATCCTGCAATACCTCCTATTCGTATTTTGTATCCCCCATTTGTTTGAATGCTGCCGTTATTTGTACAACGTAGGATTGAACCTACTGCATTACCACAAATACCTCCAATGTAGTGATAATTGCTAGACTCTGATATCATGTTTACTAAATCAATATGCCCGTTCATGGTACAATCTTTTATGGTGGCATTTTCTGCTAAAGTTCCTACGATACCACCCAAGTTAACAGTACCTAGAGGATCTTCTTCGTCTGTATATTTAATCGTACTTGTTACTGTACAATTGGAACACTCTGAATACTCTTTAGCCATTGTCACTACTATACCTACATGACCTTGTATGTAATATGCAGCAGTAGCATCAGCGGTGATAATGAGATTTCTCACAATAGCCGGATGATCGGCATCTACTCCTTGGGTTGCGCCGAAGAAACCGAGTATGATATTGCTTCCGGTGATAATGTGTCCATTGCCATCAAAGACTCCTTGGAAGGGTTGGCTTGTTGTTCCTATGCCCATCCAATTGGCATAATTCAGCTTAATGTCTGTTTCCAGCCGGTAATGTGCTTTGTGCGCATTATTCGTTTGGCTGGCTACTATAAGCATCATGTACTGTAAGTCATCGGCGCTTTTAATGGAATATGGGATAGAAGAATCACCATTACCTTCTAAGTGATCCAGATCGATAAGCCCTTTGTTGGCCACGGTGCTGTTGTACTCAGAGCCAGTGGTGTTCAGCGCTTTCCCAGCTCCGCCCGTGGCGGTTAATACAGCATTGTATATATATCCGGGATCATAATTTATGCCTCCTGTTTGTACGGTGGCTTTGTAACGATAGATAGTGCCATCTACAGTGATTATCTTTACTTCCATTTCTTCATTGGCAGGAACTGTATTCCCAAAAACAGCCATGTAAGCCTCGAATGTGTTGTAGTTGGCGCTGGCACCTGTAGCATCCTTGGCGAACTGCATGCAGAGTTGCTTGGAGTACTCCAGCAGGGTACCGTCGGCTTTTTGGGTGATGCAGAAACCAGCGTCGCTTGTTGTTTGAAGTATCAGCGTATTGGGGTATTTTCCCGTAGGTAATTCTACCTGGAATTTGAGTATGCTGATGCGCCGTCTGAACGATACATCGGTTATGTCGGTCGGTTGGGCTATCATAAAGTCGTAGTTACTCAGGTGGTCCTTGGAGTATGCTCCTTCCTGTATCTGTCCGCGAATATCGAAGATAGTCTCGTCCCAGGTTACACCGGCTTTGGCAGCAGGGTAGCAGGCGAAAAAAACATCGTCATTCCCCCCCGTAGGCTCTATTCCATCGAATGTACCCGAGGCTGAGTTGGCGCCACCCGTCAGTGTGAATACCTCTCCTTGGTTACTTTCTCCTTTGTACATCTTGAATGCATCGTTTTCACTCCAGGCTACATTGAGCCCACCGTTTCCTGCGTTATAAGATAAGCGGGTGATGGGATTGCTCTGTGAAGCGGTGACGGTGATTCTTTTTCCGGTGGAAGGCTTACTGATTGTCAGCTGCTCAGCTTCATTGCTGCATCCTCCCCAAATTGTTGTCAACAAACCTGTTGCCAGCAACATCGTGCTTATGTTACGCGTTTTCATTAGTCCTCGAAAGTTAGAATGTCATTGATTAAATCTTCAAAACTGCTTGAGTGGGGTATGCCGTCTTCCAATCCGGTCTGATTGACGGAGGGCAATGCTGTACCTCCCGGGGCTACATAGGGTAAACTACTGGCCATAATGCCTTCGCTCTCCACGTCTATCACTTCGATAGCGGGAGTTTGATACTTTTTTTTCTTCATATTCTACAATGTTTGCTTGTTGTAAGAGCGTGTTAACAGTAATTCTTGTTTGACAAAAGTATGTATTGTCCAAATGAAAAATGCCGCACTTTATTATAGTGTGACCAACTTTTTCTATTTTTCCTGTAAGGCTTGTTTGTGACGTATTTCGCAGTGGCTTCGATAAGAAAAAGAGGGGGAATTAGCATGTCACACTTTGCAAAGTGCGACCCCTCCACAGGGAAAAACGAAATCAGCCGAGTAGGCCCGGGCATCTCAGCCTGAGCCTACTCGGCTGATTCTGTTTTTTCTATGTAGAATGTGACGGCGATGTTAGTTCTGCTCCAGAATGCTCTTCCTGAACTCCGACGGAGAGAGCCCGGTGGTCTTCTTAAACGTACGGTAAAAGCTCTTCCGGTCGTTGAAGCCTATCTGGAAGGCCAGGGCATCGACGGTGAGCTGGGCTTTCTCTGGATCGGACAGCAGACGGATGGCTTCATCGATACGCTGGTCGTTGATGTACTGGGTGATGCTTCGTCCGGTACAATGGTTGATGGCATTGGACACGGCCATGCGTTTGTTGTTCAGCAGTTCCGTCAAGCCGGCCAGGTCCAGGTCGGTCTGTTGGTACACTTGCTGCACTTCCATCAATTGCCGGATCTGTTCCATCAGTTCGATGTCTTGCGGCGTGGGTTCGGTCACCGTTCTGTTTTCTTCTTCTTCGGAGGAAGTCTCCTTCTCGGGAAGAAGCTCCGTCCTGGGTTCTATGGCAGGGCGACGGGACAGACCGGAGGCGGCCAGCTCCCGGTTTTTCTGGGCCAACATGCGATACGCGTTTCGCTTCCTGATGTGCAGGAGTGTCAGTAGGGCAGCGGCAATACCGATCAACAGGGCGGTGGCGGCAACGAAAACGATAATCTGGCGGTACTTGGCCACTTCTTGTTGTTGGGCTTTCAGCTCTTCCTCTTTGGCTTGCTGTTCCAGTTTGTGGCTGCGTTGTTCGGCGCGCACCAGTTTCAGTTGGTTGAATTCCTCACCGGCCCGCTTCTGGGTAGCGATGACTGAGTCCATGTATTGTTCGCCCAGGCGGGTGTTGCCGGTGGCGAAGTAATACTTGCACAGGATGGGGTAGAGGCTGTTGGGCGACTTGTAGGTCTCGGTCTTCCCATTATACTCTTCCACCAGGTCCAAGTATTGCTTGCACGTTGCCTGGTCACCCAAGCGCTGGTAGATGTCGGCCAGGGTGATGGCCATGAATCCGGCGTATGTATAGTCGTTCAGCCCGGCCATCTGTTCCCGGGCAAACTCCAGTTCCGGGATGGCTTCCTTATACCGTTTCCGTAGGAACTGGTTGTATCCCAGGTTGCCATGGGCTATTCCTTTCCACGATTCCATGTGGAGGATGCTGGTTAAGGTGTGTTGAGGTATGCTCAGTATGAGATGTAGGTACCGGTCTGAAGCATCGAGGTCATTGTCGTAGTAGCGGGCTATCAGAGCCAGACCGTTGTAGGTGGACTGTAATAGATTGTACTTGGCTGCAGCTTTGGGCGTTTCGAGTATTTGGTTGTAAAACATCCGTGCTTCATCGTAATCCCTGAACCGGTAATACATATCGCCGATACTCAGGGAAGTGTGCAGTTTTTCCGGCAACTCGTCCACCTGTACATGTACCAACTCTTTGGTCAGCAGTTTGGACATTTCGAAGGCGTTCTCGTAATCTTTGGTGAAGTTCCAATAGGCATGCATCAACTCATGCTGGGTTCGTATGGTGACGATGGTGTCATGAGCATTCGTCGCATCCTGGACAAGGTCTTTGAGGTATTGGATGACTTCCCTGGGGGTGAATCCTTGTTCGTAGTGAAACCGGTAGGAGAGCATCAGGAAGCGTTGCTCGAATTTCCATCGTTGGTTGCCAGTAGCAGCGACAGTTTCTTCCATGTATGTCATGATGGAATCTGTTTTCTTCTGATCCCACTTATAGTCCATGTTATACCGTATATCTTTCATCTCCATCATGTATGATGCATAGGGCTGGCCTATCATGTGAAGAAAAGGATTGCCCGTATCTGCCACAGAGGATGCGGGGAAGAGGAAGACGATGATTAGAGTGGCGAACAATGTCCTCAATAATGTTTGTTTACTGTAACTCATATAGTAGATGCGAATGAATAAAAGTATCCAAATATATTTAATTTGCGATGTCGAGCTTGTTAATACATCGACAAATTTATGCAATAACAAAATGTATTTGGTCGCAGGTTGTTAAACTGCGACCAAATATTCTGAATGGAGACATGCTAATCATGCGAAGAGAGTGCATAAAGTGAGCCCCGTTCGCCGATAAAAAGGTGGCATTGGTTGATTTTATTTTCCTATAAATAAATAAGGAGATAAGTTTGCCGGCGTTTGAATAGATACTGAGAAGATAAATAATAAAGTAAAGAACAATATGAAACGAGTAAAACTTTTTTTGGGTATTATCATTTGGTTCGCCCTGTCTACCTGCTGCACCAGCAATCCGTACAGTGATTGGGAAGAAGGCACCGGGACCATTACTCCCGGCGGTGGCGGTGGAATGGGCGGCGGTACAGTCGACGCGTCGGGCAATCTGCTCGATTTCGATATCAGCCTCGATGAGTCTGACAGCGATTTTACCGACAGTGGCGAGAAGGTGGTGACAAACTCCAACGATGAGAACTACGACGATTTTATCGAGAACTCCTCTTTCACCTCGAAGGTAACCATCGCTTATTCCGGCACATCGGCTACGGTGACGAACTCGGTGGCAGGGGTCACCATCGCACAAAGCGGTTCGCATGTCACAGTAACCTCAACGGCCAAAGCAGTGGAATATGTACTCTCCGGTACCACGACCGACGGTTCACTGAAGGTATACAGCGATAATAAATTCAAATTGACACTGAATGGTGCCAACCTGACCAACCCGAAGGGAGCAGCTATCAATATTCAGTCGGGCAAGCGGGCATTCGTTGTCTCGGCCGACGGAACAGAGAACTCGCTCACGGATGGTACGTCGTACACATTGACAGACAAGGAAGATATGAAAGGTTGCTTCTTCAGTGAAGGTCAGCTCATCTTCAGCGGAAGCGGTCAGCTGACCGTAACGGGAAATTATAAGCATGCCATCTGCAGCGACGACTATGTACGCTTCCGCCAGGGAAGCCGGGTAACGGTGCCGGGAGCCGTGAAAGACGGTATTCATACCAACGAGGCAGTGATCATCGGTGGCGGGCGACTCAAAATATCGGCTACCGACGACGGTATACAGTGCGAAGAAGGCGACATCACCATCACTGGGGGAAAGTCGACCATCCTCACCACGGGCAACGGAACGTATGCGGACAATGATATCTCCTCCTCTTCGGCCATCAACGGTGCTGCCGGGCTGACCATCAGTGGCGGTATCGTGGAGGTGAAGAGTACCGGATCGGCTGGCAAAGGAATCAACATCGACGGCAATATCAGCATCACCGGCGGAACGGTGAAGGTCATCACTACCGGCAAACAATATGTGTACGGCAAGCTCGACTCGTCGGCCAAAGGTATCAAGAGTAAGACCAATATCACCATCGACGGCGGAACAATCTGGGTGAAAACGCCTGGCGGCGAAGGCAGTGAAGGCATGGAAAGCAAGAACATCCTGACCATCAATGGGGGCGATGTGGCTATCTATGCCTATGACGATGCCATCAATGCGTCGAAAAACATCACCATCAACGGAGGAAATGTGTACTGCTACAGCAGTGGCAACGATGGTATCGACTCTAACGGTACGCTGACGGTAACGGGCGGTGTGGTCATCTCCTCGGGTACGACCTCTCCCGAAGAGGGCTTCGACTGCGACCAGAATACCTTCAAGATTACCGGAGGCATACTCATCGGCACGGGAGGTTCTACCAGCACGCCGACAGCCAATTCCTGTACGCAACGCAGCTTCCTTTACGGAACTACCGGTACTTCGGGACAACTCATCAGCATTGTTTCGTCCGACGGAAAGACCAACCTGGTGACCTACCAGATTCCACGTACCTACTCGCAGATGACCTTCGTGTTCAGCAGCCCGAACCTGACGAGCGGAAGCTATACCGTATATAAAGGTGGAGAATACTCCGGTGGAACATCGGCCTACGGGCTTTACTCCGGAGGTACCTACAGCGGCGGTACACAAGCTGCTACGTTTACCGCTTCGTCCATGGTAACGAGTACCGGAACCACCAGTGGTGGCGGAGGAGGCGGACCTCGTTGGTAACACTTCTTCATAGATAAAATCAGGCACTTTGTAGAATTCTCTTGCATGGTTTCGGCAAAGTGCTTACTTTTACCTCGTCAATAAGTAAAGATAAAATGAAACGTAGAGATAAGAATCAATTACTGGAGCAGCTCATCTACCTGGTTATCTGGCTCATCATTTTCCTGGCACCGGTGGTGGGGGGATGGCTGATGTCATACAACAGTACAGAGATGACTTTCAGTTGGCGGTTGGTACGCAGCTCGTGGCTGACGGCTTTGCCTTTCTTCCTGCTGTTCGTGGCCAATAATTATCTGCTGGCTCCCCGGTTGCTGTTCCGGAAGAAGTACTGGTTCTATGCACTTTCCATCGTGGGGGTGATTGCGCTGTTGTTTATCGTGTATCCTTACTTAGGCGGACACCGGCCGGGCAATGGAATGAGACCTCCACAGGAGCGTTTCCACAGAGATGCACCTCCGGGCGGCATGCCCGGTGATTTCCGTCCGGAAGATATACCCGATGACTTCCATTCGGGAGGAATGCCGGGGGATGATTTACCGTCTCCCCGAGATGACCGGCCGTTCGATGGCTTCAAGCGGGGACCATTCCCGGTACCTATGATCAGCCGGTTGGCTATGGCATTTCTGCTGGTAGGATTTAATATAGGTGTGAAGCTGCTGTTCAAGTCGCTCCGCGATGAAGAACGGTTGAAGGAACTGGAACACGAACACCTCCAGTCCGAACTGGAGTATCTGAAATACCAGATCAACCCGCACTTCTTCATGAATACCCTCAATAACATCCATGCATTGGTGGACATCGATACGGAGAAGGCACAGAAAACCATCCTCGAACTGTCCAAGATGATGCGCTACGTGCTCTATGAAGCCAGTCAGCGGACTATTTCGTTGTCGAAGGAAATTCAGTTTCTGGACAATTACATCGAACTGATGAGGCTACGCTATACGGAGAAGGTCACTATTGATGTAGCACTTCCGGCTGGTGTACCCGATGTACAGATCCCGCCGCTGCTCTTCATTTCCTTTGTGGAGAATGCTTTCAAGCACGGCGTGAGCTACCAGCACGAATCGTTTGTGGATATATCCCTGAAAGTAGTAGAAGGAAAACTGCTGTTCCAGTGTGCCAACAGTTGCTTTGGTAAGTCCGACGACCAGCACCACGGCATCGGGTTGGACAACATCCGAAAGCGGCTTCGCCTGCTCTTTGGCAATGAGTACACCCTCTCCATCGACGAAGAGAAAGAACGTTTTGAAGTCTTACTGATAATACCCCTGCCCTAATGAAATGTTTAGCCATTGACGACGAGCCGCTGGCGTTGGCTCAAATCTCCGGATACATAGACCGCGTGCCTTTCCTGACGCTGGTGAAGTCCTGCCAGGATGCGTTCGAAGCCATGAAGGTACTTGCGGAAGAAGAGATCGACCTGATCTTTGTGGACATCAACATGCCCGACCTGAACGGAATGGATTTTGTGAAGTCGCTCGTAGTGAAGCCGCTGGTGGTATTCACCACAGCTTATTCGGAATACGCCGTCGAAGGCTTTAAGGTCGATGCCGTGGACTACCTGCTGAAACCGTTCGGCTTTCAGGACTTGCTGAAAGCATCCGAAAAGGCACGCCGTCAGTACGAGTTCCGCAGGCAGGATACAGGTGAAGTGGTGCAGGACACTCCGCAAGACAACACGCTGTTTGTGAAAACCGACTACAAGGTGGTGCGCGTCAACATCGACGACATCCGGTACGTGGAGAGTATGAGCGAGTATGTACGCATCTTCGTGGAAGGAGAGGAAAAGCCCATCCTCACCTTGATGAGCCTCAGTAAAATGGAAGAACGGTTACCCGCGCCCTATTTCATGCGCGTGCACCGTTCTTATATTGTCAACCTTCGGAAAGTAACCGAAGTATCCCGTCTCCGGATCATCTTCGACGGGAAGACCTATGTACCTGTGGGCGATAGCTACAAGGACAAATTCCTCGAATATATCAACCGCCGGAGTCTTACTTGATACCCAGTTTCTTGGCGATATCCTTCGGCAAGGCGTTCTTGTGAACCACGTAGTTCAGCGTTTTGTAAGCCACAAATGCTTTCGAAGCGTACCACGTTCCCTTGTACGGGTTGTTGGTTCCCCAGGAATTCTTCACCATATAATATTCTTTTCCGTTCTGGTCTTTGGCAATACCGTAGATCAGCATGCCGTGGTCGTCGGTCGACTCCCAGTTGTCATACGCTACCTGGCGCAGATCCTGAGTCACCTCTACTTCCGGCATCGGTTTAGTAGTCATCTCCTTACGCTTGTCATCGGCAGTCATTCCCGTCCAGCGCGCCATGTCCGAGCCACTCAGGTCGGTACGGTTCATCTCCGGCATCACAGCCACGCCGTTGCGGGTGAATCCGGTCTCGCTCACGTCACTACCCCAAGCTACTGTGTAGCCATTCTTCACGGCATTTTCTATCACAGCCATGAACTCGTCCAGCGGCAGGTTCCAGGACATCTCGTTGCGCCAGTTGTCTTCCACTTCGACGGCAAACTCCGTGTAGAACGGGTGATGCGTGTAAGAAGAGATCGACACATAATCGTCCAGGTTCAGCCCCAATGACTGGGCAAATGTCTGCGGGGTATATTCCTTCCCGTTGTACTGGAACTTCTCCGGATATTTACCCAGGTACGTATCATAGATAGCAGCGAGACCTTTGCTCCATACCGGAGTCAGCTTGGTGAGCTTCCCTTTGGCGATGGCATTGACATACGCACCTGCTACGGCATCGATTTCATTGTGAACCGGCAAGGAGTCGCCGTACAAGATACCCGGCATAACGTCCTGCGGCACCAGACCGTAGTTCTTCATACAGAAGAACACGTCATAGAAACTACCTCCGGGGCTGAAAGAGCTGCTGCCGTGGTAACGTACATAGTTCTTCGCCCGGTCTACCATGGTGTGGTGCACCACGAACATTTCCGAGAAGTCGTACGTTCCTTTTCCCATGCGGAGCAGTTCCGATTCCAGGAAACCGAGTCCCGAAAAACACCAGCACGTGCTGGAACGGTTCTGGTTCTTGATGGAAGTGATGGGGTTCTCTTTTACAGTGGTGAATACGAAACCCTCTTCCTTCGTATCTTGTGCGGCGAGGGTCAGACTGCCCATCAACAGGGCAATAGTCAACAGTCTTTTCTTCATGATTATGTCGATTATGTTATACTTAAGCCACAAAGATAAACTAATTTTAAATATCAATTGTTATATTTGTGCTTTCAAAACCCAGGATATGCTCAAGTCGCGAAAAAACTATACTATATATGTAGTGATGCTCCTCTTATTCGGGGGGCTTATTTATTTAGCCATAGAAGAAGGGAGTCGCTTTGCACACCAATTGGTGTCTCCCGCACTTGCTGATGAGTCGCCGTTCCGGATGTTTGTACATTTCCTCACGGAGAATCTGCATCATCCACTGACTATATTACTTATCCAGGTGATTGCCGTACTGCTCACCGTTCGCCTTTTCGGTTCGCTGTTCAGGTATATCGGGCAGCCCGGAGTCATCGGTGAAATTGTGGCAGGTATTGTACTGGGCCCTTCGCTGTTGGGGCAGTTCTTTCCCGAAGCTTTCAATTTCCTTTTTCCAACCGAGTCATTGACTAACCTTGGCCTGCTTAGTCAGGTGGGGCTGGTGCTGTTCATGTTTGTCATCGGCATGGAACTGGACTTCAGCGTGCTGAAGAACAAGATCAACGAAACATTGGTCATCAGCCATGCGGGTATCCTGGTTCCTTTCTTTCTCGGTATTGTGGCTTCCTACTGGATCTACGAAGAGTATGCGGCTACGTATACCTCCTTCCTGCCTTTCGCCTTGTTTATCGGTATTTCCATGAGCATCACCGCTTTTCCGGTGCTGGCCCGTATTATCCAGGAGCGAAACATGACCAAGTCGCCTATCGGTACGCTTTCCATCGCCTCGGCGGCCAACGATGACGTGACGGCCTGGTGTCTGCTGGCGGTGGTGATTGCCATCACCAAGGCCGGAAGTTTCGCCAGTGCGCTGTACTCCATCGGGCTGACGGCGGTTTACATCGTGGTGATGTTCGCGGTGATTCGTCCCATACTGAAGAAGGTCGGTGCTGTTTATGCCAACCAGGAGGTAATCAATAAATCGTTCGTATCTTTCATCCTGCTGATCCTGATTGTATCGTCCACGGTGACGGAGGTCATCGGTATCCATGCCTTGTTCGGTGCATTCATGGCCGGTGTGGTGATGCCCACTAACCTGGGTTTCCGCAAGGTGATGATGGAGAAGGTAGAGGACATTGCTTTGGTATTCTTCCTGCCGCTGTTCTTTGCATTTACCGGATTGCGTACGGAGATCGGCCTGATCAATAGTCCCGACCTGTGGTTGGTTTGCGGATTGCTCGTTACCGTGGCCATTGTGGGTAAGTTGGGTGGTTGTGCCATTGCTGCCCGGCTGGTTGGCGAGTCATGGAAAGACAGTCTGACGGTAGGTACCTTGATGAATACCCGGGGGTTGATGGAGCTCGTTGCACTGAACATTGGCTATGAAATGGGGGTATTACCTCCGTCTATCTTTGTGATCCTGGTCATCATGGCGTTGGTTACCACGTTTATGACTACCCCGCTGCTTCATTTCGTGGAGCGTATATTCTCTCACCGCGAAGAATTAATGATGCCGAAACGCAAGCTGGTGTTTTGTTTCGGTCTGCCTGAGTCTGGGCGTAACCTGCTCTCCATCTATCACCTGTTCTACGGGAAGTTATTGAAGAAAGAGCAAGTGATTGCTGCCCACTATACGTTGGGTACCGACCTGAATCCACTCCATGCCGACCAGTATGCCCGCGAGAGTTTTGTCCCGGTAGAGAAGCGGGCGGCCGAATTGGGCGTACATGTACAGACCCAGTACCGGGTAACCGACAAGCTGGTACAAGAGATTGTACAGTTTGTCCGCCGGGAGAATCCGGACCTGTTGTTGCTCGGTTCCGGCGGCCGGTATGGTACCGAATCGCCCAGACAGGGTGCTTTGCCCTTCCTTTCTTTGTTTCGCGACAAGACCGAAGAGGTGGTCAGCCAGGTATCTTGCGCCGTAGCCGTACTGGTGAACCGCAACTACCGGGACGGTCTGCCTGTCTCCTTCGTACTCGGCGGAAGCATCGACCGGTTCATGTTGGCCTATCTGGTGCGTTTGCTGGCCAGTGAAGTGCCGGTGCGTCTTTATCTGTTTGCCTGTGAGGACGAAGAGTTCAATGAGCAGGTTCGTCCGCTTCGTGAGGAGTACGGACACGCCCTGGCGGAATATCCGTTCTCCCAGTTGTCCGAACTGGAACCCGAGAAAGGCCGCCAGGAATTAATGATTGTCAGCCAACAAGTATATGCGCAGATCGTGGAAGACGAGGAACTGTGGAACCGGATGTCGTCCATGTTGGTGATCCGCGAAAACCAGAATGAAGTTAAAGAACAAGTATATGATCAAGAGTCTCAATAAAGGCCTGGTACTGGAAGGAGGAGGTATGCGCGGTGTATTCACCTGCGGGGTGCTGGACTATCTGATGGATCAGAATATTCGCTTTCCTTATATAATAGGTGTATCGGCCGGAGCCTGCAACGGGCTTTCGTATGCTTCGCGTCAGCGGGGCCGCGCCAAGTACAGCAACATCGACCTGCTGGCACAGTACAACTACATCGGGCTGAAGCACTTGCTGAAGAAGCGCAACATCATGGACTTCGACCTGTTGTTCCGCGAATTCCCCGAGCACATCCTGCCTTATGATTACGAGGCCTATTTTGCTTCGCCCGAACGTTACGTCATGGTGACGACCAACTGCCTGACCGGCAAAGCCGATTACTTCGAAGAGAAGCACGACAAGCAACGGGTAATTGATATTGTCCGGGCATCGAGCAGCCTGCCGTTCGTCTGCCCCATCGTTAATGTCGATGGTATTCCCATGCTCGACGGCGGTATCGTGGACAGTATTCCACTCCTGCGTGCCATGCACGACGGCTATGAGGAGAATGTAGTGGTGCTGACACGTAACCGCGGCTATCGTAAAGACACGAAAGATGTGAAGATCCCTTCCTTTATTTATCGCAAATATCCCGGACTTCGCGAAGCACTCAGCCAGCGGAATGCCTTGTACAATGAACAGTTGGAAATGGTAGAACGCATGGAGGACGAAGGACGCATTACCGTGATTCGCCCGTTGAAGCCTATTGTGGTAGACCGCATAGAAAAAGATATCCGAAAACTAACCGATCTTTATAACGAAGGCTATGCCTGCGCATCGGCTGTTTTCGGATAATCAGGAGGTTCTTATATAGAGATCAGGGATTATTCAGCCCATTCGGGGTAGATATAGTTATCTATCCAGATATAGGTGTATTTAGGATCGGCATTGCTTCCATTGAACTTCCTGCCAACATAGATAGCGTATTTCTGTCCCTCTTCATAATCGAAGCCTTCTATCTCAGGAAAAGGAGTCCATTCGGGATTACCCGTTACCCTGGCGTAATAAGGGAATGCGGGATCAGTTGACTTATACGGAGCGATGAGTAGGAACATACCTTGTAAAGGCATGTCTTCCGAATCTTTCTTTACTTTAGATAGGACTTCCAAGAGCTTATATCTGTATATACTGACGTCCTGGATTTCTCCGTCGTGCCACTTCTCTCGCCATATTCTTAGCACATATTCATACCCGTCTTCGTGGGTGAATTCCTGTATGCCTTCCAAACGCCTCCATTCGCCTTTCCCATTCTCCTTTATGAAATAAGGGGCAACCCATTCAGTACCATCATGAATGGCTTTTTCGGAAGCAACGGTTATCACCATCTCCTTGTTGTGAATATCTTCGCTATTCTCGTCGCTGCAAGCAGTCATTCCCCATACCGTCAGGCATGTTATGATGAATAAAAGCACTCTTGTTCTCATAGGGGCGATTTGTTTTTTTATTGTTGATTATTATTAAAATGCAAGATACTGTTTAATACTGCATGAACGGTGATCGATAATTAGTTATCTTCTTAATTTTCTTAGGATTACCATTTATGTGTTTGTGTTTTGTGGGAAAAAGCTTGTATAATATATGGCTTGTATATACCTTTGCGGCGGTTAGTTAGTCGAATAACTATCCGAGAATAGGAATTTAGTTATTAATTTAGAAACTGAAAAAGTATGAAAAAAAGTATGAAGAAACGTGTTTTGATGCTTATGATGGTGGTAGGTACCACTGTATTTGCTTACGGACAATCGGCGGGCGATATGGCCCTTGGCGTAAACCTATCCTATGGCTTTAAAGATCATTTCAATGCAGCCGGATTGGGTTTGAAGATGCAATGGAATGTAACAGATGCCATTCGCCTGGAACCCAGTACCACCTACTTTTTTGAGAAGCATAACGTCAACCTGTGGGATGTAAACTTCAATGCGCATTACTTAGTGCCGGTGGCGGAGAGATTTTATATCTATCCGTTGGCAGGTATCAGTTTGGTGGGAGCTTCTTATGATTGGGATGGTGCCGATGGCGATACGGATTTCGGTGTCAACCTGGGTGCCGGTGCAGAAGCCCTGTTGACCGACAGAGTGTCTCTGAATCTGGAACTCAAGTATCAGATTGTTTCCGATTGGAATCGTCCGGTACTATCACTGGGGCTTGCCTATAAGTTCTAAAATTATTTCGGGTTAAAACTATAGATCCTCTCTCCGGTAGCCGGTTGGCTCTGGAGAGGGGATCTTCCTTTTATGGTTTGTTCTATATTATTTCCAGATGGATGTTAGCTTCCATGCTTTAAAAGCATACTTGCTTCCTTTGCGGAGGGCATGTGTCTCAATACCCACTTGTGCATCACTTGGATAGGTCAAAAGGGTAAAGACCTCTTTCCCGTCATTAGCAAATAGCTCTATCGATGATTTATCCACAAAGAAATGCAGGCGTACTTCATTGTTGGCAGGAGTCACCTGAGCAAAAGAAATACGATTGAATTTCGGGATACTGGCATCCGTACAATGGGTACGGTCTACCAGCAATGTCTCGCTCTGAGTATCATACGTGAATGAAATTTTTCTACCTTCACCTACGCAAAGATTAAATCCGATGACGTTCGTTACATCTGTTTTAAATCTAAGATCCAATTCGTACACATTCTCTTTCGGTTGGAAACCGGGGAGTGGCTGAACTCCCTGAGGAATGGTTCCACTATGCGAAACTTCTTTCCCCCGCAGAACCTCAAGTCCTTTGAACGGCTTTTGAATCATGCGAAGCCCGTTGGGATAACTTTTCAGTTCCAGATTGCGGGGAATAGACCAAAAGCCTTTTCCCCATGTAGATGGTGCACTTCCGGCATAATCCCAATAAGCCACCCATCCCATGGTTGTTACATCTGATAAGGTGTTGTCATAATCCTGAAAAACCCTTGATGCGTAATAATCCATGCCGTGATCTACATACAGAGGTAGTCCCGGATGTCCTTCCATCGGTTTAAATGAGTTTCCGTCAAAGTCGCCAATGAAGTATTGCTCGCGTGCCCAGTTCACAGAGACAAGCAAGACCCATTTCTTGTTATTGACATCACCATCGATCGGTAATTGAAAAAGATCAGGACATTCCCATGAACGTTCGCTATCGCCTGCCGGTCCGAAATCGCTCATCCAGGTCCATTGTTTGAGGTCAGTCGAAGAGTAGAACCGGACTTTCTTTTCGAGAGCCAAAGCAACGACCATGATCCACCGGTTGGTTGCCTCATGCCAGATTACCGTAGGATCACGAAACTCCGTACTACCAATGTCGAGCACCGGATTTCCTTTGTAATATTGAAAACGTTCTCCTTTGCTATCGCTGTAGGAGATACCTTGCGACTGGTTCTTTGTAATGGGATCGAACATGGTATAATTAGCTATCAAAGCATTCTCCCCGAACGAAGCGGTATTCTTTTTATCGACCACCACTGATCCGGTAAAATAGCGAATATTTCTGTCTTCTCCGGTCATTACTTTGGGAGATACTTCCTTGTAATGTACCAAATCGGTAGAAGTCACTTTACCCCACCAATACATGTGGTACATGTTTTGGTAATACACAAAACCGGAGGGGTCGCCTATCCAGCCCTGTTTCGGGCTAAAGTGATATTGTGGTCTGTAGGGTTCGCTGTACAGTTGGGTGGTATCTTGCTGTGCAAAAACAGCACTGCTCATGATAAACCCAAAGAGTAGGCATATATTTTTTATTTGTTTCATCTCTTTTTGTTATTAAAAATCGGTTAACATGCTTGCGGGTTGCAGTTTCCAAACATCGCCTTTTATATGGATATCTCCGCCAATAGTGAAAACTTCGACCTGATTACTCTCTTGTTGTAATGGGAAAATGCGGGTAGTAAAAGCATCTTGCCCATTGATAAATACCTCCACTACCGACCCATCTATAAATAGGTGAAAATCAACAGGAGCACCTGGAGTAAGGACGTACTTATCTTTTCGCGCATGTAGTGGGATCTCTGCTTTGCGACTTGAATTGAGCTGATCGACAACGATTTGTTGGTTTTCGCAGTCATAATAGATGAGCGAATATTCCGAATGATCGGCATTCTTGTGTAATAGAAAGCCATATCGCTTGGCATCACCTGGCTGTATGGTCATTTTTAGTTCTAATTGTTGATCGCCTTTATGTATAAGCAAAGGGCTATTCTCTTTAACCGCAGTTGGGGTGATGGGGTGGCTTTCGTCTCTTAACTGCTT
Organism: Bacteroides sp.; assembly: GCA_031555765.1. GTDB lineage: Bacteria > Bacteroidota > Bacteroidia > Bacteroidales > Bacteroidaceae > Bacteroides. Next base: position 17,011 of record JAVBUC010000051.1, on the reverse strand, counting down.
CAATGCGGGATGTGGCTGTTGCTCGATCTTACCATCACGCAACTTCCATACACGTGGAATGCTGTACAAGTGGGTCCATCCGTGTGCATAGGCAGCCCGGCTTCCTATCTCATCGGGTATAATGGCTATGGTAGTTATATTCCCGTCTTTATCCCATGTAAGAGAAGGTGATAACAACCGGTTGATCACTTCCAGGTTCTGAGGAGTAGGAGAATCGGGTATAAAACGCTCGTTCTTGAAATCGCCTACCCAGTAAAGAGCTCTTGCCGGCACGCCTTTATGCGGTACTTTATTCACGAGCAATACATATTTTCCATTGGTTTTGAAGAAGACCGGCATTTCCCAGAAGATACCCGAGTTGTCTACTTGGGGATTGCCTTCGAACAGGGTGTGCAAAAACTTCCATTGCTTCATGTCTTTCGATGTATAAAGCAGAACCGCCCCTTTCTCAACTTCATCTTGTACAACTCCATAGCCTATGATCATATACCAGGTATCTCCCTCTTTCCATACATATTGATCGCGGGGATCTGTGCGCGAGAAACCTTCCGGCTGTCCGTCGATAACCGGATTCTTCTCATATTTCTTCCACTCCACCAAATCCTTATCTACCGGATAAGCCAAGCCTACGCCCAATTTATCTCCACCGGTGGTGTAGATAAGGGTAGGGACTCCTTCGTCATTGATAACAGCGTGTCCCGACCAGTTTCCGTTTTTATCATACCCGGGTTCGGGGCTTAATGCTGGTTTGTGCTCAGTCCAGTTTACCAGGTCGTCCGAACTAAAATGTCCCCAGTTTATTTGCCCCAGAAACATATTAGAGGCGTTTTTCTGATTGAAGATATGGTATTTATTGTTGTAGAGGAGAAGTCCGTGCGTTTCATTGGTCCAATTGGCGGCAGGCAGAAGGTGATACTTTGGCCGGCTGAAATCATTAACAAAACGACTTTCAGGAATAGCTAACCGAGGCTTTTTATGGCCTGATTGTGCCGTTTCCTTTTCCCATTCGGCGGGCAACACTGTTTCTGCATGCAGGCATATCTCGTCTATGATACCATTGATGGCAGTAAGTCCGTGAATACCCAACCTCTTTTCCCTGTAATCGCGACCCAACAAAAGCCCTGTCAGAGGAGATAAGGTTGTTGAGATTCCCTGCCCAAGCTTTACCTTGTTGCCATTCAGGTAAATCTCAAGTTGATCTTTCTCTGTTCTCATTCCCAGGTGCAACCATTCGAACCTGCTTACTGTGGAATGGGTGGGTATGTAGTGATATGCTCCATTGGTGCCGATACCTACCACCAAGCTGCCGAAGCGATCGACACACAAGGATACAGTTTCGTTCCTACTATTCCTGACTCCATAAAAGGAGGCAGTGTCCGTAGGAAATGATTCCAGCGCAAACCAACCGGAGATACCTGTTACAGGAAAAGGTTCCGATTGCAACTCGAACCAGGTAGAATAACCATCGGTTCGTACCCCGTTTCCTACCATCCCTTCCACTAATTCAATGCTTTTCTTCGAACTCTTCATAGACAGATGCAAAGACCAGTCTGTAGAGAGTAACGGAGTATCTGTGTCAAAACTCCAGCGTTGTTGCCCCTGAACGGAGAAGGATGCTAAGAATAGGAGTCCTAAAGAAATAAACGTCCTATGTGTTTTCATGATACATCGTTATTTTAAAAGAACAAGGTAGTTCTTTACTTCTACCTTGTTCTCTCCCAATTAATTACCTAAAAACTAATACCCTGCATTTTGCTTGTACAGACCTCCGGAGAAGTTAATCTGGGCTTGAGGAACCGGGAAGTACTCATCTTTACCCGATGTAAACCTGGCGTCCTTGTAGTACGATCTTTTTGTCTTTTCTACAGAGAAATAATCGTTCAGAACCTTCTCTGCAATGCCCCAACGTACCAGGTCGAAGAATCTTTCGCCTTCCATTGCTTTTTCCAGCTTGTTTTCAAAGTACAATGCTTCTTTTGCATAGTCCTTTGTCCAACCTTCGGCAGGATAAAGACCGATCTTATAATTGGCAGCATATTTCTCGGGATCGTTCCAGTCTTTGGCGTACTTGCTGTTCATAGCACGCTGACGTACCTGATTGATCAGTTCCCGTGCCTCGTTCAGATCGCCATCTCCTTCTATCAAAGCTTCGGCTTTCCAAAGCAGCACATCGGCAAAGCGAATAATCTGCCAGTTGAGTGAGGAAGCACCCCAAGGCCAGCCACTTATCATATTGGGATCTTCGGGAGATACCACGAAACGTTTGCTGCAATGATATCCATAGGTGGCCGGTTCACGAACCCATCCCGTAGTCATGGTAGCAGCGTCCCAGGTTTTCCAACGAATGCCTACGCGTCCTACTGTAAAGTCCAGACGAGGATCCACATTGGCCTCTCTGTTGGTAATCGTGACTCCACCTTCCGGGTTGGCAGTTACCACATCGTAATCTGTATTATTGAATGTACCGAACAGCGGCAACCCGTTAGCATCTGTCTGGTAAGCATTCACCAGGTTTTGGCTGGGAAGATAAAAGCCGTCGCCGTTATATCCCGGTCCCGGAGGTGTATTGAGCAGATTACTCCAGTTCACTCTACCACCCGATTCAGATCCGTCGCCCACAGAATATTGAACGCCGAAAATAGACTCTTTCCCATTCTCAAACTCCACTAAATCGAGTTGTTGGAAATCAGCATTCAAGCCGTATTTACCACTTGAAATGACTTGATTGCAGAGATTAACGACTTCATTCATCAATCCTTTGTTGATTGAAACGAGTTTATTATTGTCGTCTTGTACATAAGCCTGGTATAATTTAACCTTGGCCTGATAAGCGATGGCGGCATATTTAGTGACGCGTCCTATTTCAGATTGTGTCACAGGCAGCATAGCAGCTGCTTCACCTAATTCATCAGCTATCTTACCCAGTATTTCGTCACGCGTAAACTCGTCATTAGGAATTTTGATGTAATCTTCCAACGCCACATTCTCATCGAAATACGGTATCTTTTTGAATTGGCGGGCCAGTTCAAAGAAGTAATGCGCCCGCAGTACTTTCATCTCGCCTATCAGTTTCTGGCGGGTGGGGACATCTGCATCCGATGAGGCATTCAGTACTCTTAAAGCCGAGTTAGCTCTTTGTACACTGCAATACAAGAGAAACCAATTGCTGTCTATAAGGCCGATAGTGGGGTAAACGCCGGTGAACGTTTCATAGGCATGTGTTTCCCATCCGTCGGTAATACCTCCTCCACCTTTATAGGCGTTGTCGGAGCGGACCTCTCCCTGTATCCAGTTGGTTGTGGGTCTCCACCAGGTATCCCATCTGGACTGAGGGCCGGCTAAAGCGGCATAAGCAGCCATAACAAGGGCATCTGCACCATCGGCGTCTTGCAATCCTTCTTCACTGATAACTCCTTGTGGTTTGGTGTCCAGAAAATCATCGGAGCAGGCTGTCATTTGCATCCCCAAAGCAGCCAATGCTATGTAAGCGATATATTTTAGTTTCATAAATTCTATGTTTTATGGATTAAATTTTTAGTTATTAAAAGCCGAATGACACTCCAAGCGTATACGTGCGGGGCAATGGATAGGGGTAACCCAATCCTTCCGGGTCGGCACCTTTATAGCTTGTTATGGTAAACAGGTTCTGTGCCTGGAGGTACACACGGGCATTCCGCATACGGACTTTCTGAAGGATGCTGTTGGGGAGATTATACCCTATCTGCAGGTTTTTCATCTTTATATAATTACCATTTTCGATAAAGTATTCGGATGTACGTCCTTCATCGTTTGTATTGACGGGTGTCAACGCAGGTATCGATGAGTTGAAGTGGGTGTCGGCATCCCAGGCATTCAGCAAGCGTGTAGAGTGGTTGCCTGTCCAGAGTTGGAAGAAATCCGTATAGAATTTGGAATTGTTGTATGCTTTGCGGACCATTCCGTTGAAGAACATCGATACATCAAACTGCTTATACGTGAACGAAAGATTCAACCCACCAATCATCTTGGGCAGATCGGTTCCCAACCAGGTACGGTCATAATCATTAATCACACCGTCAGGAGTACCATCCGGCCCGGATACATCCACATAGCGAATACGTCCCAGGCCTTTACCGTTCTGTTCGGGGCCATTGTCGAGGTCTGCTTGGGTGCGATAGAGTCCATCTGTTTTATATCCCATCCAGGAACCAAAGGGTTGCCCTACGATACTCAGGTCGCGACCGTTACCTCCATAAGCTGTGTAATAAATATCTTCGGGCAGGTCGGTTACCTTATTCTTGTAATAAGAGAAGTTTACCCCGATTTCATATCCCACATCTCCGATGCGGTCGCGCCAGTTCACCACGGCTTCTAGACCTTTGTTATTCATGGAAGCACCGTTGTACGCATAGGTTCCACCTTCGCCAATGACGGCAATGTACGGACGGTCTATCAGCATGTCTTTGGTCTGTTTGTTGAACCAGTCCACGGTAAGCCCTAACCGGTTATTGAGGAAAGAGGCATCGATACCGATGTTTGTTTGCGTGGTACTCTCCCAGGATACATTCGGATTGCCCGACCGGTCTTTGATGACTCCGGTTATGACAGTCGAATTTGAACCGGTAATGTCATATCCGCCGGTAGTGATATTCATCTTATACTTGGTGTAAGTTGCCTCATTGTCAATAAGGTCGCTACCGTTAATGCCCCAGGAACCACGGAGTTTCAGGTCGGACAACCAGGAAATTTCTTTCATAAAGGATTCCTGGCTCAAACGCCAACCAGCCGACACGGAGGGGAATATACCGTAATTGTTGTTAGAACCGAAGCGCGAAGAAGCGTCACGACGTATGGTGGCCGACACCAGGTACCGGCTGTCAAACGAGTAATTAGCCTTTCCGAAATAAGAGACCATGGCGGTCCGGCTGGCGATATTACCATTTCGTTGGTCGTCACCACCGGCATCCAGGTAGCGGAAATCGGTATCTTCCAACAGGAAGTTGCTACGATATCCGTACAGCGACTCTCCACGATACTCTTTGGCCTCCATACCGCCCAGGAAAGAGGCCGAATGTTTGTTGATGTCCAGGGAATAAGCAATGGTGTTGGACCAAACCCACTCATTGGTATATCTGTTCGATGTAGTCAGCTCATTTTTATCTACCGAGCGGTTTCCTTCGTGCCATTTGGGTACAAATACGGAGAGGAACTCATTGTAGTAGTTCATACCGAAATTAGTTTTCAGAACTAAATTTTTGATCGGCTCTATTTCGAGATAAGCATTTCCGAAAATACGCCAGTATTCGCGACGGTTATTCTTCTCATTATCCATCAGGCGTACCGGATTGGGCTTATCGCCAATACCATACGTAGGACCTGCATATCCGCCGGCTTCGTCGTATACCGGAATAATAGGATGCTGTGCGATGACTAATTCCTCTATCCCGCCCGATTTGGCAACTTCCGTCCAACGATTTACAGCAACGCTCTCACCCATGCGGAGTCTGTTATCAAGAAACTGGTAGTCCGATGTCAAACGGGTATTGAAACGGCTGAAATTGGTATTCATTACCAGACCGTCATGATCCAGGTAGTTCAGAGACAAGGAGGAAGAACCATTCTCTGTTCCTTTGGTCAATGTCACATTGTAATTCTGCATCAAGGCAGTGCTGTAGATTTCTTTTGCCCAATCTGTATTGCCCGAACGTATTTTGGCTTCACCTTCCACATTATATATATATTCAGGTATAACAGGAGAAGAGCCGTTTCCATACAGGTCATGACTGGGTTGCAAACCGATGTTCTGATAAGCTTTCCAATAGACATCGCCCCATTGTTGCGCGTTGAGCATCTTAATGGGTGAGCTGTATGTCTGAGCGGTTAAAGATGCGTCAAAGTTTACTCTGATTTCTCCTTTCTTGGCTTTCTTAGTCGTAATGATGATAACTCCGTTCGAAGCCTGGGTTCCATAAATAGAGGCCGAAGCTGCGTCTTTCAATACCTGGATAGACTCGATGTCATTGGCTGAAATAATCTGGGCAATATTATCGCGGGTCATAATTCCATCGATAACATACAAGGGTGTATTATTGCCCAGCGTAGTCCGTCCCCGAATCATGGTTGAGGTGTTTACTCCACCCGGAGTTCCATCCGTTGTGATATTCATACCCGCCACACGTCCTTGCAGGGAAGATAAAGCGTTTCCTGTAGGGATGCTTGCTATATCCGACATTTTTACAACAGATACGGAACCCGTGAGGTCGGCCTTTTTCTCTGACATATATCCTGTCACAACGACCTCATCGAGTGCGAGGGCGTCTTCTTTTAAGACAATGTCCAACCGCTTGTTTTTCTCTATACGTACTTCTTGTGTTATAAATCCGATGTAACTAACCTGGATGGTAGCACCCGCGGGAGCGTTTAAGGTGAAATGACCATCTATATCTGTGATAGTTCCATTCGATGTGCCTTTTTGCAAGACGGAGGCACCAATGATAGGAAGATTATCAGTTCCCGATACAACTGTACCTGTAACAGATATCTGTTGTGCATAAACGACTTGTGCTACGAATAGACAGACTATCCAAATACACAGTTTACCTAACGGCAATGTTTTCATAAATCTTTTAATTTTTAAGTTTAACAATAACTTTTTCAGTAGCTTTCCCGGCTTGAACTTATGCTGCAAAGATGCAGGGATTGGTTGGAATGGGCTATAAATTTTGTTTCAAAGATAGCGAGTTTTGTTTCACTGTGTGGTTTTTGCTGCGCTGTCTTTTACTTTCTCTTTTGCGTCAAGGCAAAAGAGAAAGTAAAAGCACCGCGCAGCGACCCAGTTGAATCAAAAATACTAACCTTTGAAACAAAAGTTGCATCGAAACATCGATGAAATCGCTTTCTTTGCAAAAGCTTTCCCGAGCAAGACTTATAGTATTCACTGAAAGTAATACCAAAAAACATGAATCATTTAAGAAACTTATGTCAACTAACGCGGCGCGCCATCGGCCTATATATAATAGGTGTGGCGGCTACCTTCATCTCCTGTCAGGCGGTGAACCCACCGTTCGTTGTCAAACACCTGGGCGACGGACAAAGCATCGTTCGCATTGATGCGCCGAAGAAGTACCTCCTGTTGCCCGTGGAAGAATCGGCACCCGAAGCGAAACTCTACATGATTGTGGACAACGACGTGGTGCAGAATATGAACGTCCGGCTGGCCGTCAAGAGTATCGACTACTTTGTGCCGGTGGATCTGTCGGCTTATAGCGAAAAGAGCCTTTCGTTCAACTTCCAACTAATTTCCGACGAAGCCCTCTGCTGGCGGGCGATGGATCTGTCCGATACGTTCGATACGGCCAACCGGGAGAACTTCCGCCCCCTGTATCATTTCACTCCCATGTACGGATGGATGAACGATCCCAACGGTATGGTATATAAGGATGGTGAGTACCATCTGTTCTATCAGCACAACCCGTATGGCTCCATGTGGGGCAACATGCACTGGGGGCATGCTGTGAGCCGCGACCTGCTGCGCTGGGAACACTTTCCCATCGCCATTGCGCCCGACGGATTGGGCACTATCTTCAGCGGCAGTGCCGTGGTCGATACGGATAATACGGCCGGTTTTGGTGCCGGAGCCATCGTGGCTATGTATACCTCGGCGGGCGAACGACAGACACAGAGCTTAGCTTATAGCTTAGACAACGGTCGCACGTTCAAGAAATACGACCGCAATCCGATACTGACCTCGACCGTACGCGACTTCCGCGACCCGAAAGTGCTGTGGTATGCACCGACCAGTCGTTGGGCGATGATCCTCGCAGCTGGTCAGGAGATGCAGATCTATTCATCGGCTAATCTGAAAGAATGGACGTTGGAAAGTCGCTTCGGCGAAGGACAAGGTGCGCACGGTGGCGTGTGGGAATGTCCCGACCTGATAGAACTGCCCATCGAAGGTACCGAACTGAAGAAGTGGGTGCTGGTGTGCAACCTCAACCCCGGCGGTATCTTTGGCGGATCGGCTACGCAGTACTTCGTCGGCACGTTCGACGGTAAGAAGTTTGTCAACGAATCGCCTGCCGTCACCAAGTGGATGGACTGGGGAAAGGACCACTATGCCACGGTGACGTGGAGCAACGCACCCGCCGGACGACACATCGCCCTGGCGTGGATGAGCAACTGGGAGTACGCCAACAACGTACCCACGAAGCAGTTCCGCAGTGCCAACTCCGTTCCACGCGACTTGTCGCTCTACACTTCCAACGGCGAGACGTACGTGAAGTGCGCCCCATCGCCCGAGTTGGCGATGCTTCGCGGCAAGTCTTCCGGCAAACAATCGTTCAAGGTAGACCGCACATACAACCTCGACAAACTCTTGTCCGACAATACCGGTACGTATGAGATAGAGCTCACCATCCGCAATAAGAATGCAGAGGTAATCGGCTTCCAGCTCTTCAATAGCCAAGGTGAGGAGATAGAGATGTACTACAACCTGGTGGAGAAGAAGTTTACCATGGACCGCACCAAAAGCGGAGCTACGCAGTTCAGCAAAGAGTTTCCGGCTGTGACTTCCGCTCCGGCAGAGGTTGGTGAAGAGATGACCCTTCGTTTGTTCGTAGACAAAGCCAGCATCGAAGCCTTCGGCAACGGTGGACGGTTTGCGATGACAAACCTCGTCTTCCCGTCCGAACCGTACAACCGTATCAGCTTCTATGCCAAAGGCGGTAGTTACCAGGTGACATCACTCCAGGTTCACAAACTTGAATTAAAATAATGGGTTCACCACAGAGTCACACAGAGTTCCACAGAGTTTTTCTTTTAGTTCAGTGGAGTAAAATTTGAACTCTGTGGAACTCTGTGTGACTCTGTGGTGAACAATAATCATCCGTATATGCAAAAAAATATATATTCCAAACTCATCCCGGTGATGCTCTGCTTCTTCGCCATGGGATTTGTAGACCTGGTGGGTATCGCTTCCAATTATGTGAAGGCCGATTTGAACCTCACCGACTCGCAAGCCAATATTTTCCCGTCGCTCGTCTTCTTCTGGTTCCTGATCTTCTCCGTGCCCACCGGCATGTTGATGAGCCGCATCGGACGCAAGAAGACCGTGCTGCTCAGCTTGGTGGTGACTTTCGCCTCCCTGTTGCTGCCCGTGTTCGGCGATAGCTATGCGCTGATGCTCGTTTCGTTCTCGTTGCTCGGCATCGGTAATGCGCTGATGCAGACCTCGCTGAACCCGCTGCTCTCCAATATCATCCGTGGGGATAAGTTGGCCAGCAGCCTGACTTTCGGACAATTTGTGAAAGCCATCGCCTCGTTTCTGGCTCCGTATATTGCTATGTGGGGGGCTACACAGGCCATGCCGTCGTTCGGACTTGGTTGGCGCGTGCTCTTCCCGGTGTATATGATGGTGGCTGTGGTGGCTATCCTCTGGTTGAGCGGCACGCACATCGACGAAGAGAAAGAAGAAGGCAAACCTTCTACCTTCGGGCAGTGCCTGGCGTTGCTGGGTAAGCCTTTCGTACTGTTGTCGTTCATCGGTATCATGTGCCATGTAGGTATCGACGTAGGTACCAACACTACGGCACCGAAGATACTGATGGAACGCCTCAGCATGTCGCTCGACGAGGCAGGTTTTGCCACCAGCCTGTACTTCATCTTCCGTACCGCCGGGTGCTTCCTGGGGGCTTTTATCCTGCAAAAGATGTCGCCCAAAGTATTCTTCGGTATTAGTGGAGTGATGATGCTGGCTGCCATGGTCGGACTCTTTGTGGCCGACACACAGCCGATGATCTACGTTTGCATCGCCCTGATCGGTTTTGGCAACTCCAATGTATTCCCCATCATCTTCTCACAGGCATTGCTGAAGATGCCGCAGAAGAAGAACGAAGTTTCCGGCTTGATGATCATGGGACTCTTCGGCGGAACCATCTTCCCGTTGGCCATGGGCGTGGCATCCGATGCCATTGGCCAGGTAGGTGCTGTGGCGGTGATGACGGTCGGCGTGGTCTATCTGCTGTTCTACACACTGAAAATCAAACGCAATTAAATCAATAGGTATGAATCATATAATCGTAGGAATGGGCGAGGCACTGTGGGATGTGCTGCCCGATGGAAAGAAATTAGGCGGGGCTCCGGCCAACTTTGCCTATCATGTGTCGCAGTTTGGTTTCGATAGTCGGGTAGTCAGTGCCGTAGGTCGTGATGAGTTGGGCGACGAGATTCTCGACGTATTCCGTTCCAAGCAGGTGAAGCATCTCATCGAGCGGGTGGATTATCCCACCGGGACGGTGCAGGTGACGCTGGATAAAGTAGGCGTGCCTTGCTACGAGATCAAGGAAGGTGTGGCGTGGGACAATATCCCGTTTACAGACGAGTTGAAGCGGTTGGCACTCAGTACGCGTGCCGTTTGTTTCGGTTCGCTGGCACAACGCAATGAAGTGAGCCGGGGCACCATCAACCGTTTTCTGGACACGATGCCCGATACGCCCGATCAGTTGAAGATATTCGATATCAACCTGCGTCAGGGGTTCTATACAAAGGAGATCATTGAGCAATCCTGTCAGCGTTGCAACATCCTGAAGATTAACGACGAAGAGCTGGTGGCAGTGAGCCGCATGTTCGGCTATCCGGGTATCGACCTGCAGGATAAGTGCTGGATACTGATAGCCAAGTACAACCTGAAAATGTTGATCCTGACTTGTGGTACCAATGGAAGTTACGTGTTTACGCCGGGAGCTATCTCTTTCCAGGAAACGCCGAAAGTGCCCGTAGCCGATACGGTAGGGGCGGGCGATTCGTTTACCGCTGCTTTCTGTGCGTCACTGCTTCGCGGGAAGACGGTGCCCGAAGCACATAAGTTGGCCGTGGAAGTATCGGCGTATGTCTGTACCCAGAGCGGTGCCATGCCGGAGTTGCCGGAGGTATTGCGCAACCGGTTGCTGTAGACTTATTACATTCTATCAGACTAAAAACCGAATGGCGCAAAGCACCTGTCGGTAGATGCTTTGTGCCACTCTTTATCTCAAAAATAAATCTTATGACCATTCTAAACAAAACATTAGGCTTATTCACCCTGATTATTCTTACGGGGTGCACCAAAGAAGAGTATTATACGCAGGAAATTGAGAACTCTACGTATGAAAAAGTAATCACCAACTATGGAGCCATAGGCGATGGAAGTACCGATTGCTCCGGTGTAATAAACAAACTTATTTCGGAAATGCCCGCTTCGGGAGGTGTTATTGTCATTCCGGAAGGCGACTTTGTGCTCGATAAGCCCATTACAATCGATAGAAATTTTATAACCATTAAAGGCATTAATCCCGGCATGCGCAGCAATGTGGATGTGGATGTGAATAAACTGTTAGGTCCCGGAGGAGGTAGCAAACTCATTTTGCGCAATGCCCCATACGGTATTCATATTCCTCCTATGAAAGATGTAAATGGACGTAAGAATAGGATTAGCGGCGTTGAAATAAAAGATTTGCTCCTATCGGGAGGTAAATCGAATAACGGAACAGGCATTTTTGTGGAACATGATAACGATCGTTGCCATATATCGAACATTATAGGTATCAATCTGAATACTGGAATAAAAGTAATCGCTGCCGATGCCATGATCATACAAGACAGCTGGATTTGTGAGGTGGCAAACAGCATTGAGATGCACGAAGGCATACAGAATATGATATCAAATTGCCAGTTGGGTGCGCAACCAAGTGGAATTACCTGCAAACTGAGCAATCAAAGCAATCTTATCTTTACCAATAACCATGTGTACCCCGATGGTGTAAACAACCTCGTGTTGGACAATTGCCATCATGTAAATATATCGGGGAATAACTTTAAAAGCTTCTATCTGGGAATTCTCGAAATCAAAGGTAATAATAACCTTGTAAGCAACAATGTATTCTGGATGCTTGATAGCGAAAACCAGATGATGGGTAAAGGTGCCGATTATGGGGCTATACGTGTGGAGGGTGATGCAAATTTGTTTTCATCGAATACTATCAAGTGCGAATGGAGAACTAATGTTGTAAATCCGGTAACCATACGCTCTCTGAGTGGCACACGGAACAGATATACAAACTTGCTGATCGAAAATCAGCAGAGTAACAGTGTGTTTTATGTGAATGAGACCACCGAAATATTTGATTGTGTACCCACAGAGAAAGTAAAGACCGACGGCGATCCTTCACTTGTGTATATTAAATATTAGAAACATGAAACATTATCTTACTATTGTATTTTGCTTAATGACCGCATTGACAATGAATGCGCAGGCATTAACTGTTCAGCTGGATAAATCAGATATTCTGATAACAGATTTTGAAGGCAATTCATATGCCGAATGGAAAATTGAAGGCGATGCGTTTGCTGCCAATCCTTTGCCTACATCGGCTTTACTTGGATGGGGCGACAATGGCTTTGAGGGGAAGAACATGGCTACCAGTTATACGATAGGCGATGCTGGAGTGGGCAGTTTTACATCGCCGGAATTTATAATCAAAAGAAAATATCTCAATTTTTTGATTGGTGGCGGAGCTGATATGGACCGTGTTTACATCGCATTGTTCGTTGATGGTAAGGAAGTAAAACGTTCGGCAGGCAATAACAGACGTGTGCTGGATTATGAATGCTGGGATGTGAAGGCTTATAAAGGGAAGAAGGCACAAATTAAGATGGTCGACAACTCCAAAGATGGCTGGGGTTTTATTAATGCCGACTTTTTCTTTCAATCCGATAACAAAAAAGAGAAAGAAGTTATTAGCCGGAAATTGACTATAACAAGCAACTTTCTCAATTTCCCAGTGCGTACAGGTGCTTTGACCGAGCGATTGGAGCTTTTATATAAAGGTGCATTGCTTCATGATATGGAAATTGAGCTGGACGGTGATCGTCCTGATTTTTGGGTGAGCCTTCACTGCGAGCAGTGGAAAGGAAAAGAACTTGAGTTCCGCATACCTGATAATGGTAAAGTGAAGGAAGGTATGAATCAAATTTACCAGTCGGATAGCCCGAACGGACAGGAGACGTTCTATAAAGAAAGTCTACGCCCTAAATTTCATTTTACATCGCAACGCGGCTGGTTGAACGACCCTAATGGGTTGGTGTGGTATGCCGGTGAATGGCATTTGTTTTATCAGCACAACCCGTACGGTTTCAATTGGAATAACATGACTTGGGGGCATGCGGTGAGTCCCGACTTAGTTCATTGGAAAGAATTGGGAGATGCCTTGCATCCCGATGAATGGGGACCCATGTTTTCGGGTTCGGCAGTTGTAGATAAGAACAATACGCTTGGAGTGAAAGGTCCTGAAGAAACACTTGTTGCCATATACACTTCAGCAGGTGGCGTGGGCTTCCGTACACGCCATTTGCAACACAGTCAAAGCATCGCTTACAGTACCGATAAAGGACGTACATGGGTGAAATATGCCAAAAACCCGGTCATACCTACCATAACCAAATATAACCGTGACCCTAAAGTGATATGGCATGAGCCAAGCCGCAAATGGGTAATGGCATTGTACCTCGATAAGCAGGAGTATATACTCTGCACGTCATCCGATTTGAAGAACTGGACAGAAGTCGATCGCTTTGTACTTGAAGGTGCCGATGAGTGCCCCGATTTCTTCGATATGCCTGTACAAGGTAATCTTTCGAAGAGCAAATGGGTATTTACAGGTGCCAACAGTACCTATCTGGTCGGTGATTTTGATGGAAAACACTTCGTACCCCAAACAAAACCGTTGCGGATGGATAACGGCACTAATTATTATGCAGTGCAAACGTATAGTAATGCTCCCGATAACAGGCGCATACAAGTGGCGTGGATGAATGGCAGCGTATTTCACGGCATGCCATTTAACCAGCAAATGTCTTTTCCCCGTGAGTTGACTCTGCATGAAATCAACGGTGAATATGTATTGAAAAGCATGCCGGTCAGGGAAATCGAGAACCTTTACAAAGGCAAACATGAATGGAAGAATGTAACAGTCGATGCTTCCAGCAATATTACATCCTCATTCAGGAATCCTGTATTTCATCTGAAATCAACATTCAATATCAATCAATCGCATTCTGAAGCTTTTGGATTTAATATAGATGGCTTTATAGTAAAGTATCAGCCACGCGACGAGAAATTGATTGTTTCCTTGCAAAATGGCAACCCCATCAGGGAGTTTAAAGTTTCTCCGGTAAATGGAAGTATCGAGCTCGATATTTTATCGGATATCGGATCGATAGAAGTTTTCGTGAATCAAGGTGAAGTTTCAGGTGCATTTTACTATTTGCCCGAGTGCAGGGATGGAAATGTGAAGCTCTTCTCGAACGGGAGTGTTTTGTTGGAGAATCTTATTATTCATGATTTAAAAGCTTTTTGGGAATTGTAATATCTATAACTATGCGCATATTTAAAACGTTAACATTGGCAACAGTACTTACGGGTGTACTGCTTTCATGTACCGGGAACAAAGAAATAACGCTGGAAACATTACTCGACGAAATGGTATCGTTTGAAGCGGCGACTCGTTGCCCCGAACCGTATTATACCTGTCATCAGCAAAGTAGTTACGACAGGCTTTCGGTTTCGCCCGACTCTGCCCATTGGTTTGCTAATGCGGATGGTTTTGGCGTTATACGTACGGATACTGTGAAGGGCCGGATCGAAAATGTCATGTTTGATGAAAAAGGCCCCGGAGTTATCACTCGTATATGGATTACAACCATTGATAAACGTGGTACATGGCGTTTTTATTTTGATGGTGACGAAACTCCCGGCTGGGTGATTCCTGCTTATGATCTTATGTGTATGGGTATTTCTTCACTGGGCAAAGGTTTATTACAGCCGCATACCAGTTATACACCCGGTGGCAAAGGTGGGAATACCCTGTTCTTACCTATCCCTTATGCCCAAGCATGTAAAATTACTTTTGAAGATGCGAAAGACGTTGCCCCCACGCCTAAATATTACGGCATCAATTATCGGAAATATGCAGAAAATACAGCTGTCGAAACATTCTCGGAAAAAGTGGTAAGCAGAGCAGATAAGAAGATACGCGAGGTAAATAACTTGCTGCTGAATCCTGTGGTTCAGCAAGGAATCACAATAAATGCCACTCAGCATTCAGATACACTGGAAATAATACTACCTGATGGTGAGAATGCGGTCAATGAAGTGACATTCCGGATCGCTGTCGATTCTGCCAATTACGGACAAGTCATGCGCCAATTGATCTTTAGTGCCGAATTTGACGATAAACAGACCGTATGGGTTCCGTTGAGTGATTTCTCGGGGGGAGGTATGGGAGCACCTTCTACCCAAAGTTGGTACTTGTCATCCGATGGTGCGGGGAATATTTCATGCCGGTGGATGATGCCCTATAAAGGAAAAGGAGTGTTGAAACTGACTAATCTCTCGGGACAAGAGATTACCGGTAGCATGCAGGCCAGCGTTATTCCTTATAAATGGGAGGAACGTTCGCTCTATTTTCATGCATCGTGGCGACAAGAACGGAATATTTATATACATGATAAACCCGAAGAAGGCGAATTTTGTGCGGATTGGAATTTCGCCACCATCGAGGGTAAAGGTATTTATATGGGCGATGTACTATCCCTATTCAATCATGCACCTGCCTGGTATGGCGAAGGTGACGAGAAAATCTGGGTGGACGATGACACATTCCCTTCGCATTTCGGTACAGGAACCGAAGATTATTACAATAGCTCATGGGCTCCGGTAATACCGTTTCAAACGCCTTTCGGAGGTGCTCCCCGTGCCGATTTAGCAAGTTCGCATGGATACAATACTTTTTTCCGTACCCGTAATTTAGACGGGATACCGTTTATGCAGAAATTCAAGTTCGACATAGAGATGATAGGCTGGATCAGAGGCTATGTAGATTATGCGACCACTATCTATTGGTACGGCGATTATCATGCCAAAGCGATGGGCACATCAGGTGTCGATGAGGCGAAAATGAAGTTACTACCGGCTCCTGAAAATCCTGCAACATACAAAATAGAAAACAGCATTGAATTCGAAGATATGGCGATAACGGCCAAATCACCTTCGATAAATATCGATAAACAAAACATGTTTGGTTTTCCGCATGGTAAATGGAGCCAAGCTACCCAGTTGACAGGTCATGGTGGTAATACGGATGATTTTGTGGAATTCACAATGGACGGATTAAAGGACGGCAAATACAAATTGGTCCTTTATTCAACCATGGCTATCGATTATGGTAAAATAAGTTTCATGATAAACGATCATCCTACAAACATCGTTTTTGATGCTTATAATGAAGTGGTGACAAACTCTAAACCTATATCATTGGGCGTTTTTGGCAGTGAATCTGGAAAGATTAAATTGAAGGTGCAGATAATTGGCACCAATCCCGAATCGCAGGGTTCAAAATATATGTTTGGCTTGGACTGTTTGCAACTTATGGCTGTAAAGAGCAAAAGATAGACTTAAAAGTCTATCTTTTGCTTCAACCGTTCTGCATATAAATCAATACGTCGCATTTCTTGCGGAATGTCGATTGTTTGCGGACAATGAGATTTGCAAATATTGCATCCTATACAATGGCTTGCCTGACGAAATTTGGGAACACTTCTGTCATATCCGACAAGAAACGCCCGTCGGGCTTCTTTATAATTCTCGTCTTTGGAACTTTTTAGCCTATGTCCTGCGCTTATTATACGGTTATAATGACCAAAGATTTTTGGTATGTCAAGACCATAAGGGCACGGCATGCAGTATTGGCATTCGGTACACTGTACATAGTCATTGTTCAACATTATATCTGTAACCTTTTCTAATGCTATATATTCTTGTTTATTGATAGGAACAAGCGGAGAATAAGTTCGTATATTTTGGGTCAGCGGCGATAGTCCGTGGCGAGGTTAGCCGAGACTGTCGCTACGCGGTACATGAAAGTTTCATATATTTGCAGCATGGATCAATCGCAAACAGACATATACCGTACTTTGGCATCCTACTTTCTTCCTGATGAGA
>JAVBUC010000075.1:0-61252 GCA_031555765.1 Bacteroides sp. | reverse complement strand
CCTGCTGTACAGCAACAACGCCAAAGCAAAGAGCAAGACGAACACCAACGTACCGCTGACCTTCGAGCACAAGCTGGTGAAGCTCGTCCTGGAAACCCTACCGGGCGACGGGCTGACGACTACGGACCTCGCCGGCATGGCAGTAAGCATCAAGGGCATGAACACCCGCAATACCTTCGACCTGGAAACGGGAACGCTCGGCACTACACCGGGTACACCGGCAGCCATCACGCCGTACACCGCCGCCAGCGGCACAAGGTACGAAGCCATCGTCCTGCCGCGTACGGTAGCGACTCTGGGCGATGTGTCGGTAGAGTTCACCATCAACGGGGATGTATTCACCTGGAAGGTGGATGCCGCCACGGAATTTGCCGCCGGCTCGGAATATACGTACATTGTGACCATCAAGCGGACGGGAGTCCAGGTAACGGGTACTATCACGCCATGGACATCCGTAACGGCACGCAATGTCACGGCGGATTAACGCGCCGCTTTTCAGTCATTAAGAAAGCCCTCCTTCGTGATTCGATCTATGATCACGAAGGAGGGCTTCTCATCTGCAAGGTATCCAGAGAACTACATGTAGTATTGCCGGAACCAAAGTTCGAAGACAGGATCAGCAAAAACAAAACTGTCCTCATGTTTTTCTATAAAGTCCCGTTCGGCCAGGATACGCTTGTTCCGGGTGATAGTCTGCGCATTGCCCAATCCGTATTTACTTACGACAGCTACCGCATTAAACCGGAATTCGCCGTCGGCCACCGCCCGTAGCATGGCCACCTGAGCAGCCGTGAGGTTCTCCGTATCCGATATAAACATAGGCATATTGGTATCTATCAATAGTTGCAACTGTCGCTGTATGCCTTCGTCGGTTACCGTTGTCTGGGTAGCCGCCCACACAAAGAAAGAGAACTGCTGTACATACCACGAGTGGCATTTCACAGTATCGCAAATAAAACCGGCCTGCTGTTCCGTGATTTCTTTACCGGTCTTCCGGAATGATTCTACAATAAACGGTACCCACTCCTCTTTCGCTATCTTTTGCAGAAAGAGTACCTGACCAAAACGATAAAACGGATTGGAGGATTTATTGAATATATCCAGCATCATGTGCCGCTTGCTACCGTAGAAGCAATAAGATACCCGGTGCTGAGTCTGCCATATGGAACGCATCTTCCCTTCCAGAGAAGCGTAAGAGGGCAATAATGCCAACTGCTGGAATTCGTCGATGCAGACAATGATATGGAGGTTCTTTTCCTCGGCAATCTTCTCGGGCAGGGCCAGTATCTCCATGGTTTCTTTCTCTGCAAAACCGAACTTCAGGTCCAAAGAAAGTGTTTCACTCATATTCTCTTTGATCGAGATGCTGGGTGTCACTCCGGTAAGGAAGCGTTTTACGTCTTCTAATCGTTTTTCCCAAGTGGAAGAAGCGCAAGAAATTACTTCGCGGGCGAATGCCTGCAGGAACTCCTCTTCGGTTTTTACGCTGAATGCATCGATGAAGCATACACGTACCCGCTCGTCTTCTGCCCTCAGTTCGTCCATAGCGACCTTCACCAATGAAGATTTTCCCCACCGACGTGGTGATATCAACATCACATTAATGCCGGAAGAAAGGAGTTCTTTCAACCGTTTCCTGTCTTCTACCCGGTTGACAAAATTCTCTTTATCGACCAATGTTCCGTATTGAAAAGGTGATTTCATGATTTCTACTGCTTTAGTTTATGGGACAAATATACAAAATATACATCAATGTATAATACATCTATGTATATTTTCACTTTATTAGGCTGCTACAAGTAAACCGGTCCAATCATCGATAAAATGTATTGATTACCCGTATGTATCATCGAAAAAATGTAATATACAACACAATATACCATCGATAAAATGTATCTTTGCAAGCAAACAGCTTTAATTCAACCTATTAAGAAAATAATAATATGGAAAGAAAGATCATAAGAGAACTAAGGAAATGGAAAGATGAGTCTGGGCGTAAACCACTCATTCTATTAGGAGCGCGTCAAGTAGGAAAGACTTGGATAATGAAGCGTTTCGGGCAACTGGAGTTCGAGAATGTGGCTTATGTCAATTGCGATGAAGAACCCTTGGCGAAAGAACTATTTGCCATGGATTACAATATCCCCAGAATTTTATTAACACTACAAGCTATAACCGGAACAAAAATAGAAGCCGGTAAGACGCTGATTATCCTCGATGAGCTGCAAGAGGTCAGGCGTGGATTGCACAGCTTAAAATACTTTCAAGAGAATGCGCCCCAATATCATGTGATAGCGGCTGGTTCTCTATTAGGCATAACCATCGGACGTGCAGAGTCGTTTCCGGTGGGCAAAGTCAATCTTCTCCGGATGTACCCCCTCGATTTTGAGGAATTCCTGATGGCTGTAGGAGAGTCTTCTTTGAGCGATCTTTTTCACCAACCGGATTGGGAACTATTGAACATACTCCGGAGCAAATACATCGACCTTTTGAGGCAGTATTATTACGTAGGCGGAATGCCCGAGGTTGTGGCTAACTATGTAAAGAACCACGATTTGCAAGAAGTGAGAACCAAGCAGAATGAAATACTCGACGCTTACCGGCGCGACATTTCTAAGCACACCAATTCCACCGAAAGTATGCGCATCGGGCAGGTGCTGCAATCCCTCCCTTCGCAGTTAGTCAAGGAGAACAAAAAATTTATCTATAATGTGCTGAAGAAAGGAGCCCGTGCCAACGAATATGAGTTGGCTATTCAGTGGTTGATTGATGCAGGCATCGTTCATAAAGTTTGCCGGGTAAAGGAGTTGCAGATACCCGTGAAGTTTTATGAGGACTTGGGAGCGTTTAAACTATTCCTCCTTGATTGCGGTCTGTTGGGTTGTATGGCCGACGCACCTGCCAGTCAGATGTTGGTAGGAAACAATGTATTCAAGGAGTTCAAAGGTGCCTTCACTGAGCAATTTGTCCTCCAACAACTTGTATCTATGGGCATCTCTACTTATTATTGGAGTAGCGACCCAACTCCTGCCGAGATAGATTTCGTTATCCAAACCGATAAGCGCGTCGTTCCCATCGAAGTAAAAGCCGAAGAGAATGTCAGGGCCAAATCTATGTCGGAGTATATTAAAAGCCATCCACAATACTCATTGAAAGGATTGCGGATATCGATGTTAGGCTATCAGGATCAAGAATGGATGGAAAATATTCCCCTGTTCGGTATTACGAAGTACTTTACAGAGGTTAGGGGCAACAAGACTCTATAGACGGTTATCTGTAAAGTGGCATACGAAAAGCCTGCAGGAGTTACCCTCTCAGCAGGTAGCCTTTCTTCATCAGGGATTCGATCTTTACCTCCGGATCGTTGCCAAAGGCTTTGCGCAAGTAGGTGATTTGTACATTCAGTGCCAGGGAATTGGCATAAGAGGCATTGCCCCAGACGGCAGTCAGGATAATCTCCCGGTCTACAGCTACGTTCAGGTTGCGGGTAAGGATGCGCAGGATATCGGCCTGGCGGGAGGTGATAAGTACTTTCTGGTTGCCGGTGCGTATCTCGTTGGTGCTGTAGTTGAACACCGATTGACCGATGCGGTAGGTTTCTTCTTCCACCGTATCGGCGGCGGCAAAGCGTTCGCGGATACGGGCGATGAGTTCTTCGGGGTAGAAGGGTTTGGCGATGTAGTCGTTGGCTTGCAGGCGGAAACCTTCGAGGCGGTCGGCCTTGTCGGAGCGGTCGGACAGAAAGAAGATGAGCACGTGCTTGTCTGTTTCGCGGATGCGGGCGGCGACTTCGAAGCCGTTGTAGCCGGGCATGTTGATGTCGAGAAGTACCAGATCGGGTTTCACCAATGGGAATTGTTCGACGGCGATGAGCCCGTTTCCGGCATACGTTACTTCGTATCCTTCGTTTTCGAGGAAGCGTTTCAACAACATGGAGTATTTCAGGTCGTCGTCGGCAAAGAGTATTTTAAGAGGTTTCATATTTGTTGTTGCTTTAGTTCACCACAGAGTCACACAGAGTTTTATTATTTACTACTGGAGAAAAATTAAAACTCTGTGGAACTCTGTGTGACTCTGTGGTTAATATTATTCATTGTGGGAAACTTATAAGTACCGTTGTACCTTCGCCGGGACGACTCCGTAGCGACACGGTTCCGCGATGGGCTTCGGTGAGTAGCTTCACATAACTCAGTCCCAAGCCAATACCGGGGATATTACGGTCGGGCAGGTTGTCGGCCCGGTAGAACTTATCGAACACGCGCAACTGGGCGGAGTGCGGGATGCCGATGCCATTGTCCTCCACCGAGAGGGTGAGGCTGGTGCCGTGCAGTTGACAGTCGATGTGAATATCTACCTGATCATGCGAGTACTTCACAGAGTTCTCGATCAGGTTGCTGACGATATTGGCCACATGAACAGGGTCGGCGGTGACAAGCGGGGTGTCCATATCGAAATGAGTGGTAATGTTCACCCTCTTTCCGTCGGGACGGTTGCAGAGACGCACCAACTTGTCGATGGTAGCCTTCAGGTCGAAGGTTCGTATGCTAAGGGGCGTATGCTCGTAGTCGGCCCGGGTCATATCGCGTACCTTGGTGAGGTAAGCGGTGAGGTTGTCGATCTCGAACATGGCATCGCGTACCACCTCGTCCATGACTTGCTCGTCGGTACGCATGGCCTTGTCGCTCAGGGCGGCTACACACATCTTCAAGGTTTGCACAGGGCGTTTCAATTCGTGTATCATGGTGTTGACGAAGTTCTTGCGCAGTTCGTCCAGCCGGCGTTGTTTCAGGATGGTCTTGATCTGGTAGACGAAGCAAAAGAGCAGCAGGATGACTAAACAGATGCTGCCCAGGAGTTGCCAACCCATCTGCCGGATGAGCGGGTCGAGCGGAATGACCAGGGTGGCGGTAGCAATTTCCTTCTTCAACGGGTTATACGGATAGACAATGTGCATCAGTGGGCGGAAAAGCCGTCCGCCCGGAGCATAAGTGCCTGCCCATTGGTAGGCGTCCGTACGTGTCAGTTGTATATCCTCCGGTTCCACGTGCAGGGTGCGAAGCAGGGAATCGAAATGCTGTACGGTAAACGGAGTAGTCTGCTCGGCGGTGTAGCGGGAAGCGGCTTCCATGACTAACTCCGAAGGAATATTCTCCACGACGAACGAATCCCGGACGATGCTGCTATCTGTCGGCACCTGGGGCATCTGTTTCTCGGAGAAGGTCACTCCCCACTTACTGCGCCCGCTCGTGTTTTGCGAATCGGGCAGTTGCATCTGGTAGTGCACATGAAGTGTCTGGTCTGTCCGCACATCCAGTTTGCTCCGGGAATTCTTCTGCTCGTAACGGGCCTTGAACTCGCTCTTCTCCAGTTCCAGCAGTTGCCCGTGCATGACGTGCATATACTCGTCTACCGAGTAGCCATATTGGTTGTACAGCCAGTAACCTTGCCCGCCGATCATCAACATACAGGTCAGCAAGGTAAGTATCCACACTATTTTGATTCTTCGTTCCATATCTTTCGTTCTGTTTCGGGCAAAGATAAACAGTCTGCCTACATAATCCATACGCGCGGTGAATGTTTTTCGGGCAGCGTAATATCTCAGTAATAACTTTTGAAGACGAATACGCCCGATGCCCGTTACATTTGTCCCATCGAAACTTTAAAACAGAAGAAATATGAAAACAAGATTCATCGTATTTAGTTGGCTCTGCCTGAGTTTTATCACCGGAGTGTATGCCCAGCAGGTAACCATCATCACGCCCGACGATCTGAAACCGGGGGAAGTGATCGACACCACCCTCTTCCGGGTGCAGTACCAGGCCACCATGCGGATAGACACCCTGAACGTAGAGAAGGAGCCCGTCACGGAAACCATGATGCTGGAAGTGGGCAAGAAACTGTCGCAGTACTACAGCTACACCATTCATGTCAAGGATTCGGTCTTGCACGAGGATATGATAAAGGGAGCCTCGCAGGAGGAGTTCCGCCGGCATGCCGAACAGTACGGCGACGGCATGATAACCTACCGCATCTACAAGAATTACCCCGCCGGAAAGACGACGACCCTGGACCGCATCGGTGCGTCGAAGTTCCGGTGCGAGGAGAAGAACGAAACACCCAAGTGGGAGTTGCTGCCCGACACGGCCACGGTGCTGTCCTACCTATGCCACAAAGCTGTCTGCCACTTCAAGGGACGTACGTACGAGGCTTGGTACACACCGGAGATACCGCGTAGCGAAGGGCCGTGGAAGTTGGCCGGACTGCCGGGGCTGGTACTGAAAGCGTCCGACAGCCGGGGGCATTACGCCTTCGAATGCACCGGATTGGAACGGTGCAACGGGGAGTCCGTCATCCAGTTCAAAGGCGACAACTGCGAGGTCGTCACGCGGAAAGCCCTGAACAAGGTTTTCGAACGGTACGTGAAGGACCCGGTGGGGTTCATTACTTCTACCCAACCGAATGTACGCATCAATGTGAGCGACGCTGCCGGCAATCCCATCACCAAGCCGAGACCGTTGCCGTACAATCCGATCGAGCTGACGGAATAAACAAAGGTAATCTCCTCAATTCTCAAAGTAAATCATGGGCATCAGGAATTGAAAGCCCATGAAGTGGGCTATATATGGATAACCCCGTGCAAGCGAAGCGCAGCTCGGGGTAAAACGACCTCTTTACCTCGAACTCCGTAGGAGTTCTACTTTCATTTTACTTATTTATTCAAATTGAAAGACACCTTGTTGAACTCCTATACGGAGTTCATTTCGGGTAGTGCACTCTTACCCCGAGTTGCGCTTCGCTTGCACGGGGTTATCCACATTCAGCCCATTTCATGGGCTTATCCAAATTCTTATAAAACTGTCCCAATTTATTTTTTTATGCTTACTAAACTTGCATCGTTCATTATGAAACCTATAATTCTCTCTTTCCTGGCCTTCTGGCTGGGGGTATGCAGCACAAATGCCCAAAGCACGTTCGAGGGGCGGGTACTCGACAAAGAGTCCCGCCAGCCTCTCGAAGCAGCATCTGTCACTTTGTTGCAGGGCGAAGCACGGACTCTGGTGGGTTACGCACTGACCGACGCCAACGGACGGTTCGCCATCAAAAGTACGGCTACGGGTTCGCTTCAACTGTCGGCATCCTACCTCGGCTACCAAACGGAGGTGCGCCCCGCCACGCCAGGCACACCGCTGACCTTCGAACTGTCGCAGGAAGCTTTCGCCCTGAAAGAGGTACAGATACGTGGCGGACGCATCTACGGCAGGCAGGACACGGTGAAGTACGACTTCACCCGCTTCGCCTCGGAGAAAGATATGTACGTAAAGGATGTGTTGAAAAAGCTCCCCGGTATCAACGTGGAGGACGACGGACGGATTAAGTACAACGGGAAGGACATCAGCAACTTCTACGTGGAAGGGCTCGACGTGTCGGGCGGGCGGTATAACCTGGTCAATAATAACCTGCGGGCCAATGCGGTGAAGGTGGCCGAGATCATCGAAAACCACCAGCCGGTGAAGTCGCTGCAAAACAAAGTGTTCACGGACGATGTGGCACTGAACCTGAAGCTGAAACCGGAAGCACGGGCGCAATGGATAGTCACGGCCACGGGCGGGTTGGGTTATGGCGATGAACTGCTTCGCACGGCTACCCTCAACGCGTTACAGTTGGGCAAGGAGAAACAAACCGTCTATACTTACAAGGGGAATAACACCGGCGTAAATCTATCGCCCGAACTGTCGGAACTGGCCGTGGGCAATATGACGGACCGTATGCCGGACAGGACTGCTCCGGCGTTCCTGTCGCCCGCTCCCATCTCCGCCCCGCTGGACGAGAAACGGGTGTTGTTCAATGACAGTCACCTGCTGTCGGCCAACCGGCTGTATAAGTTGGACGAAGACCGGCAACTCCGCCTGCAACTGAACTATCTACACGAACAAAGCACCCAGCAGTGGGGCGATGAGAGTCGGTACTACTTTGTGGACGATACCATCACCACCGCCGAAAGGCAAGACTACCGCCTGCGTACCGACCGGCTGAATGCGGAACTGAACTACGAGAACAACGGTGCCACGAACTACCTGCGCAACCGGTTCCTGCTGTCGGGCGCATGGAGCGACGGTTTGTCGTCCATCCTCAGCCAGGGCGATGAGGAAGCGGAAGCACGTGCACTCACCCAGCAGATACGGAGTTCGCAGCTCAGCGCACGCAACTTTTTCACCCACCTACATACGGGCGAACACTCCACCTGGGGCATCCGATCGTTCCTTCGCTACTCGTACCTGCCTGCTTCTATCCGGCTGCAGGACGACCAGGACGAATCGGGCACCCATCGGACGGATATGAATGTACACGATTTCTATACGGACAACTCCCTGTACTGGCTACGTAAGAAGAACGGAGTATCGCTGCAACTCACGGCTGGCTTGCGGGGCGATCTTTCATCGGTGGGGCAAGAGAATACACCTCCCCTCCTCCCCCATGCGACTACCGATGAACGGTATGATGCCAACGGATACGCCGTCTACCTGCTCCCGCAACTGGAATGGGAAAAGGGCTACCTGAGAGTCATCGCCTCTGCCCAGGCTCAATGGAAAGAGTTGCCCGGACAATCGTACGCAAAGTTCTTGGTCGACCCCCGCCTTTCGATTCGTTATCAGTTCGGTCCCCGGTGGAGGCTCTACCTGAGCGGCAACCTTAACACATCGACCGGAGGGCTGGCGGACTTCTACCCTTCTCTCTATCGCCGGGACTACCGTACCTGGGTGCAGCGGAGCGGCATCGTGCCCGAGACCACCCGCCAGCAGGCCTCTTTCTATGCAGAATACAAGAATACCATTCAGGAGTTCTTCTGGACGTTGTCGTTGTCACAAGCTCACAGCCGCCACAACGTCATCACTGAACAAGATTATGCAGACGGAGAATTCCTTATCAGCACTCGGGAGTACCGGAATTCCAGCGATAGTTATGCACTGAACACAGTAGTATCGAAAGGATTTTACGATTGGAATCTGAAGACGTCGTTAGAGGTACTGCTGAGTCGGAGCGAGGGAAAGCAGTCCAACCAGGGGGAAATACAGACTTACCGGTACGACTACCTGCGCTTCCAGCCACGCATCATCTGGACAGCCAGTAGTTTTCTGCAGGCGGAGTACCAGGGAAGTTTCGCTTGCAGTTCATCGAAGATCGGGGACGATACGGAGCTCAGTGCTTTGTGGAACCTCACCCAACGGTTCACACTAAACTTCGGTTGGAAGAATACGGAGCTGGTGCTATCTGGCGAACATTATTACAACGATATCAACGCCCACCAGCACCTGACTAACTTTCTGGCGGATGCCTCGATGGTGTATAAACTGAAGAAGTGGCGGCTCACCGCCTCGGTTACAAACCTGTTCAACCAGAAGCGGTACAGCTACACCGCGTACTCCAATGTACAGAGCAGCACCTCCTGGATACATATCCGTCCACGGGAGTTCCTGCTCACGGTGCAGTACCAGTTCTGACGGGCAACCTCATCTTTATTACAGAAAGAAGGCTATTTAACCTCAGTTTTATTACAATAAAACTCAAAAGTTACCCCAATTCTATTACAAAACCTTATATTTGTATGCTAATTAAATCTCCAACACTATGTTCTATAGAAATGCCACACAAGTGGACAAAGCACCACATGCTGTCGCCATACGCTTCTGGACTAATCCATTCTCTATAGATGAAGTAAGAACACAAGAAGGGAAAGTATTCCGTTTGTATAATCTACCTTATTATTATGTGGGACAAATCGACAAGTTAGTTGCACTATAAAAAAGAGTGCCGCACACGCTACCAAAGCGTCACGGCACCCTATCGAAACAAAAAATAATAATCAATCAAATAAAAATCAAGCTATGGTTACTGCAGGCGACAGGTACACATCCTGTATGGCTTGCAAAAGTTCTATGCCTTTGTTCATCGGTTTCTGGAAAGCTTTCCGTCCGCTGATAAGCCCCATACCGCCGGCACGTTTGTTGATCACGGCGGTGATGACGGCTTCGCGTAGGTCGGATGTTCCGTGCGACTCGCCACCGGAGTTGATCAGGCCGACGCGTCCCATATAACCATTGGCTACCTGGTAGCGGCAGAGGTCAATGGGGTGGTCTGTGGCCAGTTCGGTGTACATACGTTCGTCGTACTTACCAAACTGTAACGTTTTGAAACCGCCGTTGTTCACGGGGAGTTTCTGCTTCACGATGTCGGCTTTGATGGTTACACCCAGGCGGTCGGCTTGTCCGGTAAGGTCGGCAGCAGCGTGGTAGTCCACTCCGTCCTTCTTGAAATCTTCGTTGCGCAGGTAGCACCACAGGATGGTGGCCATACCCAGCTCATGGGCATACTCGAATGCTTCGGCTATCTCGACCAACTGGCGACGGCTCTCTTCGGAACCGAAGTAGATGGTAGCTCCTACTCCCGCTGCCCCCATCTCCCAGGCCGACTTCACGGAGCCGAACAATACCTGGTCGTACGTATTAGGATAGGAAAGCAGTTCGTTGTGATTCAGCTTCACGATGAACGGTATCTGGTGAGCGTACTTACGGGCTACACTACCCAGTATGCCGAAAGTGGATGCCACCGCATTGCAGCCGCCTTCGATGGCCAGCTTCACGATGTTCTCCGGATCAAAGTAAATAGGGTTCGGGGCAAACGAGGCACCGGCGGTATGTTCGATGTCCTGGTCCACAGGAAGGATGGATACATAACCGGTATTGGCCAGTCGTCCGTGACCGAGGATACGTTGCAGGTTGTTCAGCGTCTGAATGTTGCGGTCGGACGAAACCCATACTTTACTGATCGTATCGGGTGAGGGGATGTGCAGCATCGACTTATCGATGGTCTTGCACGTATGTTCTAAGTAATAAGCGGCTTTATCGCCCAACAGGTCTACAATCTTATTGTTCATAATTGGTAAAAGGTTTTAAAATTAAGGGTTTTATTTCGTTTTTCCTTGGTTGGCAACAGCCTCCATCATGGCTACTATCTCGTCGGGATCGCCCAGGAAATAGTCGGCAGTCAAATTGAGGTTATCGTCGAACTCGAATACATAAGGAACAGCTGTGGGCAGATTAAGGTTCACGATGTCATCGTCCGAAATTCCTTTAAGATACTTAATAATACCACGCAAACTGTTACCATGCGCTACTACCAGCAATTCGTTGGCAGTCTTCAGATTGGGGAAGATGGTACATTTCCAGTACGGAAGTGTGCGGTCTATGGCATCCTTGAGCGATTCCGTGCGAGGCAGGTCACTATCGGGCACCAACTTATAGCGAGGATCAAACCGAGGATTGGTCGGGTCGGTTTCGGTCAGCGGGTTGGGTGCTACGTCGTAGCTCCTTCGCCAGATTTTGACCTGCTCGTCGCCGTACTTCGCCGCTGTTTCGGCCTTGTTCAGTCCTTGCAGGGCACCGTAGTGTTTCTCGTTCAGACGCCAGCTTTTCTCGACCGGAATCCAATCCTGGTTTAACTTGTCAAGCACGCCGTTCAGTGTTTTTACAGCCCGCTTGAGGTATGAGGTATAGGCTTTATCGAAATGATAGCCTTTTTTGAGTAACAATTCGCCTGCCTTAGCGGCATCGGCTACTCCCTTTTCTGTCAAATCTACATCCGTCCATCCTGTGAAGCGGTTTTCTTTGTTCCAGGTACTTTCTCCGTGGCGGAGTAACACAATTTTTTTCATTTCTTCGTTCTTTGGTTTTTACTATATAACAATCGGGACGATGCAAAGTTCAGAAAAAATAGACTCATTGCAAATAACAATAAATAATGAACTTTTACTGTATATTCACGTTAAATGACTACATTTACGCGTTCTTATAGTTAAACTAACGAATAAATATTTTGAATTGAAACCAAGTGTACAATCTGAGAGCGAATTCATTCTAAAGTTAATGGATAAAGCCCAAATGGGATGGTGGACAGCAGATATCAAGAACCAGCTGTTTATCTGCTCGCCTTTCTTAATACGGTTGTTGGATCTGAGAGAAGACGGAATTATCAGCTTTGACGACTTTAACAACCGGATGCAGAACGACTTCCGCCTGAATATGTCAATCCTTTCGGATACCGAACAGATAGAGGATGAATATGTATTCCTGATGCATACCACCAGAGGGAATGCGTGGATGCGTAGCAAAGCCTGTTACAACGAAACCGATGAAAACGGGAACCTGTACATGCACGGATTTACCGAGTTCCGCAAAGAAGAAGATGATCCTTCGGCCGACAAAGTGTTGCAGCGAAGCGATAGGATTATACAAAATCTTTACCAAAACTTTCCGGTAGGAGTAGAATTGTACGATAAGGATGGATACCTGATAGACCTCAACAAAAAGAATCTTGAGATATTTCATCTCACCGACAAGAAAGAGGTATTGGGCGTTAATCTCTTCGAAAATCCCAACCTGACGGATGAGATGAAGGAAAAGATCAGGAAGCACGAAGCGGTTACCCTGAACATTCAGTACGACTATTCCAAAATAGGTGAGTATTATTCGGCCGAGCAACGGCAGGGCTACATGACCCTGATGACCAAGATTACTACGCTGTATGATGCCTATAACAACCCCATCAACTACCTGCTCATCAATGTAGATAAGACCGAAGACGCCATCGCTTACGAAAAGATACGGGAGTTCGAAGATGCTTTCGCACTGGTGGGCAACTATGCCAAGGTGGGCTATGCACAATTCAACATATTAACCAAAGAGGGCTATGCACAAAGTAGCTGGTACTGGAATGTGGGCGAGAAAGATAACACTCCGATGAATCAGATTGTCGGAGTCAATGCGCACTTCCATCCGGAAGACCGGGCCAGGATATTCGAATTCATGAGTCAGGTAAAACAAGGGCTCGCCTCCCGGCTGACCATAGAAGTGCGTATCCTGCGAGATAGCGGTGAACAGACATGGACGTGCATCAACCTGCACCTGAAGACGTACGAACCGCAAAATAACTGCATCGAACTGATCTGCGTGAACTACGATATCACAGCCCTGAAAGAGTCGGAACAGAATCTGCTCAGAGCCAAAGAACGGGCGGAAGAGTCGGATCGTCTGAAATCGTCTTTCTTAGCCAATATGAGTCACGAGATACGTACGCCGCTAAACTCCATCGTCGGCTTCTCCAGCATGTTGCAGGAAACTACCGATCAAGGGGAGAAACAAGAATATATAAAGATCATTGAGGAGAACAACCGGCTGTTGCTGCAACTCATCTCGGACATCCTTGATCTATCGAAGATTGAAGCGGGGAGATATGACATGACGCCGGTGGACATCAATGCCGGGCAGCTCTGCACGGACCTGGTGAACACATCGGTCAGACGGGTGAGTAACGGAGTGAAGCTGCAGCTGGCTGATTCCTTGCCGCAACTGAATTTCGTGAGTGACAAGAACCGGGTGCAACAGGTGCTGCTCAACTTCGTAAACAACGCTATCAAGTTTACCAACGAAGGAAGCATCACGTTGGGGTATGAAGTACAAAATAATTGTGTAAAGTTCTATGTGCAGGATACGGGAATAGGCATCGCACCCCACATGCAGAAGGAGGTGTTCAACCGCTTCGTGAAACTTAACACGTTCATTCCCGGCACCGGACTGGGGCTGCCTATTTGCCAAACTATCATCACGCAGATGGGTGGAAATATCGGAGTGGATTCGGTGCCTGGGCAGGGCTCTTGCTTCTGGTTCACCCATCCGCTGAATTAGTTTCTCTTCAGGAAGATGCGATTGGTGATGCACCCGGGAAGTTCCGATTCATAGTGCGTCACCATGATCATGGTTTTATCTTTCCGTCCGCAGAAAGCCTCGATGATCTTCTTCACCCGACGACGGTTGTACGTGTCGAGTCCGTGAAGCGGTTCGTCGAGGATCAGTAGTTCCGGATCTTTGACGAAGGCGCGGGCCAGCAGGGCCAGTCGTTGCTCGCCGCTAGATAGTTGCAGGAACGGACGGTCTTTCAGTCCGGCAATGCCGAATACATTCATCCACCATTCGCAGATGTCCATTTGTTCCGGACGGGGTTGTTTGTACAGGCCGATGCTATCGTGCAAGCCACTGGCAACAATCTGAATGGCGGGAAGGTTCTTCAGATAAGCGCGGTGCATCTCCGGGCTGACATAGCCGATATGTTTCTTAATCTCCCAGATACTTTCGCCCGTTCCCCGTTTCCGTCCGAAGAGACTGATGTCGCAGGCGTATGATTGTGGATTGTCGGCACAGACCAGACTCAGCAAAGTAGACTTACCCGAACCATTCTCTCCGCTCAAGGCCCATTTCTCACCACGCATCACCGTCCAGTCGAGTTCTCTCAGGATGGTACGTTCTCCGTAGCGGATACTCACCTTATTCAGTTTCACTACCTCTTCGCTTTCGTAATTGTTTCCATCATAAGGTAAATCAAGGATAGATTGCTGCAAGGTGTCGTACGATTCAACGGCATTGGCTGTGCCGATCATCTCCAGATATTCGGCGCGCGTTTGCTTGGCAAGCACCTGCATCTGCTCCACCCGAACCACGTGCGTGATGAACGGCGGGATATCGTCCACCATCGACAGCACCAGGACCAACTGCAAGCCATTCCGCTTTGTCAACCGTTCCAGTAATGAAGAAAGGAGTTGGCGCGTAGCAGCATCCAGCCCGATGAACGGATTGTCCAGAATCAGTATGCGCGGAGTAGTCAGCAATGCCTTAGTCAACTGAAACTTACGAAGTTCACCGCTGGAGAGAAGAATAATCTTCTTGTCGAGCATCGGCTCGATGCGGAACAGTTCAAAGAGTTCCTGTTTCAGTTGCTCGTCCCTGATCTCGCCGAGCATGTCGCGCACTTCGGGAGCATCGTCCTGATCTTGTGAGTTCCACCGCTGCTGATAGTAATAATTAGCATCGGTCGCTCCGTACGAATCGCGGAAGGCTATGTACTTCACATTGTCATACGCGGTGTTGGTTCCCGAAGGTGAGAAGTCGTACTTCAGTGTTCCCTGAAGCAAAGGGTATTTGCCCAATAGGGTATCTACGAAAAGGCTTTTCCCCATCCCGTTAGGGCCGACGATGGCGATGTGTTCACCGGCACAGAACTTCGCCTGAATAGGTTCTGCCAAACGAACCTGCGGGTTACGGGCTATGCCGTCTATGAGGGTAATGGTACTTTGTTGCATGCTTGTTTGTATTATAGCTTGCAAAAGTACACATTACTTCGTGAATCCAAAGGACGGGCACTCGAAATTAGTGATGCGGATGCGGTACTGCATCATATCGGGCAGATTGTGTACCGGACGTTCTATATTATAAGGTATAGGACGTTGGCTGAATTGCTGGAAGTAAAGCAGGCAGGCATCTTTCCACCACACGGCATCGCGTGTCTGGATACGGAGTTTCTGCTGTACCTCGGTAAAGCGTTGTGCATCGACATACTTGGCCGTAGCATCCCATATCTGTTGGAACTTCCGGGACTGCTGCACACCACGGTCGTAGGTATAGCAAAGTTCGTCCCACAACGTGCGACCGCTCTTCATCTGATACGTCCACGGTACATGATGAAACCAGAGGATGAGATTCTCCGGGCAGGCTTCTACGTGATCGTAGGTGTCACACAACGGAGAATGGTATTGTGCAGTAGCATTGCTACCGGTACTGCTGCGGTCGAACCCGATACCCTGGGCATCGGCTTTGTGATAGTACGAAGGCAACCAGTCGGGGCGAGCTCCGGGAACGGCACACCACGGTTCGGGACCGTAATGATGACCGAAAGCAAACAGGTGGTGCAAGCCCAACGGCATCATGTAGTCCACGATGGCTTCACGAGACTGGAGCATCATCTCCTTCACCGGCTCGCGGAAGTCGGGATCGGAAGCGAAGGTTTGGCGAATCCATTCATCGGCGATGTCGGCCGAAGTGAGGTGCGGGTTCCAGGCCAGACGACCGAAAGCATACCAGTTGGACTGGGCAAACGGGTGTCCGCACCAGTTCACATCATCGCCGATATTGGCTACACCGGATATGGCAGTGATGGGGTGCTTGAATAATTCGCCATCCGTAAGGCGGGCGATGGTACTCCCCTCTCCCAGCTGATACGTATCACTGTCCAGGCACTCTTTCCACATCGGAGCGAGGTAGCACAGGTGATTGGAGAAGCCGAGGTACTCCTGCGTAATCTGGAACTCAGCCATGACAGGTGTTTGCTTCATAGCACCGAGCAGCGGGCTGAACGGTTCGCGGGGTTGGAAGTCCACCGGACCGTTCTTTACCTGTATGATGACATTGTCACGGAACTTCCCGTCGAAAGGCATAAACTCCTGATAGGCTTGTTTGGCCCGGTCTTCATCGTCCGGACTGTACACGAAGGCACGCCACATCACAATGCCCTTGTAAGGTTTCAGCGCATCGGCCAGCATGTTGGCCCCATCGGCATGGGTACGGCCGAAGTCCTGCGGACCGGGCAATCCTTCGGAGTTGGCTTTCACGAGGAAGCCGCCAAAGTCGGGAATGAGTGCGTAGATTTCTTTCACCTTGTCCTTCCACCATTTCTGCACGTCTTTGTCGAGCGGGTCGCTGGTGGGAAGTCCGCCGAGTTCGGCAGGCGAAGAGAAATTGATAGCCAGGTACACCTTGAGGTGATACGGGCGGAAGACGCCGGCCAGGGCTTGCACCTTCTTCAGGTAATCGGCGGAGAGTATCTGCGGACTGGCATTGACGTTGTTCACCACCGTAGCGTTGATGCCGATAGAGGCATTGGCACGGGCGTATTCCTCGTAACGAGGGGAAAGCGTTCCGGGAAGTTCGTCCCAGTTCCAGAGTGAGCGACCGGCATAACCACGCTCCACCGTACGGTCCAGATTGTCCCAATGATTGAGGATACGGACACCGTACGACGGGCGTTCGGCAACGGCAATATCTCCCTCTGCCTGTCCGGTCGACTGCAAACGGAGCAAGTGATATACTCCATAAAGCAAACCTTGCTCGGTATAAGCATCCACGAAAACATCTCCTAAACCGTGTTTTCGTATCATAAAAGCCTCCTCACCTAAGGACCGGAATTCATTTGTCCGCTGGATGTTCAGATGTACAGGTACCCCATACCAATGATTGCGAAGTTCCCGTATGGCTATATTTATAGTAGGCGTCGATTCATTAGCCTTTACTACAGCCTGAGAACCCGTAAGAGTTACCGGCATCCAAAGACGGCTTCCATCTTCGGCCCGGACGGGCGAAAGTAAGCACAGCAAAAAGAGTAAAGCAGTTAGTTGTTTCATATTGTTCTTAATTAGGAGTAATAATCTGGTAACGTCCGCTGAGATGCATCAGGGCGAAGAGCCTCAGCAAGCCATCGTAATAGGCATCGAAATATCCGTCTTCGTACGGTTCGTGACGGGCATTCCACAGGCGGCCTACAAACTCGCGGCTCTTGTCATGCGAGCAGAGCAACGACGCAGCTGCCGATGAAGCCACCAACCCGAGCGAGTGACGCAGGGCTTTGTACCCTCCTGCTCCCAACGTGTCTGTGACCTGCGTACCGTCCACGTTGTATTGGTCCACAAAGGTGTCGATGCCCTCGGCGTAGAGGAAGTCCTGTATCTTGTGTCCGTATTCCTGCTGCCACTGCTTGTCGGCGCAAGCCCACGAGTAGTCGAGGGCAATGTTCATAGGCACCCGCCAGGAGTCGAACCGGAAAGCATCGCCGATGATGCGGCCGCTGTTCATCAGCGTACCGTCATAATTGTTGTAGTCCGGATTCAGTCCGGTAACCGGGTGGATAGACTTATGCAGGTAATCGCGGCTCTTGTCAGCACACTCGCGCCACAATTCCGCCCGGCCATCGTCTGCCCAGCGTGCCCATACCTCGTAGAAAGCGGGAACGTGATATGACGGGTCGGTAAACCGTCCGCCCCAGGTGGTAGGCACAAAGGTGATCAGCTTATGCTCCATGTTGATGATGTTCGTTACATGGTCCGTACCGTCCTTCGCCATCATGCAGTTCAGGATGCGTTGGGCTTCGGCCAGATAGTTGATACCGGTATCGTTGCCCCAGCGATTGGAGGCAAAGATCAGGGAAGTGATGTAGTAAAGCTCACCGTCCGAGGCAGGTCCTTCCGCGTTGCGTGTGCCGTCCGTGCGGCAACTCCAGGCGAAGTAACTTTCCCACGGTCCTTCCTGGTGTTGCATGTATTTGGCTCCCCAACGCCACAGGCGGTCGAAGATATCCTGGCGGTCGAACTGTACGGCTATCATCAGTCCATAGGACAGACCCTCGGTACGCACATCGTTGTTCTTGATGTCAGAAATATAGGCCATAGAGTCGCCTACCTCGAAGTAAACCTTATCGGGTCCTTCGAACAGCCCGTGGAAGGCTTCGGCCAACTTGGCATCGACTTCGGACTGCGGGTAGCCCAACTCTGCAAAAAGATTGCGATACTTTCCTGTTTCAAATGCTCCTGCATCCCAGGGTCTCAGCTCCTTCGGAACGGATGTACAGGAAGTGAATCCTACACACAGCAGTAACATACAACTAAAAATCTTATGCATTGTTTCTTCTATCTTATTTGTTATCATTGGGATACACTACACCCCATTCCTTGCGCAAGGCATCCATCATCCGCATCACCCGGAGTGTCTCGGCATGAGGCATGTAGGGCGACTCGCTCCATCCGTTGCGAATACCCTCTATCGAGGCTCTTACCTGATACTCGAATCCGGTGATTTGCGGTGGGCAAGTGTACCGGGCCACTTCCTGATAGTCGGAGTTCACCACCTTGATGCTTTCCGGATTGTTGATGTTGGTTACGATGATGTGTCCGTGTTCGCCGGAGATGACGCCGCTGCGGTCGGACTTAGTCAGGAAACTACAGTTGAGCACCGCCATGCGTCCGTCGTTGTACACCAGCGTAATGCTGTCTTGCACATCGACACCGGTTTCCATCTTGGTGCAGGTAGAGACCACTTCCTTGATATCGGTGCCGAACAGCATCATAGCGAAGTTGAGCGTGTAGACTCCCAGGTCCAGCAAAGCACCTCCGGCCAGTTCGGGCCGGACATTGCGCACTTTGTGCAGGATGGGATAACAGAGACTGGCCGAGAGCATCATCGGCTTGCCGATGACTCCGCTGTCAATGACCTCTTTAAGGGTTTGTGACATCGGGAGATAGCGCGTCCAGATGGCTTCGGCGAGGAAGAGTTTTTTCTCCCGGGCCAGCGCCAGCACCTCTTCGGCTTCGCGGGCGTTGGCTGTGAAGGACTTTTCGCACAGCACGTGTTTGCCCTTGAGCAGACACATGCGAACGTGTTCGTAGTGATGCGAGTGCGGCGTGGCCACGTAGACCAGCTCCACCTGCGCATCGTCGAGCATAGCTTCGTACGATCCGTAGGCACGGGTAAATCCCCATCGCGCGGCAAAAGCTTCGGCTTTGGCCAGGTCGCGGGAAGCGATGGCATAGGCTTCTGCCTCGTTGCCCATTCCTTGCAGAGTAGTTGCCATTTTCTCGGCAATCGCTCCGGCACCTATTATTCCTATTTTCATGGTATGGTGTTATTTATTAAATATTCTTTCAGCAAATTCGGCAAAGTACGGCCAATCGAGGAAATCGACGTGCCAACCCACGTGCAGGCGATAAGCCAATGCACCGTCCATGTATCCCTTGTCGGGGATGGGGTCGGCATCGGGCATCTGCAAGCCTTTCGCACCGAGCAGTTCGTAGGCAGGCGAAGCATCGCGGGTGGTGAGGTACGTGCCGTACGCATCGCACCAGGAGTCGGTCGTTCCGCCGCCGATGAATACCGGACGGGGAGCACAAAGTGCCAACAGTGCATGGGCATCTACCGGAAGCTTCTCGTATCGGCGGGGCAGATAGCCACCTTCTTCGAGCGGACTGCACCACTTCATGAAGTTGCCGGCCAACCACTGGTATTCGGTTTCCACAACAATGCTTTCCAGGTTCTGTCCCATGTGCCGCCGAATGGGTGCGGCACCTGCCGCCCCGGAACAACTGACGTACGATACCGCCACACGGGGTTCATACGCCATGGTCACCAACGTAGCTTTGCCGTAGCGGGAGTGTCCGGTGACTCCTACCCGCGTGGCATCCATCCGGGTATCTTTCTCGAAGTAGTCGATGAGACGGCTAACGCCCCACGACCAGGCAGCCAGTGCACCCCAGTCCTGCGGCTGCCGCCAGTTGCCCTTATTCACGAGACCTATCAGGTAGTCAGTAAGGAAAGCACCGTTATCGGGTTGCAGTTCTACGCAGTCCATCTGCAGAAAGGCCCACCCACGGGAAATACACTCGCGGACATAGATGGGATGCGGCGGATAGCGCATCCAGGCATATTGAATGATGACAGGTACTTCAGAGGCTCCTACCGGGAGGTAGAGTTTGCCTTGGATCATCGGCCGGTGCTTGATGGCAGGATATGAGGAAACATCCACCGCTCCGGTGAGTTGGCGCACCTCAAATGAGCCGTATATACTATCGGCTACATAGAGCAACCGGTCTTCCCAGGTGACTTTCAGATCGGCAGCTGCCTGGGGTATGACACCCCATATCTCTTCTTTGCAAGCTTTCTCCAGTTCCGGTCGGCGTTTGTTCCACCAATCCTTAGGAGTCTTTACCGGTTTGCCATCCATCGTTTTCAGTAAGTCGATAGGCGTATAGACTCCTACTTTGTCGGGTTCCTCGATGTAGTTGAGCCACAGGCCGAATCCACCGCGATTGATCAGGTATTTGCGGGGAGAATCGGGGAAATACCCCACGTCGTCGGTCCACTGTCCAGAGAACGATTCTCCTTCGGGTATCCGCCGGATGTGAGCCGGGCGGTTCGGGTCCTGATCCTCCGGAACTAATTGCGGGAACGAGATGCCCAGTTGCATCATCATCTGGTCACGATCCATCCAGGCAGTCACATCCTCAGGGGGGAATGCCGGGAAAGTGGTTTGGGCGGCGATTGTAGCGGAGAAGCTACAGGCCAGCAGGAAAATCAGTTGTTTTACCTTCATACTTTTGATACGTTAGTTGTTCATCGCCGCCCATTCCTGTCCTCCTCACAGGGAGGTGTTATAATAAGCAGCTTATTTCATTGGAGGTGCTTGCCAGAAGTAATCCGGGTCGTGGGTCATCACACCTTGCCCCTCGCCCGGATCATATCCCTCAGGCACCAAGGATACGTAAGTCACTCCGCGATTTCCCCAATAAGGGCTCTCTACATTGAACGCACTTACGGCCGGACACTGGAACCAATAAAGGTTCTTCGTCATATAAGTGTCCAGGTAACTTTCCCGAGTCTGTTGCATCTCATTGTTCCAGTTGGCATCCTCATTCAGGAATACCGGTTTACCTTCTATGGTCCGGCTGCGTACTTCTTCAATGCTTAGCAATACTCCGTTTTCATCTTTCCAGTAGGCATTATTCGTTGGGTCCATCCAAAGCCACTTGTTCAGTGTGGAAGAATAAACACAATTAATCACATGGCACTCCTGGTTGAAGTCCGCCTTTGGCAGACACGTCATATAGCGCGAATGGAAACCCATCGACAAGTAAACCTCATTCAGGACGATACCCAGCATACGACAGTTTACTCCCTCATTAGTAGCCTTGGCATAGTGATACAAGTCGATAGCATTAAACTCACAATATACAGCGTGGTTCCCATCATGAGGAATGGTATTGTGTACCCAGCTCATGAGGTTGATGATCTTAGAGATCTCATCGCCTGTTCCTGCAATGGAATCCAGCTTGAAATACTTCCGGACCTGTTTGAGCCGACGGTCATCCATGCTTGCGTACGTAAAACGAGGCAGCCCGGTCGTATCTGCATTTTGATATCCACCACATTCCTGCAGAGTCTCCAAATACGTACGAAGAGTGCTTACCAGCTTCTGAAAACGCTTATCCTTGCGGATATTATCCAGGTCAGTATCTGACAGGATATGGGCTTTGTCGGTATAGCCTCCAGCAACAGCCTTTTCCAGAGTCTCTATCGCCAGATTTTTCTTCTTTTGCAGTGAATAGATGCAGGCCAGGTTATAATTAATATCACCGGCTAACACTTTCTTATACATTTCCTGATCGGCTGCGGAAAGTTTGGCAAAAAATCGGCCGCTTCAAGTAAACTCTTTTCAGCCGAGGCATAATCTTTCTTTTCAACACCATCTTGTACCGCCTCCATGTAAGAAACTATACCAGATTCAAACTCTTCAATAGTTATTGTCGCAGTTTGTGCACCAAGCGTAGAGCAGAGTAAAATACTACATAGTAGCATGAAAAACTTCTTGTTTGTTCTCATCGTTATTCCTTTTTTATAGTTTGATGGAAACAAATGTAGTATTTTTAATGAAACAAGCAGTCGACAACTTACAAATTATTGCCAAACGCCACCGACTGTCTGCATTTTATCACTCCACCCCATCAATGGTCAGTATACGTCCTTCGGCATCGTATTCCAGTTCGCAAACCTTCAGGCTACGGAGCCAGGTCTGCCCGTTGGACGGCACACAGTCGTGGTGGAACAGGTACCACTTGCCTTTGTATTCGGCAATGGCATGGTGCGTGGTCCAGCCTACTACCGGGGTGAGGATAACGCCCTGATAGGTGAATGGTCCGTAGGGATTGTCGCCGATGGCATAGCACAGGTTGTGCGTATCGCCGGTAGAATAGGTGAAGTAGTATTTACCGTTGTACTTGTGTACCCACGAAGCTTCGAAGAAACGATGCTGGTTATCGCCGGCAGTGAGTGGTTTGCCGTCTTCGTCCAGGATGACGATGGGACGCGGCTCTTCGGCAAACTCCATCATATCTTCGCGCAAGCGGACGATGCGTGATGGGATAGCCGGTTCGTCGTCGGCCGGGAAGGTAGCCGATTCCAATGCCTTGTTGTCCCGGTAGCGTTGCAGCTGTCCGCCCCAGAGACCACCGAAGTACATGTAGTAGTTGCCGTCGCCATCGTCCAGGATAGCCGGGTCGATGCTGTAACTGCCTTTCATCGGGTTGGCTTCGGGGATGAACGGACCGTACGGTTTGTCGCTTGTGGCTACGCCGATGCGGAAGATATCGTTCTGGTCTTTCAACGGGAAATACATGTAGTACTTGCCATTCTTGCAAGCCACATCGCAGTCCCACAACTGGCGGCCTGCCCAGGGAATATCCTTGGTATCGAGCACTACACCGTGATCGGTTACTTCACCGTCCATCACGTCTTCGAGCGAGTATACGTGATAATCTTTCATATTGAAATGGTCGCCGTTATCATTTTCAGCAATACCGCTCTCCCAGTCGTGTGACGGGTAGATGTACAGTTTACCATCAAATACATGCACAGCCGGGTCGGCCATGTAATCACCGGGAACCAGGTACCTTTTCTCTTTCTTCATATTCTTACATATCTAAATTAATAATTTCCTATCATTTAATTCCTGCTGATGTGACAATGTTCTTTACCACCGGCTTTGGCTTGTGTTGGCGGTCGAACAGCAGCGGATAGTCCGTACGTCCTTTTACCGGCCAGTTGTTAAGCCAGGAGTTACAGTCGGCCACTCCCCATACGGTCACCCTCGACACGATGTCCTGGTGTTTCCGGAAGAGTTTGAAGAAGTCGCCCATACGACTATTCCAGGCATCAGACATGTGAGCAGGCAATGCATCGGCGTAAGGATTCATTTCCCCGGCATAAGCTGCCTGGTCGGAGATTTCGGCACCAGTATTCTGTAGGGGACGGGGCAGAATCGTCAAATCGAGTTCGGTAATCATCACCTTCACACCTGTAGCAGCCAGTGCCAGCATACTCTCCTCGAAAGCCTGTATGGTGGGATAATTCATCATTAAATGTCCCTGCATACCCACAGCATCGATGCGGAGGCCACGTTCCTTCAGTTGTCCTACCAGTGCCACAACAGCGTCTCGCTTGCCGGGATTGGCCATGGAATAATCATTGTAATACAGTTCGGCATACGGGTCGGCCTCGTGGGCATACTGGAAAGCAAGTGGAATAAACTCCTCACCTAATATCTCGTAGAACTTGCTTTTACGGTACGATCCGTCGTCCTCAAAGGCCTCGTTTACCACATCCCACCCCAAGATACACCCTTTATAACGGGTGACAACGGTGGTGATATGATCCTTCATCCGTTGTTTCAATACTTCGGGCGAAACATTGTTTCCTTGTTGGTCCACGCAGAACCACTTGGACAACTGCGAATGCCAGATGAGCGGAAGACCGATAACCGTCATATTATTCTTCACGCCGAAGTCCACATACTGGTCGGCCAAAGTAAAATCGTACCGGTCCTCTTCGGGATGGATCACTTCGCTCTTCATACAGTTCTCGGGCGAGATACAATTGAATTGTTCCTTCAGCACACGTACGCTGGCCGTATCAAACCCGGCAGCCTGATCGCAGTTTACCGCAGCACCAATAAGGAATTTATCGCCCAACGCTTCTTTCAAAGCAACCGAATCTTTCACCTGATTTGGCGTACAGGCTGCGAAGCAGACAGCGACCAGGCAACAACTGATTATGGAAGTCATCTTTTGCATGTGATTTAATTAATGGTTCTGTTTCGCAAATATAGAGAATAGTTCGGCAAGGGCGGAAGATATTTGTTGCAGAGGATTATGGTGCTGTTACATTGGGTTGCGATCATGTAACATTTACTTTTCTTTCTGTTACATTGCCTCTTCGAGAATGTTTCCAGACTACAAAACGGAATATTAGCCAAACCTTGTTTTGGCGTATCGGTTGGGGT
The DNA here is from genome assembly GCA_031555765.1 of Bacteroides sp. Lineage (GTDB taxonomy): Bacteria > Bacteroidota > Bacteroidia > Bacteroidales > Bacteroidaceae > Bacteroides. The sequence continues at coordinate 36,496 of JAVBUC010000075.1, read as the reverse complement.
ATTACACAGGAAGTTTTAATTGGGGCCTTCATGTATTCCACGGCTCTGAAAGGCCTTGTTCATCGGTGTTACAGTATGGAGGGCCGTTCCTTCACCGCTATTCATAAACTTCACGGTGTAGCGTCAACTCCTTTCAAGACAAGTCAGACTGTTTTGCGAGAACCCATGAAGTGGGTTCAATGTGGATAACCCCGGGTGCAACCCGGGGTGCTAGCTAACCACCCCAACATGAACCCCGAAGTGGGTTCAACCCCTCTCGGGGTTGTTATAAAGGGGGGGGGGGATTCCTCTACCCCGGGTTTTACCCGGGGTTATCCATGTTAAAGCCCATTCGGGCTTTCTAAATCAGTAACTTTTAGACTGTAACTTATTCAAAAAGTGATGGGACTTTTGGCACAGCCTCTTCAGCTAGGAACCATGACTAAAAAAAGAAATCCGGATTCGTGTAACTAATAAGAGCCACTTCATAGTGTATCCGCAGGCAGTTTTTGTAACACCCGGAGGCTATATTACTCCATGCTTCAAGCAATAAGTGTTTTACAGTAAGGCTGTTTGCTGCTCCACTACTTTGAAATGGCCGTTCCACAGTAGTGGAATAGCTGTTCCACAGTAGTGGAACGGCCATTCCACAGCTGTGGAACAGCAAAACGCCTCCTGCAAAGCAGATTATAGCCTTACTGTATATCAAATATAGCCTCTTGGAAGTATGTATTTATCCTGATTGTACACTGAAACGGTGACTTGTCCTGAAAAAAGTTGCCCATTACAACCGTGAAGTTTATGAATAGCGGTGAAGGAACGGCCCTCCATACTGTAACACCGATGAATAAAGGCTTTCAGAGCCGTGGAATGCGTGAAGGCCAGAATTAAATCTTCCTGTGTAATACCCAACCGACGCGCTAAAATAGTATTTTGTCATTTTAAAAAAGGCCCAGACTCGATTTCCGACGAGCAGGGCCTTTCCTTTTTTTATTTCCTTCTACCGGTTCGTGGTTGCCGGCCGGTAGCTGATGGTTTAGCAGTTGATGGCTTTCCGGTAGGCAACTTGGACGCTGTTGCCTTAGGTGCAGCCGATTTTGGACTTGCCGACTTAGCTGCTCCCCTCTTCGGCGCACTGGCATCGGGGCGAGGCTTGGATTTCGTAGCTTTGGACTTCCCTACCCGGGGACCTGCCGAGAAACTCTTCTTATACGGTTTCGATTTACGAGTCGGAGCCTCATCGTTCTCGTCTTCCTCAACGATGTCATCGTCGGCCTTGAACTTACCCTTCTTCACCAACTTGGCAGCCAGGCTTGCTTTGCGGTAATCCGTCTTGACATCATATTCCTGTAGGGCTCTGTTCATCGCCTTGTTGCTGTTCAGCGGTTTCTTCCCTTCGGCAATGCTTTTCGATTCTTCCAGCAAGTCGAACAGTCCCTCCATCTCGGCATCCGTCAGGTTCCGCCAGTTGCCTTGTCCCAGGCTGCCCAATTTGATATTCATAATCTGGATACGTTCCAGCTTCAACACCTGGTAGTCGAAGTACTCGCACATGCGGCGTATCTGGCGGTTCAGCCCTTGCACCAAAGATATCTGGAAGGTATACGGATTGATCTCCACGATCTCGCACCGGCGGGTGACACGGTCCAAGATAGGTACCCCCTGCGACATTTTGGCGATAAACTCCTTGGTGATGGGCTTGTCCACCTTGACGATGTACTCTTTCTTATGATTGTTGCCCACACGGAGTATCTTGTTCACGATATCGCCGTCGTTGGTGAGCAGGATCAGTCCTTGCGAATCCTTATCGAGCCGGCCGATGGGGAAGATCCGTTGCTCGTGGCTGATGAACTCCACGATGTTATCCCGCTCCTGCGGATCGGTGGTACTCACCACACCCACAGGCTTGTTGAATGCAATGTAAACGGGTTCTATATCGTTCTCTATCACTTCCCCGCGCACCGTCACGACCTGTCTGGGCAACACCCGCTGGCCGATGGTGGCCCGCTGGCCGTTCACCTTTACATGTCCCTCCTCAATCAGTCGGTCTGCTTCCCGCCGCGAACAATAGCCCGACGCGCTAATGAATTTATTCAATCTGTACTCCATGCTCTCTACTTTTCTTAATTAGAAGTCTGCAAAAGTACGCAAAAAACAGAAACATTTACTACATTTGCACATCTACTAACTAAATTAATAATACCATGAGAAAAAGTTTTCTACTCATCTGCCTGCTCCTGGGATCTATTTCCCTCTCTGCTCAATCTGTTTACGCTCCTACCGAGGCCAACCGCACTGCACGCCAATGGTTTACCGATGCCCGCTTCGGGCTCTTCGTCCACTTCGGACCGTATGCCGTATTGGGCAGTGGCGAATGGGTAATGAACACGCGCCCCATAGACCGTACCAACTACCTGCGCCTGCAAGAGTTTTTCAATCCGCAAGCGTTCGATGCCGCCCAATGGGTGTCGATGGTCAAGGCGACGGGCATGAAGTACATCACTTTCACCTCGCGCCACCACGACGGATTCAGCAATTGGGATACCAAACAATCGGATTGGAAGATTACCAACACTCCTTATAAGAAAGACTTGCTTCGCCAACTGGCCGACGAGTGCCGGAAGCAAGATATCAAGCTCTTCCTGTACTACTCGCTGCTGGACTGGACACGCGACGATTACCAATGGCGTACCGGCCGAACAGGGCAACGAAGCGGTCGTACCGCCCCGTCCGACTGGGCCTCATATATCAACTTCATGAAAGCCCAACTCACCGAACTGCTTACCGAGTACGGCCCCATCGGCGGTATCTGGTTCGATGGTCACTGGGATCAGACAGCCGACGAGAACCGCACCGACCACCAGGCTGCGCTCGATTGGCATTACGATGAGATCTATGCCCTGATACATCGCTTGCAACCCTCGTGCCTGGTAGCTAACAATCATCATCTGCCACCGTTTGCCGGAGAAGATTTCCAGATATTCGAACGCGACCTGCCGGGAGAGAACAAAGAGGGATACAGCGGCCAGGCCGTATCGGAAAACCTTCCGTTGGAATCGTGCGCCACGATGAACAACTCGTGGGGCTACAGCATCACAGACAGCAAGTACAAGTCGACCAAAGAGCTGGTTGAGTTCCTCGTACGCGCTGCAGGCTACGGAGGCAACTTGCTACTCAACGTAGGGCCGATGCCGAACGGTGCCATCCAAACGGAGTTCGTGGAGCATTTGGCACAGATGGGCGAATGGACTAAGCAGTACGGTGAAACCATTTATGGTACGCAAGGAGGATTCATCCGCCCGCAGACATGGGGTGCGGTGACACAGAAAGGCAGTACGTGCTACATCCATATCCTGCAAAAGCCCGACGACGGACGACTCTCCCTCAATCTCCCGGCAACCGTAAAGTCGGTACGTTGGTTCGACTCCACGCAACGGGTAACCTGGGATTACAGTAAGAAAACCGGCACTACTACCTTTGTACTGGACCGTTCGATGAATCCGTTTGACACGGTGCTGGTGGTGGAAACGAAGTAATACACTTTTTAAGCTTATAATTATGAGAAAGTTCATCTTACTTGGTCTGTGCCTGAATATATTCATGTACCTGCATGCCGTGCCGAAAGTCTTATGGAAATATGAAACCGGAGGACGTATCGTAGGCACCTTCTCCCAGAAAGACAATAAACTCTTTCTGGGTAGTGAGGACGGCTGCCTGTATACGCTCGACAAACGTTCCGGAAAACTGATAAGCAAGTTCGACAGCGGATCTCCTATACGTTCCAAACCTACCGTGAGCGGCGATACGTTATTCTTCAACAATGCCAACGGGGACATTTATGCCCTGCACATCCGTACCGGCTCTGTTCTTTGGAAGACTACGATAGCAGGCGAGAAGAGAGTCGACTTCTGGGACTATTATCTATCCTCCCCCGTGATACATAATGGGCTGATGATCATAGGCAGCGGAAACGGTTCGGTCTATGCGCTGGATGCGGCAACGGGCCGGGAGAAGTGGACATTCCAGACAGGCGATGTGGTCCATGCCGATCCCTTATTATATAGGGAGAGAGTGTACATCGGCAGCTATGGAGGACGGTTCTATGCTTTGGACGCGGCGACGGGCTTACCCGCATGGGATTTCAAAACAGTAGGCGACACTTACTTCCCCAAAGGCGATGTACAAGCAGGTGCATCGGTGGCTTATGACAGGATCTATTTCGGATCGAGAGACTTCAACATCTATGCGCTGAACGCAGAGACGGGAACAGGCATGTGGAATACGAAGGAACTCGGGAGTTGGATCATTGCCACGCCCGCCATAGCCGACTCGTTAGCATTCGCAGGAACTTCGGACACACACGCTTTCTGTTGCTTCGATGCTTTCACCGGGGCAGAGAGGTGGAGAGTCAGCCTGAATATGCGGGTGTATGCCGAAGCTGCTTTCCAGGGGACGAACGTATTATTCGGTTGCTTCAACGGAAAATTGTACTGCGCAGACAGGAAGACGGGAAGCATTGTCTGGGAATTCCAGAGCGATGATAGCCGGGCCAACTGGCACAAAGTGTACGATGCAGTCGGTAACTTCCGAGAGGGGTTCGCCCTATACGGTACCGAAGCAGAAACACAAAAGGCCGAAGACGACATCGCATCGCTCGGCTCTATACTGACCTCTCCATTGGTGGATGGGGATACGGTGTACTTCGGTAGCGGTAGATACTGTTACGCACTGGAAACGCAAGGAGATTAATCCGTTAGGACTCTGAGCTTATCCACGGAAAGATAAAAGCAACGTATCTATCCGCCCGCAAAACTTTTAACTTAAAAGAATTGTTTATTCTTGAAAAAGCTAAAAGTTATGCAGATACCGAACCTTCATACAATCAAGAAAATACTTATAGCCAATCGCGGCGAGATTGCTGTCCGCATCATGCGGGCATGCAGGGAATTGGACATACGTACAGTGGCCATCTATTCGGAGGCCGACCGTACCGCCATGCATGTGGGGTATGCCGACGAGGCTTACTGCGTAGGCGGTGCTGCCTCCAAAGACAGCTACCTGAATATAGAGAAAATCATTCAAACGGCACGCGCCCATGAGGTAGACGCCATTCACCCCGGATACGGTTTCCTGTCGGAGAACTCGCACTTCGCCCTGCGCTGCCGGGAGGAAGGCATCATCTTCATCGGCCCCTCCCCCGAGACTATGGACCGGATGGGCGACAAGATAGCTGCCCGTAAGGAAATGATCCGTGCCGGTGTGCCGGTGGTTCCCGGAACGGAAGAAGGACTGACCAGTGCGGAAGAAGCCATCGAGGTGGCTCGTCGCATCGGCTTCCCGGTGATGCTGAAAGCGTCCATGGGCGGCGGCGGTAAAGGCATCCGGCTGGTACAGAATGAGCAGGAGGTAGCCGAGGCGTACGCCAATGCCAAGTCCGAATCGCTCGCCTCGTTCGGCGACGATACGGTGTACATAGAGAAGTTTGTCGAAGGGCCTCATCACATCGAGTTCCAGGTATTGGGCGACAACTACGGGAACATCATCCACCTTTGCGAACGCGAATGTTCCATCCAACGGCGCAACCAGAAGATTCTGGAGGAAAGCCCCTCGCCTTTCATGACACCGGAACTGCGCCGGGAGATGGGCGAAAAGGCTGTCATGGCGGCCCGGGCCGTTGGCTATGTCAATGCCGGAACCATCGAGTTCCTGGTGGACAAGTACCGCCACTTCTACTTCCTCGAAATGAATACCCGCCTGCAAGTGGAACATCCTGTGACCGAAGAAGTATTGGGCATCGACCTGGTGAAGGAGCAGATCCGCATAGCCGAAGGGCATGCGCTGACGCTCCGGCAGGAACAGGTGCGGCAACGTGGGCACGCCATCGAGCTGCGTATCTGTGCCGAAGATGCAGAGATGAACTTCATGCCGTCGCCGGGTGTCATCAAGAAGGTGATAGAGCCGAATGGCATCGGTGTGCGGGTGGACAGTTATGTGTACGAGGGGTATGAGATTCCCATCTACTACGACCCGATGATAGGCAAGCTCATCGTGCGGGCCATCACCCGGCAATGCGCCATCGAACGCTTGCAACGGGTACTGCATGAGTACAAGATCACGGGCATCAAGACCAACATCAGTTACCTGAAACGCATCATCGATGTGCCCGAGTTTCTGGAAGGGCGGTATGATACGGGCTTCATCCCCCGCCACAGTGAGGAGTTGAAGCAGCATCACGAAGCTGACGGTCACGAGACGGAGGACATCGCCATCATTGCGGCTTACATCGACTACCTTGTCAACCTGGAAGAGAACGGGCCGGATAGCAAAACGGACAACCGCCCCAACAGTCGCTGGCGCAACTTCGGCCTGCACAAAGGGGTATTAAGAATTTAAAAAAGAATATGGAAATACGTATAGGCAACCGGGTGGTTCAGGTGGAACTGCTCAGCAAAGAAGAGAACATAGTGCGCTTGTCCATAGACGGCGAAGTGCACGAGGTAGACGTGACGATGCTTCAGGAGGGTGTCTACTCCATCCTGCGCGACGGTAAGTCGTACAACGCCGAGCTGACCAGTTCGGACGACCGCCTCAGCTACCAGGTGAACACGCTCTTCTCCTCGCACCATATACAGATCATTGACACGAAAGCCCAGTACCTCCGCCTGAAGAAGGGAAGCGACGACCGGCAGGACGACAAAATCATATCGCCCATGCCGGGCAAGGTGGTGCATATTCCCGTCCAGGTAGGCGATACCCTCGCAGCCGGGGAAACGGCCATCGTGGTAGAAGCAATGAAGATGCAAAACAATTACAAGGTTTCGTCCGACTGCATCATCCGGGAGATCCTGGTCGCCGAGGGCGAAGCCATCCAAACCAACCAGGTGTTGATTCGCCTGGAATTAATTCAGAGTGTATGACAAGAGAAGAAATATACCAGGCATTCGAAGAAAGAAACCGGACTGCCGAAGCGGGCGGAGGAATGGACCGCATACAGAAGCAACACGAAGCGGGCAAACTGACGGCCCGTGAACGTATCGAGAAATTATTGGATAAAGGCACGTTCGTAGAGCTGGACAAGTTGGCCGTGCATCGCAGCACCAACTACGGGATGGAGAAGAGCCATATTCCCGGCGACGGCGTTGTATCGGGTTACGGACGGATAGACGGCCGGCAGGTCTTTGTTTATGCGTACGACTTTACTGTGTATGGCGGTACGCTGGGCGGGGCCAACTCCCGGAAGATTACCAAAGTGCAACAGCTGGCGTTGAAGAACGGTGCACCGATCATTGCGCTGAACGATTCCGGCGGAGCGCGTATTCAGGAGGGTGTGGAGAGCCTGTCGGGCTATGCTTCCATCTTTTATCAGAACACCATCGCCTCGGGAGTCATTCCGCAGCTATCGGCCATCATGGGGCCGTGTGCAGGTGGGGCCTGCTATTCGCCGGCACTGACGGACTTCATCTTTATGGTGAACGAGAACAGTTATATGTTCGTCACCGGGCCGGATGTGGTGCGTACCGTCACGCACGAGGAAGTCAGCAAGGAGGAGTTGGGCGGTGGTTATGCGCACAGTTCTAAGAGCGGCGTCACGCATTTCCTGGGCAATACGGAGGAAGAAGTACTGATGGGCATCCGCGAGCTGCTGAGCTTCCTGCCTTCCAACAACATGGAAGATGCTCCGGCCGTGAACTGTACAGACGATGTCAACCGGGAGGTGCCTGCTTTGCAGGACATTGTACCCATTGACCCGAATGTTCCCTATGATATAAAGGATATCATCGAACCGGTGCTGGATGATCAGTATTTCTTTGAGGTCATGCCTCACTTTGCCAAGAATGCCGTCATCGGCTTCGGACGGTTGAACGGGCAGTCGGTAGGCATAGTGGCCAACCAACCTGCGTTCCTGGCCGGGGTGCTGGACATAGACGCTTCGGACAAGATAGCCCGTTTCGTCCGCTTCTGCGACTGTTTCAACATTCCGGTGGTGACTTTTGTAGATGTGCCGGGCTTCCTGCCGGGAACAGTCCAGGAGCACAACGGTATCATCCGCCACGGGGCAAAGATAGTGTATGCCTACGTCGAAGCTACCATTCCGAAGGTGACGCTGATTACCCGCAAAGCCTACGGCGGGGCGTACATTGTAATGGCCTGCAAAGAGACCGGAAGCGACATCAACCTGGCTTACCCTACGGCCGAGATAGCCGTCATGGGTGCCGAAGGGGCCGTCAATATTCTCTATCGCCAGGCCGATGAGGAAACCAAGAAGAAAGCTATCGAGGAGTACCGGGAGAATTTCGCCAACCCATACAAGAGCGCAGAGTTGGGATACATCGATGAAATCATCCTCCCCAAGCAAACACGCAGCAAACTGATACAGGCACTGAACATGGCCAAGGAGAAGGTAAAATCGCTCCCGCCGAAGAAGCACGGGAATATCCCGCTGTAGTTTATTTCACCACAGAGTCACACAGAGTTCCACAGAGTTTTTATTCGCCACAACAGACGTAATGGTAAAATATTCTAAACTCTGTGGAACTCTGTGTGACTCTGTGGTGAAATAAATTACCTTTGCAGGCTTAATCAATAAAACATGAGAAGGAAGAAAACTATGTGGATAATAGCCTCGATCCTACTCCTGCTGGTTGCAGTAGGAGTAGCGTTTTTTTGTCAACCCAGCTTCGGCCGAACACCCCGTGGCGAACGGTTGGCCCGGATACAGCAATCGCCTAATTACCGGGACGGGAAGTTCCAGAACCTCTCTCCCACCCAACAACTCACCTCGGACAAGTCTATGGTAAGCACCATGTTCAGTTTCCTGTTCGGCAAAGTAGAAGGACTGCGACCGGACACGGATGTCCCTGTGGTGAAAACCAACTTAAAACAGTTTGCACCGGACGAAGAGGTGCTCGTATGGTTGGGACATTCCTCTGTCTATTTCCAGACACACGGAAAGCGGTTCCTGATAGACCCGGTATTTATAGCGGCCTCCCCGGTTTCGTTCTTCAACAAACCCTTCAAAGGAACAAACATATACTCTCCGGATGACATGCCGGATATCGACTTCCTGATCATCAGTCACGACCATTGGGATCATCTGGACTATGAGACTGTGAAGCAACTGAAGAACAGAGTGGGGAAAGTAATCTGCCCACTTGGTGTCGGCGAACATTTCGAATACTGGGGTTACCGGAAGGAACAACTTATCGAACTTGATTGGAACGAACTGTCTGTCCTTGATTCCGGACACACCATCTACTGCTTGCCCGCCCGCCACTTCTCGGGTCGCGGCTTGTCGCCCAACAGTACTTTATGGGCATCGTACATGCTGCAAACGCCCTCGCAGAACATCTACCTGAGTGGTGATGGCGGTTACGATACGCACTTCGCCAAGATAGCCGGGCAGTTCGGACATATCGACTTCGCCATTCTTGAGAATGGCCAGTACGGCGACGGCTGGAAATACATACACATGCTGCCGGAAGATTTGACGAAAGCTGTTAAAGACCTGCGTGCCGACCGCGTTCTCACCGTACACAACTCAAAGTACGCCTTGGCTCAACATGCCTGGACACAACCATTGAACGATATAGCAGCGTTTGCCGAGAAAGATTCCATCCATCTGCTCACTCCCATGATAGGCGAGCCAGTACAGTTGCCGAACGACAGCCGGCAGGTATTTCAGCAATGGTGGAGAAACCAGTAAGAAACTTTATTGCATAAAAGAATCCCCGTTCCAGCATGTCGTACATGCCGAAACGGGGATTTCTCATTCTTCACTATTATAGACTAATACCCAGGGTTCTGATAAGCAGCTTTCTCTGCCTCTGTCATATCGAGTGCATCGATAAACCAAGACGGGATGGGACGAAGATAGAACTTACTTGTGGGTTCACTATCAATATTGGCAATGGCCGCACGAGTAGTAGTCTGTCTGGCTTGTGGTGCCTTATCATTGTACTCACAAATGGAGTAGCTCTTTGCACGGCCCAGCTTCTTGGTACGTACCAGATCAGCCCAACGCAATTGTTCGCCAAAAAGTTCTCTGGAGCGTTCGTCAAGTACATAGTCAATGTCTATGTTGCTTGAAGTAGCAGCCAATATGTTTGTTCTGGCTGCACTGTTCTGTTCTTCCGTATTTTCTGCACGATAAGCGGCACGGGCACGAAGTACATCGATCAGTTCTTTGGCACTCTTGCTACCGGTAGCACCCATCACGTAAGCTTCAGCAGCTATCAGATAAACTTCAGACAACTTAGCAATGTTGTACGGACGCAAAGAAGAAGAGTTAGCATATCCGGCTGCATTGGCAGGGCTATAAGGGCCAATCTTCCACAAAGCAGGATAATGCTCGCGAGTCATGTGTTCCGGAGTGAACACAGCATAGTTCTTTCCACTGATAGTCTGCACAGGGAACTTTGCCGTTCCACTCAACGTGCTGGGAGCACTTGCTTCGGCCAGCTCCAAACCAGGCATGTAATATACAGTATCGCCTATAGCAAATGCTGCTCCATTCGCGCCTTTAGAAGAGGTTGCATTCTGATTGGCAGCCCACACTTTCTGGAATGTACCGTCATAACGAGAGTCATTGGTTTTATCAGCAAATGTATTGGCTATCACTTCATAGGTAGGCGCTACACGTCTCCATGGACGACCGTATTCCTGAAGTGCACTACGCCCGGCGGGAGCAGACGAACCTGTAATAAACTCCGTATCGAACCAAGGACGCATGGCGTAGAAAGCAATATTACTCTTCGCTGCTTCAGTTCCCCAGCTTTCACCTTCCGAGAAGGCAAATCCGGCATCATCACTACGGTCTGCATAAAGCAGCACTTCCATATTACGGTCTTGCTGAGCCAGATTCACATCGTGGTAGTTTCTCATTAAACCGAAACCATTGGCACCTGCAACACCTTCTACTCCTGAGCTGTTGATTACGTCCAGAGCTGTATTATAAGCTTTCTGGAAGTAGCCACCGTCGGCTTTACCATTGTTCTTCAACCACCAGCCATATGTCAGGTAAACTTTAGACAATAGGTATTGTGCATACGCCTGAGTGACACAGCCTGTGAAGCGGTCGTTGCGTTTGCTACCGGCCAAGTCGGTAACAGCTTGTTCCAGGTCGCCAATGATGGCAGCATACGATTCTTCTACGGTGTTGCGCACAGATTTACGATTGGGCAATACGTTGTATTCGTTCTCGCCTGAACCCAGGTCCAATGGAATACCTCCGTGGAACTGTACCAGCAGGAACTGGTCATGAGCACGCATCACACGGGCTTCTGCCAACAGGCGTTTGTCAACGCCATTGGCTTCGCCGATAGAGATGATACCGTTACAAGTATTGATATAAGCAAATGTACTGCTGCTCCAGAAACATCCGGGGCGACCGGTAGTAGCCTGGATGATGTAATTATCCATGTTGTACTCGTCAGATCCTGCACCTACCAGGTTACCGTAAGTGGTTTCATCCGTACCATACTGGAAGTTATAGAAAGGATTTGCGGGGCCGTAAATATAGCGCAGATGCGAATATACGGAAACCAATGCCAATTCTACACCCTCGTTGGTTTGCATCAATTGCGGGGTTATTTCAGAACGGGGTTGTTCGTCCAAAATATCGGAACAGGAGAATGTACCTAGCGACAGACCTGCTATCAGGGCTCCTGCAAAGAATTTATTGAATCTATTTTTCATGTTACTTTCAATTTTATGGGTTAACATTAGAAAGTTAAATTAAGACCGAATACGAAACTGCGTGTAGACGGCGTATTGGCACCGATAGAGAGGAAACGTTTGGGCATGTCGCCTGGCGTTGCCGTATTTTCTCTGATTAAAGAGTTTGGCTCGGGATCCAGTCCTGTTTCATCATTGTACGGAGAGAAGAGAACAAACGGATTCGACATGGTGAAGTACAGACGTGCACGGCCCAAGCCTGCTTTGGACAACAGCTTTTCGTTGAGGTTATAACCTAACGTGATTGTTCTTATTTTCACGTAAGAAGCATCGAAGTATGCCAGCGTAGAAGCATAGGCCGGAGAGTCACTACCACCTTGCGTTCCACCTGGTGTGGGATAGTCATTGGTAGGATTGTCTTCAGTCCAATAGTTCACTTTTATATTTCCACGGCGGCCATTCAACATATTCAAATAGCCCGTAGGAGAGTGCAAAGTAGAAATCAGTGTACCACCACTCTTGAATGCTCCCACGATGCTCAGATCGAAATCCTTATAAGCTACCGTCGTATTAAAACCACCCTGGAAGTGACCTTCCGGAGTACCTACTACCATACGGTCATTAGCATTGATCATACGGGAAGGAACACCGTTGGCATCGAATGTTACAGGGTCACCGTCTACCAGGTTGTAAGCCACTTTGATATCACCCGGCTTGGCATTGGAATAAGTGGCAGCTGCAATAGCTTCTTCACCTTTCTGGAAGATACCTACTTTCTTATAATCGTAGATAGCGTCAATAGGTTTGCCTACAAACCATCCGTTGCCAGTGTCGCGGTCAGAATCGCCGGCCAATGCTTCAATGCGGTTCTTGTTACCGTAGAAGTTTACACCTACGTCCCAGCTCCATCCGTTCTTGTTTTCGAAGATGATGCCCTTCAATGACAATTCCCAACCCTTGTTAGAGGTCTCACCGATATTTTCCCAGTAAGCAGACTCAATACCGGAAGATGCCGGAAGGTTCAACTGCATCAGGATGTCTTTGGTACGCTGGGTATAGTATTCGAAAGTACCGGTCAGGCGTCCTTCGAAGAGACCGAAGTCTACACCATAGTTCCAGGTACTGGAGTATTCCCATCCCAGGTTTGAATTAGGCACACTGTAAGGTGAGTAGCCAGTGATACCTACGCCATCGGCTGTGTAATATACCGGTTTCATGGAACCTAATGTAGCATACGGATCAATAGCTTGGTTAGAAGTCTGACCATAACCTACGCGGAACTTCAGTGAGTACAACCAGTCTGTACCAGCCATAAACTCTTCGTTCTTGATGTTCCATCCGGCCGATACGGCAGGATAAGTATGCCACTTGTGGCCATCTGCCAGAACAGAAGAACCGTCGGAACGTATAGTTCCACTCAACATATAGCGGTTATCGTACTGATAAGCTACACGTCCCATGTACGAACGCAATCCGCGTTGCCAATATTTCTGTTTGCTGGGGTCGATAGTAGTCTTATCTGTATTCAATCCCAGGTTATAATACTGAATAGTTTCAGCTGTAATACCTGTGGCCGATGCAGTAGAGTAGTCGTAAGTAGTTTGCTCAGCCGACATCATGGCTACGGCGTTGATGCTGTGTTTGCCAAACTTCTTATCGTACGTCAGCATGTTTTCCGCTGTCCAGTTAGTAGTCAGTGCATTGGAGATAGATGCTTCTGCCAATGTGGCGTTGTAACCCATGTACGGAGTTCCCGGAGCATTGAAAGTACCAGTCTTACTCTGACGATAGTTCAAACCTACATTCAGACGATATTTCAGTCCCTCTACGCCAGGTATCTTCACTTCAGCATAAGCACTGTTGTAAGAAGCAAAAGTCTTGCGGTCGTCGGCATGTTTCTGTCCGGCTGATGCGTACAACAATGGATTCAGGGTCTTATCTGATGAGTTCAGTTCCAGTACATCGGTACGTATGCTACCGTCGGCAGCATACGGGCTGATGGTGGGGTTCATTTGCAGAATGCCGTAAAGAGGCGCACTGTTTTCACCCTCAGTCTTGCTGTAAGAGTTCTGAGTAGTGATACCTACCTTTATATACTTGCCCACTTCCTGGTCGAAAGAACCTCTGAGTGACATACGCTCAAAACCTTGATTCGGGAGTACGGAAGTTTCCTTATAATAAGTAGTACCGAAGTTGTAGCTTCCCTTTTCCGTTCCGGCCGACACAGAGAGGTCGTGGTTGGTAGTATAACCACTCTTGAATACCAGGTCTTGCCAGTTGGTATTGACAGAAGCATCATCGTCTTTTGACATGCCAGCCCAAGCAGAACCGTTTTTGCCTGCCAATTCTCTGAGTGCCACAAATTCAGGACCGTTAAACATCGGATATTCCGAGAACAAGCTAACAATACCATAATAACCGTTGTAGCTGATGGTCGGTTTGCCTGATGCGCCCTTGTTGGTAGAGATCAGGATAACACCATTGGCACCTCGTGAACCGTAAATAGCTGTAGAAGAAGCATCCTTCAGGATATCGATAGACTTGATATCGTTGGGATTGATATCACTGATATTTCCCGGGAAAGGAATACCGTCCAATACGATAAGCGGGTCATTGCTCGCATTCAGCGAACGTGTACCGCGGATACGGATCTGTTGTTCGGAACCCGGTCTTGAAGAAGTACGATTGATCTCTACACCGGCTACGCGTCCTTGCAAGGCCTGTGTGAAGTTCTGCGAAGGTACTTCGCGCAATGTTTCCGAACCTACGTTGGAGATAGAGCCGGTAACGTCCGAGCGGCGTTGCGTACCGTAACCGATGACCACAACTTCGCCTAATAGTTCAGTATCCTCGCGCAGAGTGATGTTGTAGGTAGCCTGTCCTAAAGCGACCTCCTGTGTTTTATAGCCAACGAAAGAGATCGACAGCGTACCGCTCTGGGGAGCGTCCAGAATAAAGTTTCCATCAATGTCGGTTATCGTACCGATGGTTGTTCCTTTTACCTGTACGTTGGCACCGATAACAGATTCACCGGTGGGATCTACTATCTTTCCGGTGATCTTCTTGTTTTGAGCAAACAGTGACAGCGAGCAAAAGAGAGTTAGAAATAATCCGGTCAATAAAAGTCTCCTATTATATAAGGAGGCTGTTCCTAGCTTTTTACTTTTCATGTTTTCCATTCTTTATAGAATTAAATTGGTTAGTTGTAGATTGTGAAAAGGAGCAATAATAGTTATTGCCATGAAATAAATTTTTCATACTGTATTTTCCCGTCTGTAGATCCATAGGCATCTTTGTTTTTTAATTGAACATGTTTCTTTTTTGTTATTCTATGTTACAAAGTTATCATTTAAGGACATCTGACCGAATAACGATTGTTACATTTTCTTTTCCGTATGTTACATGGCATTACCGACAAGTAACATGGGTTTTCGTGTGCGTTTCCATACCGCATTAGAAGCCCTTAATCGTTGATTACAGCAAAAAAAGTCCCCCTTTACTCCATAGGTTTTGCTATGGAGTAAAGGGGGACTTTTAGCAGATTTACTTGTACGTTACACGATCATTCTTGTATTTTAGTGTATATTAGCACGTCCCGTTGTTCCTCATCTTGCTCTAAGTTCTCTTTCTTCAACAAAAGACCAAACCTTCTTTATGGTCAGTTTCTGCGAGACATGACCTTTGAATGCATTGTTCTTCTTGCTCTGTTGTAATAGGTAGACTTTCTCTTCAATAGTCTGTTTGGCAATCAGTTTATAGATGGTCACCGGACGAACTTCCCCGATGCTGAATGTATGTTCAAACTCCCGCTCCTCATCAGCAGTACTCCACCACGGTTCGAGGTAAATAATACAATCGGCAGCATTGAGATCAATGGGCATTTTAGATGCTTTCGGATCAAGAATAATAACAGATTTATCTCCCCTCTGAAAAGCTTGAATTATTGCGGTCTGCTTGGATGCTATACTTCGATAAAAGAAATCAAAGTAACGGATTTTATGTTTGTTCAGCTCCTCGCAAACAAATTCCTGATTACGGTAGAAACTTGTAAATATAACTATTTGGCAATGAGCTGCGATCAATTCGTTTACTAATTTCAGTAATGCTTTCATCTTGGAGGAGTTTGTTGCAAATTTTGTTCGCCTGTTCTGCTGATTCGGAGAAAAGATTTTCTGGCGCAATACATTAAGTGCATTCGCCGCTCTATACTCAAATAAAGAATCGTCCTGATGATTTTCAGCCAATAACTTCACGCGCTCCATTGCATATAGTTTCAGCTCCTCTGCACTAAGCTGTATATCTATAATAACCTCTTTCTTTTCTGACAGCTCATTGATCACCTCTTCCCTGCACCGCCTTAGTTGAAACGGTTGCCATATTTCCCTCAGTTCATCCCTTCGTAATGGTTCCGTTTTGCTGATAGGTTTGATATAGCGTTCAGTGTACTTGCAAAAAGTCCCAAACAAGCCTGGGCTGACATACTGAATAAAACTCCATACTTCGTGTGGAGTGTTCTCAATGGAGATTTCCGAGAGAAAGAGACGGAAGTTCGCCCTTAATTTTCCTACCGCTTCAACTGTACGCTTATTCTTCCAATTGCAGTTTTCAACCTCATCAAATACAACGACATTCCATTTTTTGGCAATCAACTCAATGGGCTCTTTTGCCAGTATGAAATTAGTAGTAATCACCACATCATAAGCCGAAACAGAATCGAACAGACTATCACGTCTGCCTTTTCCATGTATACTCAATGTATTCAGCGAAGGAGCAAACCGATTGATTTCCTCTTTCCATTTGTGGAATACAGCAGAGGGAGCAACAACCAGCGAAGTTCCTTCAGACGCACAACTCAATAGGAGCGCAATGGATTGCAAGGTTTTCCCCAATCCCGTATCATCGGCCAGACAAGCACCTGTACTCCAATGCGCCATACGCCGAAGCCATTGATAGCCTTCCAGCTGATAATTACGCAGAGTTCCCTGCAAAGTCTCGGGTACTGGAAACTCCATTCGGGCAGATTCCTCCATACGCTGACAGAACTCTTGGCTGGCTTCATCTATTATTAATGTGGCACCGTCTTTCTCCAGCTTGCGCAAAAGGGGCAATTGTAATACCGAAACCTTTAGCTGTTTTTGGGGATCGAATATCAGCATACGTTCCAAGTCCTTCAGCATCTGATACAGTTGTTCATTCAGTATAAGGAAGTTCCAACCAATTAGCTTCACAACTCCGTCTTTGCTTTGTCGTATTCCCTCAAGCAAGTTCGGGAGTTTAACGGTACTTTCTGAATTGACTGCAAGCTCACCATCAACTTCCAACCACTGTTCCCCTTTCTTAAGCGAAAGCGTCAGACAGTCAAGGCCAATCGGTCCAAGGACAGCAGTACGTTCCTCTCCATCAGGCCATTCGGTACGCGATACTCCTTTAATCCTTTTAAATCTCGCTACAGCCTTTAAACAAGAGCTATATTCGTCAAAGAATGCCACATCTTCTACATTCTTATCTTGCAGCGCATCCCGAAGTATGCGGCGAGCACTTAGAAAATTCTTCATTTCCTCCTTCCTGTTGCGTACCAGTTGTATACATTCATCGGCTGTTTCATGGAATATGACATCTCTTCCTTGACCTATTTTGTAATAGAGCAGTTGCTCCGCTAAGGGTTGGACAAACAATTCTACTTTTATTCGAACAGGCGATGGAGTGATTCGTACAACGATCAGGGGATTGCCCTCAACCAGCCTCGGCAGTTCGATCTCTTGCAACAGATCAGCATGTATAGTAATGATACTTTCCAAGCGTGCCAACAATAGTGCCAACCGCTTGGCAGCCCCATGTGGAAAATCAGGTGTACACAGAAAAGTATCCAATACTTCCCATTGTTTAAAATTAACCTCTAATACTCTGAAAGTTTATGGATCATCTTTTTGCATGATCATGTCCAAATAAGTAGCAGGATATTCTACATTCGCATCTACGTGATAGCCATCGGGAGTTTTAGTTACTGTCAGGCAAGGTTGGTCTTTAACGATAGTCACCTGTTTGTCCGGATTCTCGTAGCTGAACAGTAAAGGACAACCGATAAGTTCTGCCATCATTTTTGCACCGCCCAGCTCATAGGTGGTACGCGACCCTCTTCCGGAAGAACGGACAAGTCCGGCCATCCGGCGGTCCATCTCATTCATACATGGTATACAAAGTTGTCTGAAAGAGGCTAACTTCAGGTCTTTCTTTTTGCTCCATATCACTCCGTCTTTTGATATCTGCAAACGAGGAATGATTGTGCCTTGCGCGGAAATAAGATAGGCTATGCGTTCTTTCTCTACAGTTGTTTCAACTTTATCTACACTCGCAGATAGGTTAAACAGATAGGCTATTGACTGTTCCCACTCTGCTTGATTCTGGTCACGTGACGGTAATACTGATAAACTCGGTTCTTTTGTCGATGCTTTTTTAGCACCGGTCGGTTTGCTTTTAAGATTCATTCTGATTATTTACTGGTTTGATTATTCTTGATATCAGCCCTACAGGGCATTGTGACCATCTTCCTGACGTCAGGAAAATGCTTACAACACCTTGTAGGGCACTTTTACAGTTTCTATTAATTGGAAACTTTGGTTTGATTTTTTCTTGGGAAGTATATTTCTTCTATTCTTCGCCGGATTCTTCCACCGGCCATATATCCGATTGTTCTTTCTCTTCTTTCAGAAGCTTCTTACTCAATAAATGTTTGGGAATATACTTGCTAAGGGGATAACGAAAGAATTTTGTTTCCTTCATGCGGTAGGTAAGTCCGCGATCGGCAACAAAATAGATACGTGAAAGCTTCACTTGGCTTGGCGTAAGGTCCTCGGGATGTTCGAATCCCTCACTGGTAACAGCCAGATGGAAAGAGCCCAAACCAGCAATAGTGACCGATTCTCCATGATAAAGAAGATCTTCAATTACTTTAGGCAATTCCACCAATACATTCAATGCATCGCCCTCATTCAGGGCACCTCTCTGGGAAACTAAGTAAGCCAAGTCGCGTTCATTCCTGCCACCTCGTTTCTGAACGGTGCGCAGCACCGCATAATACAACTTTTTAAAACCATCCTTGGTCATGAATTTTTTAGGACGGACAAAATAGATTAAAGCCATAAAACTCAATAGATTTAGTTAGACTTAACAAATTCAAAAAGATAGACATTTAGTTACTTCCAGGCGATAAAAACGGCATATCTTTGACACAAAGATAGAAAAACATTGCTCGGAACAAAAGAAATTCTACAATTAATGATACAAAACAAGCTGCCAAGACTATAGAAAAGAAGGGAATCAGTCATACTTATAAAGGTAGGTAGCTTTGGTTTAAAACATAGCTGCCCTAACTTTAAAACATACGATGTACGAGATGTACATGTGGTACTGTATGAGATGTGCATCTCGTGCTGTCTAAGATGTACATCTCGTACTGCTCCACATGTACATCTCGTACATCGTATGTTTTAAACCAAAGCAGGCTATGTTTTAAACCAACGTAAGCTACCTTTAAATGGTAAATCACATTGGTTCCTTAGTATCGCCTCAATGCCTTGAAACTAGGTTATTGCAAATAGGCTATCTGCTACCTCTTGCGTATTTCGCTTTCCGGTGCTCCGAGGTACGACTCTTTCAATCCGCCGAAGTCGATCATGACTTTCTGCAAGACGAGAGCCGGGTCGAGCGGGCGAATATAGAGCGTGTGCTTATCCTGTTTCGTCAACATGTGATCGGTTTTCGTTTTGATGATGTGGGTGGCTTGCCACTCGCCGAGCTCGCCCCGGTAATGCCCGTTGATGTTGATTATCTGTTCTTCTCCCCCATCGATACGGACGGCATAACGCAATCCCTTGTTGGCATTGAAGTTCAGCGTGGGCGAGAACCAGAGGTGAACTGTGGACTGTCCCACGTGATCTGTAGTAAAGTCGTAGGCCAGGTACATAGACATATCCGGCGTTTCCGTGCTGGGCGAGGTTGTGACGGCACCTACCGTACGTCCCAAGCCGGGGATGACTACCCACCCGGCAGTCTTTCCGTTCATGGCGTGGGAGTAGTGAGGAGCTTCCATCGATACGTAGCCCTCTTTCTCTACGAAAAGATTCGGCGCGGGAGCCATCCGGTTTTCGGGAACATACGTCACCTGGGGCATTACGTTCCGGTCCGGTTGCTGCCAGTAAGTGTAGCCGATGTGCGTTTGGTCCATCATGTGGTTCCACTTGCCACCGCTCATCACCTTATTATAATGGTAGCTGAGCAGAGAGTCGCGTTCGAAGCACCGACGCACGCGGTCGGCATAGGCATTGGCCCGAACGTCTTTCTGCGTAGCCAGTTCCTTGTTCATGGCTACGGCGTAGTACATATCATACAGATTGGCACAGGCCTGGATGGGATAGAGCACCAGCTGGTCGAACGCATCGCGACGGTCGACCGGCATGAGGTAGTAGAGCTTCAGGGCATCGGCGCAGAGCAACTGGTAATCGTCCTTCACCTGCTTCCATTCGTCGTAATGATTCAGTTGGTACGTGCGGTCGGTTAGCATCTCGGGTGTGACGCGACGGTTGTACTGCGTATATTGGTTGATGAGCCGGGCGGCTTCGCGTGCGTACTTCTCGCCGAATTGCTGCGCACAGAAGCGTTCGGTGTGTTGTAGCAGATTGTCGGCTGTGAACTGGGCAGGGTTCCATGCCATGTCCAGGAAGAAGGTGATGGGATACTCCATTGGCTTCAGATCGCCCACGTTGACTACCCAGATCTCGCGCACGCCGTAGTCGTAGGTGAGGTTCATCTGTTCCCAGATGCGCTGCACCTGGGAGATGTTGATCCACTTCGAGTTGCGCGGACCGCCCACGTAGTCGAAGTGGTAGTACATGCCGTAACCACCCTTGCGGGGTTTGGCTTTCAGGTCGGGCAGTTTGCGCACGTTGCCCCAGTTGTCGTCGCAGAAGAGCAGCGTCACATCGTCGGGCACCCGCATTCCTTTATCGTAGTAATCCTGCACCTCTTTATATAAGGCCCACACCTGGGGAGTTTCGGCAGCCTTCTTTCCGGTGACCTTTTCGATGATCTTCCGCTGGTCCTTCACGATATTCTGTAGCAGGGCAATGTTGGAATCTTCGCCCATCGGCTCGTCGCCGTCGCCACGCATGGCCAGGGTGATGACCGATTCCCAGTTCTTGCAACGCTCCATGCCCTGTGCCCAGAAGTCGCGCAGCTCGGCACCATTGGTCGTGTAATTCCACGCTCCCTTGCCCCGACGTTTCCAATCCTGCTGTGCCATACCCATCGGCTCGTGGTGGGAAGTGCTCATCACGATTCCCATCTCGTCGGCCAGCACACCGTTCTGCGGATCGTCGTCATAGAAAGCATTGCCCCACATGGCAGGCCACATGAAGTTTCCTTTCAGCCGCAGCACCAGTTCGAATACCTTCTCGTAGAACCGGCTGTTGAACCCGCCGAATGTTTCGCGCGACCAACCGCTGAGTGCCGGGGCTTCATCGTTCAGGAAGATACCCCGGTACTTCACTACAGGTTCGCCATCGGTATAGACACCACTGCGGATAGCAATGCACGATTGTTTCTCAGCCGGCACATCGGCCCAATAGTACCAGGGCGATACACCCATCTGAGCCGACAGTTCATAGATACCGTAAATGGTTCCGCGCTTGTCGCTCCCGGCAATGACTACCGCCTCGTCCACCCCTTCAAAGGGATTCGCAACGGTTTGAATGATGTATTTCTCGTTTTTCCCTTGCAGGCTTTGCGCATCGATCTGTTTACCGGCCAATAGTTTCTTGATCCATTGGCTTTGATCGATGGAGCCGATGATGAGCATTTTATTACCTTTCGGAGTATAAGATACAGAGGGAGTTGCTCCCGTCACCCGTTCGGCATCTGCCTGGAGGTGAGTCACAGCACGCAGTACACCCTTGTATTCGGCTTCGTCCACCAGAATGGGCAATGCCTTGCCTGCATCGATCCATACGAAGCCTGTTTTTTCATTCAACACAAACCGGTCGGCCGCCAGCAGCGTGTTGCTTACCGACAAACAAGCAATAAAACAAATAATTGAGAGGAGGTTTCTTTTCATGATATGCGAATTAATTTGATAGAAAAGTTCACCACAGAGTCACACAGAGTTCCACTGAGTTTCTAATTTTACAGACAATGTACAAATAAACTCTGTGGAACTCTGTGTGACTCTGTGGTGAACCCAAAAAGGTTTACTCTTTCCGGCGCACTTCCAGATCGGCCTGTATGCCTTCGTTCATCTTCTTCGAAATGGGATAGAAGAACAACGCCACTACACCGACAAAGAACGTGATAGCGGGAACGATACTGGCTGCCAGCGTTATGCCCTCAATAGCCGATGCAGTCTGCACCTGGTTGGGTACGAACCCGAACGACTCTACCACTACTCCACAGATAAATCCTCCGAGTCCCAGACCGAACTTCAAGGCGAAGACAATGCCGGCAAATACCAATCCGGTGGCGCGGCGACGGTGCTTCCATTCCGAGTAGTCGGCCACATCGCCCATCATGGCCCACAACAAGGGGATGGTCGGTGCATAAGCCAAGCTCTTGCAGCAGTTGATCAGGAATATCATTCCAATATTAGTCGGAGAAACAAAGAAGAACATGGCCGTGAAGAAAGCGGTGAGTGCCAGGCAAACCAGGAACACATTGCGCTTTCCGAAAATACCTGCGAGGAAACCGGACAACAGAATAACCGCCGCTAATGTAATGAGTTGCCCGATCATATTGAACAAGCTGAAGCCTACAGCAAATACATTGCTCAGGTCGGGTTTGGCTATCAGCCCGAAGGCATCGAGGAAGGTGTGCCACAGACCGTACGTCTCACCCTGAATCTCTACCAAGCCGAAGTTCTGGAGGAAGTCGAACAGCGAAGCCTTGTCTACCACATAATTAAAATAGTAAGACATGCTGCTACCCCACATAGCCAGGGTAGTAAACAAGAACAGTGTGAGTACGAACATCGCCTTCCAGGGCAGGCAACTAACAACATCTTTCAGATCCTGCTTCACCGACGTTTTCTGCCCCACCGGAGGCGTGATACGCTCCTTGGCAGAGAAGAAGGTGATGACCAATAACACCACACCCACTACGGCAAACAACAAGATGGTCAGGAACCAACCCTGCTGGGCATCGCCTTGTCCGAACTTGCTCACCAACGGCAACGTAAGTCCCTGCACGATGAAAGTGGCAATAGTAGCTGTCACGAAACGGACGGAAGATATACTGGTGCGCTCCTTGATATCGCTCGTCATCACACCACCCAGTGAAGAGTACGGTGTATTGTTGAACGAATAGATCGACATCAACAGCGTGTAAGTGATACCTGCATAGATAATCTTACCACGCTCGGCGAGGTCCGGAGTAGTGAAACAGAGCACGAAGAACACTGCAAACGGAATAGCTGTCCACATCAGCCAGGGACGATACTTTCCCCAACGCGTGTTGGTACGGTCGGATACGATACCAACTATCGGGTCAACGAACGCATCGAAGAAACGGGCAAACAGCAGGATGGCCCCGGCTGCCGTAGCTTTGATGCCGAAGACATCGGTGTAAAACATCAATTGGAACATCATCATCATCTGGAAGATGAGATTGGCTGAACCGTCCCCTAAGCTGTAACCGATCTTCTCGGCCATAGACACTTTCTGAGTGTGTGCTTTCATACTAATTGTTATATAATTATTTTTATTTGTGACCTGTTGTTTCAGTCTATATCGTATTCCGGCATCGGCTGTTTCACCTTTGCCCCGCTTCCCAGTGCGGGACAAAGGGAGAAAACAGCTTTCAAACTAATCCAATAATTAACCCTACTTACAATATTTGTTACGATATCTTCTACTTGTCAGGATGTGGCAAACTTACGTATTTTAATAAAGTTGCTTATGCTTATTTGTTTCATATTATTCTCAGCACGTTACATTGTACTTATTGTATGTTACAAAAAATTACGCCCGTGTTACATATCTCTTTCGGGAGGGTTCATTACCGGTATTCGTACAACTTAACATGCAATATAGTGTAATCTCCAACCGATATACGCACATGCCTTCCCTGATGATCCTGATCACCATTAAGACGACGTACATAACGGAATGTAAGATCCTCGTTCACCCCTATTTCATCGACAGAGCCAATACCGATACGCGAACCGCCTTTCCATTGGAGTGCCGCCGCCTGATCCGAACCACCTGTAGCCACAAAGCCATCCTCACCCAGTTTCTGAGCCTGCACAGTCTTCTCCTCTCCTTTCTTCTCGAACTCGATTACGATTCCGCTTCCGGCCACAATAAATTCGTCGGAGGCCAATCGGATAACAACTCCTCCGCCTGCCGGCCAGGCACTTCCATCGGTAGCCCGCGGATCCCAAGGCAACGTGAAGTAATGACGACAAGTGAGTTTCATGTCACCATAGGTAAGGATACGCTCCTTCCGGTCGCCGTCAAAAAAAAGACCATTCATCTCACCCTTACCCTGATACTTGCTTATCAGCGGCATCAGGTCCTGCAGGGTAGCATAAGCTTTCACCAGAGACGACGAAGGCGAATCGGAACCGTCTTCAATGGAGAACGGGCTGAGACCTATACCATCGTGCTCACCCAAAACATAGAATGCCTGCACACCATTGTCGTTCGAGAGACGTATTTCGGGAATGAACAAAGGGTTGTTGTGCAGTTTGTATTGGGCCACCCAGTCGGTGAATCCCTTATCATACAGGTCGGGAGCCAGGAAATCGATACTGGGTGCTCCGCAATGCCACACGTCTATAAGATGAGCCAACGGCCCGGCCGACGGGTATTCGCCCGGTTTGCGGTTTCGACTGTTCATGGCTGCGTTGACAAACAACGGCACATTGTGAATGGACCGGGCCGTCTGTGCCAACCGTTCCACATACCGGGCATAAGAGTAGGCCATAAAGATCTCATCGGTATAGAGGTCGCCGCCAAAGACCGTCTGCCAGTTGCCCGACTTCTTGAATCCCTGACTCTCCCACTTCTTCAGCATCTGCGGGTGCAGTGTTTTCTTGTTTTTCGCAAGATAGTCCATCAGCGCATTGGGCACAGGGGCGTTGAAATGCTCGGTGGCAACTTTAGAGTAGTCGCGGGCATCTTCGAGCATGCCTATCTCATTTTCTATCTGTACCATAATAACGGTACCTTCTTCTTTATCGATGGAGGCAATGTGCTTCATCCATTCAGAGAAAGCACGGTTGTCGGCCTGGAATACGTTCTCAGAAAACGAACTGGCAATCTCCAACGGCTTGCCGGAACGGGTATGCGCACGCGGATACTTCTCGTAATTCTTCTTAAACCACAAAGGTGCGTAGCAGCTCATGGAGTTCTTCCAGGCACCAAACCACAGGAAGACAACCTTCAACCGGTTCTGCCGGGCCTGATGTATCACCTTATCTATTAAAGTAAAGTCGTAGGCACCTTCAGCAGGCTCTATCAGATCCCAGTATGCGGGTACCAGCACCGTGTTCAGTCCCATACGTTGTAACTTAGGGAAGATGCGTTCGATGTCCTCCACGGAAGACGCGGACGAATTGCCCAACTCGCCGCCAAGAACGAGGAATGGTTTTCCGTCGACCATCAGCTGGGTAGCTGTACCTTGCTTCCGGAGATGGGTTGTATTCGACTGGCCAAACGTTGCCTGCCAGCAGAACACCAGTAGCCAGACTGCCCAACCAGTCCTGCTAAAAAGAAATCTTACAGTAATAATGTCTTTCATACTTCATTGTATAATTTTTGATAACCCTTTTTGCAAACTTACGCATTTAACAAATAACCCATAGCCATAAATCGACATATTGAATGCTCTTTGCGTTACACAGTTTGCGAATTCGTTACAATCGTTTTCACATACGTTACACCTCGGCATCTCAGACATGTTTTAACACTAAAAACAGGTAACGTACACAAAAAAGCCAGCCCCTTTGTAACCTGTTTTTCAGATTAATCTTCTATCTTTGTTTTCAAAACGATAATTACACACCCTGATACATGAAAAAACACACGTTCATTTTATTGCTCTTGCTGGGAGTTTTTGCAGGAAACACCCAGGCTCAGACAGGAAAGTTCTACTCCACGGATAGAGAGCTATCCAACAGCTTAATCAACAAAGTGTATCAAGACAGCCGGGGCTACGTCTGGGTTGCCACGGAGGATGGGCTGAACAAGTTCGACGGCAATGAATTCGTCATCTACCGGCAGAAGTTTACCGGCACGAACAACTTGCTGAACAACTACGTTAAAACGGTCTTCGAAGATAGCCAGGGACGTTTCTGGGTAGGCTGCATCAATGGAATCCAGTTATACGACCGGAGCACGGACTCGTTTCACACTTTCCCTATCTACCACAAGGAGCAACAACAGTACCCCCAGGTATCAGTCAACATCATCGAACGAAAGAACAAAGAAATCTGGATGGGAACGTTCGGGCAAGGCATCATCACCCTGCAAGGCGACCGATTCGTCAGCAAGGATGACCTGAACGAAAAAACCAACAGTTATTTCATTCACTTCATCTACGAAGACAACGAGCGTAACCTCTGGATAGCCTCATCAGGCGAAGGGCTGTTCTGCTATACAGCCAACCACCAGTTGCACCACTATACGGCTCCGCAACAAATCACCTCGGAGGATGTATCCTGCTTTTGCGAGGATCAGGACGGAACATTATTTGTCAGTACACTCAACGGCGGGCTGATGAAGTTTGACAAATCTTCACGACGGTTCATCCCCATACCTTACAAAGGAAGATACAACCTGAGTATCAAAACGTTGGAGATAGACAAAGACAACACCTTATTTATAGGTACGGAGGGCAAAGGGCTGAAACAGTACGACCGTGCCAACAATTGCATCGTAGACTCTCCCATACACAGCAATGTGTTCGACATCACGGAATCAAAGATCCATTCCATCTTGCCGGACAGAGACGGCAATCTGTGGCTGGGCATTTTCCAGAAAGGACTCCTCTCCATTCCGGGCATGCAGAACAAGTTCAACTACTACGGGTATAAGTCCTACCTGAAAAGTAGCATCGGGTCCAGTTGTGTCATGGCTATCAGCGTAGATTCGCAGGGAGTAGCCTGGATTGGGACGGACAATGACGGTTTGTATGCCATCGATGACAACGGCAAGCAATTGGCACACTTCAAAGAAGAAAATGGCGACCGACGGGCACCGGCCAATATCATGTGCCTCTTCGAAGATTCGGAACATAAGCTGTGGGCAGGTTCTTATTTCAGCGGACTGGCGCAAATTGATAAGCGAACGGGGATATCTACATACGTCAACCGTCTGTCGGGCAGCGGAAGCAGGCCGGTTAATGAGAAGATATACCATCTGATGGAAGACCGCAACCACCATATCTGGGTGTGTACTTACGGATCGGGAATTTTAAAGATGTCGCTTTCGGGACAGATACTGGCACAATACCAGTCGGACAAACAACACAACGAGGACTGGAGCAAAGACCAACTGTGCAACGACTGGGTGAACTGCGTGGAAGAAGACGAGGAAGGGCTCATGTGGATCGGTACCTGCAACGGTTTAAGCTGCTTCGACCCGGTGAGACAAAGCTTCATCAACTACTTTCAGAAGAGCAATTTATTGCCGAATATTTTCGTGCATACCATCCACCAGGACCGGAAAGGATATATCTGGATAGGCACTTCGGAAGGTCTGTACCGGTTTGACAAGCAGAAGAAAACGTTCGACAAGTACACCACCGAGGAAGGGCTGCCCAGTGATGTGATTTGTGGCATCGCGGAAGACTGGCAAGGCACTTTCTGGATCAGTACGCACCGGGGAATAGCCCGCCTGAACCCGGAGAACGGCAACTTTACCAATTATTATGCAGCCGACGGCATACAGGGCAACGAGTTCACCCGCGGAGCCGGGTTCCAGGATCATCGCGGCAAGATATTCTTCGGTGGAACAGGTGGAGTCACGAGCTTCTACCCCAAAGACATCACCAACATCATCCGGAAGCTCAAAGTAGATATTACCAGCTTTATGGTTTCCGGGAAACGTGTGCAGAAAGGTGATAAGTCGGGCAGCGAGATTATCACCGACACGTTGGTCATGGATGCACGTCGATTTACCCTGGCACATGACCACGGCTCATTCACGCTGGAATTCTCCACATTCGAGTTTTCAGACCCCGAACGTATCGTGTACCAATACAGGATACAAGGGCTGGATGCCGACTGGATTACTGCCAATGTCGGTTCCAACCGCGCCACCTACAACAGTTTACCGCCCGGTACCTACCTTTTCGAGGTACGTGCCAAGGACGACCGTAACGTCTCTGACATACGTTCTGTACAGATAGTCATCATGCCTCCCTGGCACCAGACTTTCTGGGCCAAATGTATATGGACGTTGCTGGGGCTCATCATGGTATATTCTTTCTCTATGTATCTCCTCTCCCGCTTCCGCCACCGGCAGGAAATCATACGGCGTGAGCATCAGGAGCAGATCAACGAGGCCAAGCTGCAGTTCTTCATCAACATCTCGCACGAAATCCGCACGCCGATGACGCTCATCATCAGTCCGTTGGAAAAACTGTTGGCCGAACACTCGGACAAGCAGCCCACCTACCTGATGATTTACCGCAACGCACAACGCATCCTGCGGCTCATCAACCAGCTGATGGATATACGTAAGCTGGACAAAAGGCAGATGCACCTCAAGTTCCGCGAAACAGACATCATCGGATTCATTGCCGACCTGATGCAAACATTCGAGTACCAGGCACAGAAGAAGGATATCGCTTTCACTTTCTACAACGAGCTAAAGGATAAAGCAGAGATGCTCAAGGTATGGATCGACCTGAATAACTTCGATAAGATATTGCTCAATGTACTTTCCAACGCCTTCAAATACACACCCGAAGGGGGAGAAATCACCGTCAGCCTTACTACAGGGCACAACGAGGGTACGCGGGGGCCTCTGAAGAACTACTTTGAAATCACTGTTACCGATACAGGTATCGGCATCGACCAGGATAAGATAGAACAGATATTCGAACGTTTCTACCAGATCAATAACGATGTGACACATTCCAACTTCGGTACCGGCATCGGTCTCCACCTGGCCAAATCGTTGGTAACACTGCACCATGGAACCATCCGGGCCGAGAACCGGGATGATGGCAATGGCACCCGCTTCATCATCCGTCTGCCTTTGGAAAGCAACCACCTGGAGGCTGAGGAACTGGAAAATCCGGGTGAAAGCATCGTGAAAGCTCCGGTAACGAACATACTCCCGTTGTTGGCCGAGGAGCATCCTTCAGAAGGGACTTCCAGGCCAAAGCCCAAGAGCCGCTACCGCGTGTTGGTTGCGGAGGATGAGGATGAAATACGTGGATACATCCGGGATGAACTGAGCGGCGACTTCCGCATCCAAGAGTGTGCCAACGGACGGGAAGCACTGGAATTTGTCCTGCGCGAAAAGCCGGACCTGGTGATCAGCGACGTGATGATGCCCGAGATGGATGGCATGACGCTCTGCCGGAAGCTGAAGCAGAATATCAACACCAGCCACATTCCCATTGTCCTGCTGACGGCCAAGTCGAAAGCAGAAGACAGGTTGGAAGGTCTGGAGATTGGGGCTGATGCCTATATAGTGAAACCGTTCAACACCGAATTGCTGCGCAGCACCGTCAGCAACCTCATCGGTAACCGGGAGCGACTGAAAGGTAAGTTCGAAGGCGAGAAGCAGGTGGACGAGAAGATAGAAAAGATAGAACGGAAATCGAACGACGAGATCCTAATGACAAAAATCATGAAGATAGTCAACGAGAATCTGTCCAATCCGGAGCTGAACGTAGAGATGCTGGCAGCCGGTGTGGGCATGAGCCGTGTACACATGCACCGCAAACTGAAGGAACTGGCCAATCAGTCGGCCCGCGACTTTATTCGCTCCATCCGGCTGAAACAGGCAGCTTCCTTGTTGAAGGAAAAGAACCTGTCTATCTCGGAAGTGGCCTACGCCACCGGATTTTCCAACCTGTCGCATTTCTCTAACTCGTTCCGCGACTTCTACGGCGTATCGCCCACGGAATACAAAGAGCAGAGACAAGAATCTTAAGTTCTTTATAGCAATACTACATACAATGATAACTAAAAAAACAATACTTTGGGCACTTGCCCTGACTTGCCTGGCAGGTTGTAAGCCCACTGTACAGCCTTCAAGCGAGGCCGCTTTCACCTTCTTTGAATACAAGGGCGAAGATGCACGTTTCAACAAAGAGATTGATCCGGAACACGAATTTCTGAACCCTATTATTAGTGGGTTCTATCCAGACCCGAGCATTTGCCGGAAGGGAGAAGATTATTACCTGGTCAACTCCACTTTCGCCTACTATCCGGGAATTCCCATCTTCCACAGCCGCGACCTGGTAAACTGGGAGCAGATAGGCAATGTACTCGACCGCCCGTCGCAGCTTCAACTCGATTCCCTGCGGCTCAGCGGCGGTATCTATGCACCGGCCATCAGCTATCATCCGGCTAGCGACACGTTCTACCTGATTACCACTTGCGTGGATGGCATCGGCAATTTTGTGGTCAAGACGAAGGACCCGGCCGGTCCGTGGAGCGATCCTATCGTACTCCCCCAGGTAGGAGGTATCGACCCGTCACTCTTTTTTGACGATGACGGGAAGGCGTACGTGGTACACAACAACGCACCTGTCGGTACACCGGAGTATGACGGGCACCGGGCTATCTGGATACATGATTATGACCAGGCTACCGATCAGACCACCGGCACTCCTCAAGTCATCGTCGACGGCGGAACAGACAAGAGCAAGCATCCGGTGTGGGTAGAAGGTCCGCACCTTTATAAAATAAAAGGAAAGTATTACCTCATGGCCGCCGAGGGAGGCACCGGCGAGAATCACTCGGAAGTGATATTCACAGCCGATCACGTGAAAGGGCCATACACGCCCATCCGTGAGAATCCCATCCTGACGCAAAGCGACCTGCCGGAAGACCGTCCGGAAAAGGTAACCTGCACTGGCCATGCCGACCTTATCGAAACACCTACCGGACAATGGTTTGCCGTATTCCTGGGCTGCCGCCCGTATGAGGGAACGATGTACAATACCGGCCGGGAAACGTTCCTGTTGCCTGTGACCTGGAAGGGCGATGTCCCCATCATCCTCGAGAAAGGCAAAGCTGTACCGACAGTCGTCCGCCCGGAAGGATGGGAACGCGATGTACAGGGTATTACCCCCAGCCTGACAACGGGCAACTTCACCTGGCACGATGACTTCGACACCGCCGGTGGAAAGCTGCAACCGGAATGGCTGTTCCTCCGCACCCCACAGGACGGCTGGTGGTTCAAACGCGACGGGCAACTGCACCTCACTCCCACTACCCGCAGCATCTACACGCAGGATTCGCCCGCCTTCGTGGGTTACCGCCAGCGACATGCCGACTTCACCGCAACGACACAGATGGACTTCACCCCACAGGATGAGACCGAAATGGCCGGACTGGTTTGCTACCAGAACGAACAAAACAACATCGCGTTCACCAAGATGCTGTTCGAGGGACAACAGACACTAGGAGTAGTACGGATGGAGAATGGAGAATTCGAAGTATTGGGCAGCATCGAACTAACCGAAGAAGAACACACACAGCCCGTATTTCTGCGCGTCATCGGACGGGGTGGGCTTTACAGCTTCGACTATTCTTTCGATAACAAGGTATGGGAGCGACTGGCTGCCGGTGTAGATGCTACCAACCTGAGTACCACGAAAGGCGGTGGATTCACCGGAACTGTCGTCGGGTTGTTTGCTGAAAAGGAATAAGGGACCTATTCAAGTCCCGCTACGGGACTTACTCAAATTCTGCTACGAAACTTTGAAAGTCCCGCTACGGGAAATAAAAAGTCCCGCTACGGATCTTTAAATGTTCCGTAGCGGGACTTTTGATTATCTTTGTGACCTTGCGGTAACTCTTTCTATTGATACATGATCAATGCCGACTGTGCCGGAACCATTACTTCCGGTCCGTGCAGTGTACCCAGTCCGTTTTCATTGATAATACCATCCCGGCAAACTACCGTGTACTTCCCGGCAGGAACTTCCAGACGGGCGGAAGTAGTGCGGGCATTGAACGCCACTATGATATTCTGCCATTTATCTCCGTTGGCATTGTCTTTCAGTGCATAAGCTATCAAGTTCTTCCCTTCTACCGACAGGAACTCCAGATGCTTGCGTACCAACTCAGCATCGCCCAGGCGGAAAGCCGGATGGGCTTTGCGCAAAGCTATCAGGTTCTTGTAGTAAACGAACAAGTCATGATTCGTTGTCTTGTGAGTCCAATCGATGGCATTGATGGAGTCAGGACTCTCGAAGCTGTTGTGTACTCCTTTCTTATCGCGCATCACTTCCTCACCGGCATAGATGAATGGTATTCCCTGCGAAGTAAAGACCACAGTCTGTGCCAGTTTGTCGAGACGTACCAATTCGTCAGGTTTTATATTGGGCATGGTGGAACGCAGACGGTCTACCAAGCACATATCGTCATGGCAAGACGCGTAGCTGATCATCTGGGTAGGTTGTTCAGCCCACGGTTCTTTGCTACAGTTTACTGAATCATTGTTCACCTGCGAATGCTTAATAGCACCTACCAGGCCGAACTTCACACTCTCTTCACCACCCGGCAGACCAGCCAGGAACAGACCCGCATGAGCATCGGTCACCCGTCCACGAAGTCCGTCGCGTATCTCATCGGAGAAAGCGGCAATGCCCGGCATGCGGTAAACGTTGGCTTTCATGGCCAATGAGTCGGCCGGGTATTGCGGAGCTTCGGCTGCCCAACCTTCACCATATATATATATAGAAGGATCAACCTGGTTTACAGCCTTGCGTATCTCGTTCATCGTTTCGATGTCATGTACCCCCATCAGGTCGAAGCGGAATCCGTCGAGGTGGTATTCGTTGATCCAGTAGAGCACCGACTCTATCATGTACTTGCGCATCATGAGGCGGTCGCTGGCTGTTTCGTTACCGCAGCCCGATCCGTTTCCGAGTGATCCGTCGGGACGTTGACGGTAGAAGTAGCCCGGTACGGTACGTTCAAAGTTGCTATCTACCACACTGAACGTATGGTTGTACACCACATCCAGTACCACGCGGATACCTGACTGGTGCAAAGCCTGTACCATCTGCTTGAATTCGCGGATACGCACAGCCGGATCGAACGGGTCCGTAGAGTACGAGCCGTCGGGCACGTTGTAGTTCTGCGGGTCGTAGCCCCAGTTGTATTTATTCTCATTCAGCTTCGTTTCGTCCACCGACGCATAATCGTAGGAAGGAAGCAGGTGCACGTGCGTCACCCCCAGTTCTTTCAGGTGGTCGATGCCCGTAGAGAGTTGTCCCGGATTCTTCGTGCCCGCCTCCGTCATCGCCAGGAATTTACCTTTGTGCTCGATGCCCGAAGAAGCGTCGACCGAGAAGTCGCGGTGGTGTACTTCGTAGAGGATGATATCGGCCGGCGATTTCAGCTCCGGACGACGGTCGTTCGCCCAACCCTCGGGATTGGTGGAGTTCCAGTCGATGATAGCAGCCCGTTTGCCGTTCACGCCCACTGCCCGGGCGTTGATACCCGGCGTGTCGCCCAACCATTTTCCATCAATCTTTACATTGAACGTATAGAATTTACCTATCAGGTCCTTGTCCATCGTTGCCTTCCAGGTACCTTCTTCCCCCAGTTCCATGGCAATAGTTTCATAGGCATGCCCCTCACTGCCCGAGTCGAACAGCATCAGACGCACCTCTTCGGCACTTGGTGCCCAAAGCGAAAAGTTCGTCTCCGCCGGGCTATACTCCATTTCCACCAGACTACCCGTACGTACGGGATAGAGTTCATACGAGGCGTACTCCTTCTTAGACGTACATCCTGTCACGGTCATTGCTGCCACTCCAAAAACTGCTAAATAGTTGATTTTCATTTACCTATTGATTTAAAGAGAATAAAAATTTCTTTTGATGCCTCAGCCCTTCACCTTGTCGGGATTGCGGGCGATGAAATCTTTCCAACTGCTGTACCCCTTCTCCACCGTCGGCCGCCCCATCTGCAGGTAGTGGCAGTAGGCCGCCGCCAGTCCGTCGGTAGCATCCATAAAGGTAGGCATCTCCTCCTTATTCAGGTGAAGCATACGTTGCAGCATGTCGGCCACTTGCTCCTTCGAAGCCTGCCCGTTGCCGGTGATGGCCATCTTGATCTTCAGCGGCGCATATTCGGTGATGGGGATATCGCGACTCAGTGCCGCAGCCATCGCTACCCCTTGTGCCCGCCCCAGTTTCAGCATCGACTGCACATTTTTTCCGAAGAAGGGCGCCTCGATAGCCAGTTCATCGGGCAGGTAACTTTCAATGATGCCCAGCACCCGCTCATGTATCTGACGAAGCTTGAGGTAATGATTGGCAAACTTGCGTAAGTCGATAATACCCATGGCAATCATCTCGGGTTTGTTGCCCACGATGCGCAGCACCCCGTACCCCATGATGGTAGTACCGGGGTCGATGCCCAGAATTATCTTTTCCTTGACCGGCTGATTCACCCTATAACCTCCATCAAGGTGGGAAATCCCACCACTTTATCTTTGAATATTTTTTTCAGTTCTTCGTTCAGCTTCGCTCCCTGCTCCATGTGCCAGCGGTGAAGCAGTCCGCTACTCTCCACCTCCCACTGCAAGGAGTACGAGGTCCCTTCATCTCTATGGCTCAATACTTTGCAAATACGCGGCGAGCGCAAAGCCCCGTGACGAATCACTTCGGGCATGTAGGATTCCTTGATCCAAATCAGAAAATTATCGTGGATTTCATCGTCCACCTGGAAAGTTGTATTGTAGATTAGCATAACTTTTTTACTTTTATTTCTGCAAACATAGCAAATATTCCAGAATAATGCATTATCTTTGCGCCACCAAAACGAAAGAAAGCGTGCAAACGTTATCGTTTATGGGGCGTTAGCTCATCTGGCTAGAGCGTAACACTGGCAGTGTTAAGGTGATCGGTTCGAGTCCGATACGCTCCACTCTTCTAAAAGATGCAATATACACCACTACAAGGGGTTATATGCATCTTTTTTCTTTTCCGCGAGATTGGTTTTGAATAAAAAAAACTGTGATTCTCCCGTTTTCGGGGGAGAAAACGAGTCCAAAACGAATCTTCAAAAATCATGACAACATTAAAACTCGCCGTCGTTCCCGCAAAACAACTTAAAAGCGGGAAGCACAAAATCAGAATTGCCGTCGGCCATAAGCAAGAAACAAGATATTTAGTCACCAGGTTTGCAATCGACGATATCTCATACTTCAGAGATGGCCAGGTAGTTGGCAATTCCTCGGCACCCGCAATCAACACCAAACTCCGCAACATCCTGAATGATTATCAAGAGATGCTGGATAAAGTCAATACTGACATCCTGACCATCGGCCAAGTGATCGATTACCTTTCCCGCTGCAAGACAAATTCCTCCCCCTTCGGAGAGTTTGCCGCCGGAATGATCCGGGAGATGGAGAAGGAAGAGAGAATCGGCACGGCCGGTCTGTACAAGACCACCCTTAGATACTTCAATGAGTTTCTAAAGGGCGATGTGCTTTTTGACCTGATATCACCCAAGACCATCAAGGATTTCGACTCTTACCTATCCAGGGGCAAGGGCTTAAACCCAACAACGCGCGGGATACACATGGCCCACATCAAGGCGGTGATCAACGCGGCCATCAGGGAGAAAAAGGTTGCATACGAGACGCATCCATTCGAATACTACGTAAAGCCGGACCCGGAAGTAAGGGAACTTGATATCTCTGTCGAGGAGTTCAAGAAAATCAGAGACTGCGATGTCCAAGAGAAATCTCTACGGGTGGCGAGGGACGTCTTCCTTCTATCCTACTACCTTGGAGGGATCAACCTCATCGACCTGATGGAAATAAACTTCAAGGGAGCCACTACAATAGACTATGTTCGTGAGAAGTCTAAGAACACGAAAAAGGGAGAGAAGCGGATTAGCCTAACAATTCAACCGGAAGCTCGACCTATTATAGATAGGTGGATGGGAAAGAACGGCAAGTTGAATTTCGGCTACAAATACTCATACGCCAACTTCAGGAATTACGTAACAAAGGAGTTGAAAAGACTTGGCGAACGCCAGGGTATTGAATCTCGTTTGGTTTACTACTCAGCAAGAAAAAGCGTTGTCCAGCACGGTTTTGAATTAGGCATACCATTGGAGGTCTTGGAATATAGCATCGGCCAGTCAGTCAAAAAGAACCGGCCAATTTTCAACTACGTGAAAATTATGCGCAAGCACGCCGACGAAGCTATCCGTAAAATACTGGATAATTTACAATAGAGTAAATAAGGGCAACCGTCAGGGTTGCCTTTATTTATTGTGCTTCAGTACATAGTCGATTGCTTCTTCCTCTGCTTTCTCTCGTTCATCGTCGAGCAGGGAGTCTAGGTTTGAGATGAGTTCCGTGTTACCGATGATAGCCGATAGTTTTACCCCCCCCGCAGGCTAACGGTGAGCCGGTAGTGTCCATATCCGACGAAATCCTTGGATAGCGACTCCACATCATTTTTAAGATTCTTCTTCCGCATGTTTGTAAGTCTTAGTTTAGCGGAAATAAAAGACGGTTCCGCTTTCCCGTTGCGTTACACCTTGGAGGGCAGTGAGTACATTAATACATCACACGGGGGTCAGAACCGTATATGAAGAAGCCACAGACGTATTGAAACGCCTGTAGCCACTTTGGCAAGT
>JAVBUC010000058.1:0-11861 GCA_031555765.1 Bacteroides sp. | reverse complement strand
GCGATCAATAAAACTTACCATAAGAAAAATGTTTTTTTGGTTGATAATTGGTTGAACCCTCTTAATTTCAACAAAAAAACGATCCCGCATGCAGAAAGCTACAACTTTAGCTATTCCGCGTGCGGGATTTAGTACAACACTCAGTTTCATCAAGTGAAACACCGAGTTTCAAGGCATGAAACAGAATGTTGAGGCCAACGGCCTCCAAGCAACAGCGTAGGGCATCGCCCTACGACCTTGTATCTCCCACATACTAAGCCCTGTAAGGGCGTAAGCTATTCCTTTTGTTCACATCCCTTCAGGGTGTATATAGGGAGGGGCTCAAGAGTCGTAGGGCGATGCCCTACACTGTTGCTCTAAGGTCTTTGGCCTTTTTAAATACAACTATAAGAACTCAATTTGAGTACGCTTTAGTCCAAAAGGTGTTTCGTCAACCTGTGTGCTCTTTAATCCAGAAAACGCTTCGTCAATCCATCGTAAGCATCGATGCGGCGGTCACGAAGGAACGGCCACCAACGGCGGACATTCTCCGAACGAGTCATGTCGATCTCCACCACCATATTCTCTGCACAGTCGTTGGCAGCTTCGACCAGGAGTTCACCTTGCGGACCGGCCACGAAGCTATTTCCCCAGAACAAGATACCGTTGGTCTGTCCCGACGGATCGGGCTCGTGCCCCACGCGGTTCACCGACACCACCGGAAGCCCGTTGGCTACAGCATGAGCCCGTTGTGAGATGACCCAGGCACCAAGCTGGCGCAATTTCTCATCGTCCGTATCCGTACTTTCCCAACCGATAGCGGTGGGGTAAATCAGTATCTCGGCTCCGCGCAACGCCATCAGACGGGCAGCTTCGGGATACCATTGATCCCAGCAGACGAGCACGCCGAGCTTACCCAACGACGTCTGTATCGGTTCGAAACCCAGATCGCCCGGGGTGAAGTAGAACTTCTCGTAGTAGGCCGGATCGTCGGGGATGTGCATTTTGCGGTACTTGCCGGCGATGCTTCCGTCCGTATCGAACACCACGGCAGTGTTGTGGTACAAGCCCGGTGCCCGGCGTTCGAAGAGGCTGGTGACCAGCACTACTTTGTGAGCGGCAGCCAACTCGGCAAAGAATCCGGTGGAAGGACCGGGGATAGGTTCGGCCAGGTTGAACAGGTCGGTGTTTTCCGTCTGGCAGAAGTAGAGCGAATTGTGTAGTTCCTGGAGCACAATCAGTTGCGCACCGTCAGCAGCACACGCTTCGATGTTACGAGCCAGATTCATCAGGTTGGTCCGGGTGTCCGGCGTATTGGATTGCTGAATCAATCCTACTTTTATCTTTCTCATCATTTAGAACGTTTATTTCAGTACGCCGCGTGGGTACTGCATGGTGACACAATGCAACGAACCGTGCTGCTTTATCAGCGACCGGCAGTCGATGCCTACAATTTCGTAGCCCGGGAATGCCTCTTGCAATACCTCCGCTGCCCGGCGGTCGTTGGCCGGTTGGTCGTAGGTGGGGTATAGCACGGCATCGTTCAGAATCAGGAAGTTGGCATATGTGGCAGGTAGCCGTTCGCCGTCGAACACGATCTTGTCCGCCATGGGTAATGCCAGCAACCGGTACGGCTCGCCAGCTAATGTGCGGAAGGTGTGCAGCTGCGCTTCCATGGCGTGCAGGGCTTCGTAATGCTCGTCCTTCGTATCCGTGCACTGCACGTAGGCGATGGTCCCCGGCGAACAGAAGCGGGCCAACGTGTCTACGTGACTGTCCGTATCGTCGCCTGCCAGGAAGCCGTGATCCAGCCACAACACCCGTTCCAGCTGGAAGGTAGAGCGGAGGTACGTGTCGATGTCCACCCGGTTCATCGGTTGGTTGCGATGGGGAGCCAGCAGACATTCCGAGGTGGTGAGCACCGTACCCATGCCGTCGCTCTCGATGGAACCTCCTTCGAGGACGAAGCCGAGGCGGTCGCTGTACGTGCCGTTCAGCCCTCCGGCTTTGCAGAGCTGAGCAGTGATGTGGTTATCGAGTTCGGCCTCGAATTTCCGTCCCCAACCGTTGAAGGTGAAGTCGAGCAGGGCAGGGCCTTCGGGTGTACTCATGGTGATGGCACCGTGGTCTCGTGCCCAGGTATCGTTGGTTTCGCACCGGAAGAAGCGTACGTTCTCCATGTTCACCGTGGCGGCTATCTGCTGCCTGACCGCTTCGGGCTCGGGGGTGACGATGAGCAGCAACTCCCGCAGGGCAATCTCACGGGCAATGTGTACGAAGCACTCCTGCACCTCACCGAGCATATACGCCCAGTCCGTCCCGGCATGCGGCCAGGTCAGCTGGATGCCGCTCTGCGGATACCATTCGCCCGGCAGGAAGGGCCCACGCATCTCAATGGGGTCTTGCATGCCGAAATCCAGATGCAAGGTGCTTTCTTTTCCGCCCGGTAGGGGCAGGCCAACTACTATTCCCATAATCGTTTATTTCTTAGTTTCAGGAGTTTTCCGGTCGAAGAACGGGTTCTTGGACGATGCGCTCACGGGGATAGCCATCACCTGGCGGCATTTGCCAAGCCATCCCAGGCGTTGCGCAGCCAGTCCGGCGGAGAACATCACGCGCGTATCCACGCGGCAGTCTGCCGCCATAGCACAAGCCGATCCGAGGGCAATGCCCACGTCGATGCTGTTCAGTGCGCACGGTACACCCGGAGTACGCCCTTCGCACGTATCGAATCCGCAATGTCCGCAGTTCAGTCCTTGTGCCTGATCGCGCGTACCTATCAGTATAACACATTCGGCTTGAAGGATGTTGGCAGCATCGCGCAGGAAGAATTTCATGCCGTGTTCTTCTACCATCTCTATCATGGTGTCCGAGAGTATTTGCAGTTCTCTACCATCTACCAATGCCAGTTCCAGGATGTCGATACCCTTTCCTTTGGGGGCCGTACGTGCGGCGGTCATCATCTGTCTGGCTATGCCGAGCACCTGTTCGTGCCGGATATCACGCTCATTTTGTATCATATGTCTACTCGTTTTGCAATTAATAAGAGGAGCAAAGATAGCGTTTTTCGGGAAAATACTACTTTTGTAGGATAAAGAAAGATTATGACTGTATGCTACGAATAGAGAATGCCTGCATAGCTTATGAGAAAGAGGTACTGTTTACGGGCTTCAACCTCCGTCTGCCTGCGGGCAAAATGGCTTGTATAGCCGGCGAATCGGGGCATGGAAAAACCTCCTTGCTTAACGCTGTGATGGGATTCGTTCCCTTAGCCGAAGGAGAAATCCGGGTGGGAGGACTGGTGCTGAACCGACAGAACATAGACGCCATCCGCCGGAAGATAGCCTGGATTCCGCAGGAACTCGCCTTGCCTGTGGAGTGGGTGAAAGACATGGTGCGTCTGCCGTTCGACCTCCGGACCAATCGCGGAACGGTATTCTCCGAGCCCGAACTCTTCGCTTGTTTCGAGCAACTGGGATTGGAGGAAGATTTGTACTACAAACGGGTGGGAGAGGTCTCGGGCGGACAACGCCAACGTATCATGATTGCCGTCTCGGCCTTGCTCGGCAAGCCGCTCATCATCGTGGACGAACCTACTTCGGCACTCGACTCGGACTCTACGGACAAGGTGCTGGCTTTCTTCCACCGGCAGGCAGAAAAAGGATCGGCCGTGCTTGCCGTATCGCACGATAAAGCATTCGCTGCCGGTTGCCATCAAATCATTCATCTTTAAACAGCATGGGAACTATTGATATCACTTGCGTAAGCCTGGCCATAGGCCTGTTGCTCATGGGCATTCCGCTGTACTACCTGCACCGGTTCAAGACCAGACTGGTCCGGGCCACCATCGTGGGCACGGTACGGATGATCGTGCAACTCTTCTTCATCGGCATGTACCTGAAATACCTGTTCCTGTGGGACAATCCGTGGGTGAACTTCCTCTGGGTGATTATCATGGTGTTCGTAGCCGGGCAAACAGCCCTGTCGCGCACCAAGCTGAAGCGGAATATTCTGCTGATTCCCATCAGCGTGGGCTTCCTGGTGAGTGTGGTGCTCGTGGGGCTGTACTTCATCGGCATCGTGCTTCGCCTGGACAATGTGTTCAGTGCGCAGTACTTCATCCCCATCTTCGGCATTCTGATGGGCAACATGCTTTCCAGCAATGTCATTGCCCTGAACATCTTCTACAGCGGTCTGAAACGGGAGCAACAGATGTATTACTACCTGCTGGGCAACGGTGCTACCCGGCAGGAAGCACAGGCTCCATTCGTTCGCGAGGCACTGATCAAAACGTTCAGCCCGCTGATAGCCAACATCGCCGTGATGGGGCTGGTAGCACTTCCGGGCACCATGATCGGTCAGATACTGGGTGGTTCCAGCCCGAATGTAGCCATCAAGTACCAGATGATGATTATGGTCATCACCTTCACGGCGTCGATGCTTTCGCTGATGATCACCATCTCGCTCGCTTCGCGCAAATCGTTCGATGCTTTCGGAAAACTGCGCCAGGTAATGGTGGAGGAAAAACGTAGGAGGGCAAACTCATGAAAACCGACAAAGTAGAACAACTCCTGACGCTGATAGGCGAACTGCCTACGCCGGGATTCTTCATCACTGCCGAGGTATCGGTTGTAGGAAGCGAAATGCCGCAAGGATTGGCTCGTTTTGTGGATGGGAAATTGGCACTGATTCATGGTGGGAGTCAGGTGCGTAAGTTTATTTTCCACGAAGAGGGGTGGCGTGTGGTTTGTACGTTCTTTCCCACCGACCGGGTAGTTGATGAACGTTATGCCCTGAAGAACAAAATCTTCAGGGAAGGGAATAAGGACTAATCTCGCTTGTTTCCATCGGTATGGAAACTTCGTTTAGGGAGTTCTAAATGAAAGCTATAGAACCTCCCATGCCCAATGTCATGGCTAATAGAAATAAAACTCTTCTCATTGTATTGTTGTTTTTGGGAAATTATAATTAAATGGTGTTTCTTTACATTATAAATAGTGCAAGAATAATGCCAGAAGGTGATGATTGCGTATTCGATTGATATAAGGCTGTTTACGATTGGTGAGGTGCTGTGGACGATTGTGGAATGTGTGGAGGGGTGTGGAATTATTGCACATATAAAAAGCCACCTACAAAACTGTAAGTGGCTTTCCTTTGTCGGGGTAGCGGGAAGCTAATCTAAACATTTACTTGTCTGTTATTCAGCATGTTACTAATTCTGTTTAGTGTATATCTTCACTTTGTTGTCTATAATTGTATGTCATTTGTCTGTGCTCGCAGACTCTTCTAATATTTTGCAATAATGTATTCTACTTCTCCAAACCGGATCCGCTTGCATCGGCACATCTTACATTGCCTTCCTGTAGCACAACAGCTTTTTTAATTTCTGATAAGTTTTTTATTGTTTCCTGCTGGCTTTCGATGATTGCCAGTAGCCTATCAGTTGTAGAAGACGTTTCTACTGTTTCTTGCTCCGATAACATTTCACCATCTCCAGTAATTAACCAGTATAGATTAATTTCTGGATAAGTACCGATTATTCTCTGTACCTTGTCAGCTCCTATAGTTACTTTTATATTGTTTACAGTTCCATTTGCCAACCCGCAGGCTGCTTCAAATTTGCCCTGTCCAATACCTTTATAGGCAATAAACTTGATTATCCTTCCTTTTATATCCATACATTTTTACTTATTACATAAAATAATCTGTATTTTGTTTTGTTATTACAGAATATAATATGTAGATTTGCGGTGTGATAACAAACATTTGCGCAACGATAATAGATAAATGTGTGTTCAGTAACTCAACAATACGAATCAATGCACTTATACAACATATACTCAAGTCGTGGACAATGTGCATTTATTGTATCGTGCGAAAGTTCTTTATCATGCAAATATATAGATTTTACATTCAAATATTTAATAATTTCCTAAAAAGTGAATTTATGGACCTTAGAGACTACATTTTAAGTTTACCAGATGAACGTACGACAGCCCGTACATTGAAGATTGAAGAGATAGCTCAGGCATGCGGTGTTCATCCATCAACTATATATAAATGGATGAATGGTAACACCAGGCCTGATAAATTGAAAATGGAGAAAGTGTCAGAACTGACCAATATCCCAGTTAACGAACTCTTTAATCTTTCAGCATCATGCGAGAAATAGAACTGATTAATATTGAGTTTTACCAGGAGCCTAAAGGTGGTATAATGGTACAACTCCAGGACCGGGAGCTATTTTTACTTGAGGAGAGTAGGAGAGAGTTCATTGTCCCCATGAAGCAGATGATTCAAAATGATTATCCTGATGCGTGGAGAGCCTGTGAAGACTGGAACAAACCCTATCGACATAATATACTCAAGTATGACTTCTTAAATGTCCGTCGGTTCTGCAAATGCAATTTTCCAAAATTTGACGGCATACTCGATATAGATGCAGCTGGGTGTATGCATTTTGAATTTACCGATTGCCCTATGCGGGGTGAATGCAAATATGAGAATTTGCTTTGTAGTCCTGTTTTCAGTCATACTCTTA
Organism: Bacteroides sp.; assembly: GCA_031555765.1. Taxonomy (GTDB): domain Bacteria; phylum Bacteroidota; class Bacteroidia; order Bacteroidales; family Bacteroidaceae; genus Bacteroides. The sequence goes on along the minus strand of JAVBUC010000058.1, from coordinate 5,341 downwards.
CCAAAAGTGATGTACAGTTACTAAAGTTGATAGCTGCAGAGCAACTAACAGCTGAAGAGATTGCACTACAACTTGGGCGTAGCGTAAGCACGATCAATAACCGACGTAAGGTTCTTCAAAAGAAAACTAGTTGCAATACTATTAGCAAACTGGTTGCCTACTGCTATACACATAGACTTATTGAATGATACGGTAGGATCCGGCTGATCCCGGGGTTCGATTCCCCTTTCATTCACTCATGCGAAAACTTACCAATAAAATCAATGAATTATGAATCAAAAAAAATCAACTCTCTTTTCTTCGATCCGGAGTAAAGATGACAAATTTGAAGTTGTTGTTGGCAAACCAGTTAATGCCATGGTTAACTTGTTCTTCAATTTCAACGTGTTCGCTTACAAGGAGTTTTGCTCTATCTTGGAGCAGCTTCCGTACTTAACTCTTCATCACAAGCAGGAGTATGATGATGGTACCAGCGGGATGGCCATCGAACTAACAGAGGACAATAGTTTGCTCAGATTTGTAGAGGATCTTCCGGATCTTGTGTACCTCTACGTTGAGAATGTCGAGCCTTCATCTACCACCCATCAAGGCTTAGGCAGTAAATAGATTTTAAGACCCAACTACTTAACAATGTACAGCCAAAGCATTAACAGCACTACCCGCAGTCCATCAGACGATACGCCGGAAGGACTACATCAACAACTTCCGCAGTTGTAAACCGATTGAGGGCATCTACTTCACAGAGTTTGTCGACGAAGTGATGACCAAGCGAGCCAGGCGTAGAGGAGAAAATTACTGTCAAATCTACCGCACTCTGATCAACCATATAAATGAATTTGCAGCGTTCTTTGACTGTGATATATTCACAAATTCCATTACTGAAGACTTTCTCGATGACTTCATCTGCTATCTTGAGGACCGGGGACTGAGGCATAACACTATCAAGGGTTATGTGGAGAAAATACAGTCCATGGTTCGGAAAGCAATACAGTATAACTATGCTGTCGACCCTACCTTTGAAGAGATAGAGATACGCGAAGAAGAGACGTTTGCCCCTTACCTCTCCATGAATGAGATCAGTAGGATTTACTACTTCAAATTCGAGAAGCAGGACAAACGCCGGGCCAGGGAGAAGATCCGGGACTTATTTATCATCGGATGCCTTACCGGGCTCCGGTTCTCGGACTACTCCACGCTCACAGAGGATAACTTCATCAATGGATACATCGTAAAGCGGACGAAGAAAACAAACGTAACTGTCCGCATCCCGATGCACGACTATGTCAAGGAGATCATTGCAAAGTGGAACGGTAAGATACCAGGAGGCTACAACATCCAGTACTTCAACTTTTACCTGAAGGTGATAATGAAGGAGATCGGAATTGATGACCCGTACACCTTCTCCTACACTGAAGGTGGAGAGCTCAGGACGGTGACCAAGAAGAAGTACGAGTTGATAAGTAGCCACACCGCCCGCCGATCGGCAGCGACCAACATGTATCTGACCGGGCGCATGAAGACGTTCGAGATCATGGCAATTACTGGACATAAAACAGAAACCTGTTTTTTCAGATATATCAAGATCACGGACGAGGACGTTGCCAGACATTTATCTGGAGATATCTTTTTCAAGAAGTGATATAGTATACCAATTTATTAATTTTTTAATGTGCCGGCTGAGAGGACAGTCGTTGGGTCAGCCCCAGGTTAGGGTTCAAGTACCGGGGTGGTTCCCGGTACTTCTTACAGCCATGAATAAAATTATGAATACAAAAGAGATTAAGCCGAAAACACTCGTTGCCGTATTAGCAGCTGCAATCAAAGAAGATGCAGAGTACATCGCTAAAAGCATCGTTGAGACGGCTAAAAGCGATAATGTTGAATATGCCTCATTAGTAGAAACGTTCATTCTTAATAAGCGTGATGCGGATAGAATCACCTTTTCCTCATTTGCAGAAAATGCGTTTGAGCAAATAAAAGACATCAAGGAACTGAAGGATTTTTCAGTTGAGATTGAATGTAAATGGCGTAGAGATGAGAAATTGAAAGAATTTGTTTGTGCGTTAAAAAATGAATTCTCTATTCGAGGGGATTTGGATATTGTAACAGGAGATAATTGGTCTAAATCTGCTTATGCGAGTGGGAACAATATATATACTGTTTTTGAAGAGTTTAAAGAGAGAGTGAAGAGAAAAACTGAAACAGATACCTCTATTCCAACAGAGGTCAATCTGCCAACAGATAACGCAGATATAAAAATATGAGACAGCTTGAGGAAATAAAATCAGAGATAGATGAGAAATTAAGAATCGGACATCCCGGTGACCTACAAATACAACTATCAGATAAGTGCCTAATGCACTGTGCTGATGCTAACACCGAGTATGATGATGAAGGTAATGAACATGTAAAAAGCATGAACTTCACTTTTAGTTACTATGGTGAAACTATACACTGTACCCTTGAACAAGACGACGATTTTGAATGCTTTGAAATGATTTATGGAGAAGGACATTTGCTTTCTTCATTTGGAGACTTCTTGAATGATGATGACACATGGCCTGTACTATCATATATATGGGATGCTATTGCAAACTGGGAACTATAAACCCTCAAAACGCATAAGAAATGAGCAGATTTAGATTCACTCCTGAGCAACTGGAAGAATTGAAGCGTGATTACCACAATACGCAAGCTTCTGATTTAGCCGATCGATACGGTTGCACATTGCATGCTGTGTACAATGCGGCCCATAGGCTTGGATTAAAGAAAGACATAGAGTTCATACGTGAGTTATCTCGCAAAAAGATGATGAACCCCAACCATCCCGGAAGAAAGTTTCTAATCAAAAAAGGAAACGTCCCCCAAAACAAAGGGAAAAAACAAGCTGAATACATGTCAGCTGAAGCAATAGAAAGAACGAAGCATACCAGGTTTCAAAAAGGGCATCTTCCTAAGAAAACCAGGCATGACAACGCTATTTCTGAACGCAGAGATAAAAGCGGTAGGATTTATAAGTACATCCGGATTGAATTGGCAAAATGGATACCTTATCACCGCTACATCTGGGAGCAGGTTAATGGAGAAATCCCCAAAGGGTATAACGTGCAGTTTAAAGATGGTAACTCACTCAATTGCGTGATAGACAATCTTTACCTAATAAGTCAGGCTGATCAGCTTAAAAAAGAGAACTCTCTTCATGCTCGATATCCAGAGGAGATTCGAAAGCTTATCCAGCTAAAAGGTGCATTAAATAGACAAATTAATAAAGTGGAACATGGAAGAAATAGAAAAACTCAAAGCAATGGTCAATAAACCATTCTTGTATCAGAACGAAGAGGTGGTTGTACTGGGCTTTTGCGATGGTACCGGTGAAGAAGGAGACGAAGTTGAAATCTATCTCAATAACGGTAAAACTCTCGTTTGGACCATTGGTGAACTTGGCAGGAAACTGCTTCGATTCCGGTCGATAACTAATACGGTTATCGTACTGGCTAATAATAGACTGAACCAAGTCTCTACAGTAAATCCGAGTGTCATTCAGGAAATGAGGGACGTAACCTTGGATATGATCAGGAAGGTTAAAGAGAATCCGGAAGCAGTTGGGTGTGCTAAACAGGTCTTTCAAGGGGTCAATACAATGATCAACCTTGCTAAGACTGAGCTTGAATACCGAAAGTATATTGATAAGAAACTGGAATTAGAATCGTAATGACAACCAACATGTATGAAAAATGGAGTAATACACTCCAGTCCGCCGATATCGGACCAATATCTGATGATACTTGCTGTAAGTTAATGGCTATAACCTATGTGTTTGGAGGTGCCAACGAGGCATTTACACATAACACGAAACTTGTTAGCGATATCAAGTATGCACAAAAGAGAATGAATCTTTTCGGGGGTGAAATTCCAAACGCTGATTTATTGCCTAAATATCAGGCGTACACCAAAGAACTACAACCGAATGGTTGGTTTGGAGATGAGGTCAAATGTGATTGGGCTGTAGAATTAATGAGCAGATACAACATAAAACTATAGATTATGATATATGGATATCTACGCGTGTCCTCTGACGAGCAGGATGTGAACTCTCAAAAATTAGGGGTCGATAAATTTGCCTCTGAAAAAGGTTGGGCAATAGATCAGTATATCACTGATGAAGGTGTGTCTGGTGGTAAGAATCCAGACAAAAGAAATCTTGGCCCCTTATTGAAAATTGTGAAGAAAGAAGACATTATCATTTGCTCGGAGATTAGCCGTCTCGGACGTGACTTATACATGGTGATGGATATTCTTCATTTCTGCATGGAGCAAGGTTGTGTCATTTATACGGTTAAGGACAAATTTGTTCTCGGTGATGATATTCAGAGCAAAGTGTTGGCTTTTGCCTTTGGTTTATCAGCCGAGATAGAACGCCAAATGATTAGACAGCGGACAAAGGAGGGGTTAAAACTCCGAATGAAGTTAGGTGTACTCCTTGGTCGACCTATCGGTGGAAAAACCTCTGTTGAAAAAACAAAACTTTACGCTGTCAAGGATCAGATCATTCAGCAATGGAAGTGGGGTGTCCCGTTTAGGCGATTAGCTGAAAACTTTGGTGTGGATAGGAATACCATATACCGTGCGTTGATAGATTGGGATTGTTATAAGGAGGAGCCTGACGGGGGAGAATTGAGAAAGTTCCGCAAACAAGAGGCTGCTAATAGACAACGAGATAGAGCCACTTCCTATAAGGATGAATCATATAAGGTTGTTGCGGTCGATCGGGATAAGATGAAAGGCCTTATTGAAAAGGGTCTAACCATTCCTCAAATCTCTGAATCATTTCCAGAATATTCATACGAACAGATATATGACACTATGTTGTGTGATTACGAGTTCAATCCTCTGTATCGAAAGCATGGACAATTGAAACTTAAGAAATAATTCAAAATTTAGAATGAAATGAAGAAAGCAAAAGTAAGGGTTACCGGGAACTATGTTTCCCGCACCAGTTTCACCAATAGGATTGATACTATCTTAAATTTACCAATAGACTTCACAGAGAAGGATATCGCAGATAAGATAGAAGAGCTAAAGTATTTTGCTGAAAGCTACTCTTTCAAAGAGATAGAGGTGCTTTGCGTGTACGATGAAGACTAACGTAAAATTCGATAAGAGATGAGCAAGATTTATAAATACCCTTTGCTGTTGACGAGGGAACAAACAGTCATTTTCCCACGTGGGTCACGTATTATTCACGTAGGAGAACAAGATGAGACAATATGTATCTGGGCGCGTGTTGATCCTGATGCAGAACCCAGGAAAGTCTTAGTTCGCATATTTGGAACGGGACATG
>JAVBUC010000087.1:0-34122 GCA_031555765.1 Bacteroides sp. | reverse complement strand
GCGATCAATAAAACTTACCATAAGAAAAATGTTTTTTTGGTTGATAATTGGTTGAACCCTCTTAATTTCAACAAAAAAACGATCCCGCATGCAGAAAGCTACAACTTTAGCTATTCCGCGTGCGGGATTTAGTACAACACTTCGTTTCAGGGTATGAAACTTTTAGTTCCTACTGCACGAAACACTTTGTTTCCGTAGCGGAAACTTTTAGTTCCGCCTGTGATGTGACGCATTTCGAAAGGATGGAGTATATCGCATCATCGGATGCCCAGATGCATGTAGTATAAAGTAAGTAACGCTGTAAGCAAATGGTGAATGCCCCAGAAAATGGTGACAAAATGGTGAATAAAAAAGCATTCACCATCCGGCAACCAACACATAACCAGCACAATAAATCAAAAAAGATGGTGAATGGTGATAAAAACCAATTTATCAGCCTATGTAAAGTAACCCTCAGCGAGCGAAGCAAAGCGCACCCACACAACGCAGAAACGACACGAGCGAAGCGATGTGGCGAGCCCTAAAGATCGGCCTCATTTTCGGAGCGTTAAGCGGAGCGTGTGCGAAAAACGAGTAAAGGAGCGATTGTCTGAGCGAAGCGAGTTGGAGCTCCGATCGTTTTTCGCACACGCGGAGTAGCGGAGAAAATGCAGCCGTGACTTTTTCTCTTTGTTACTTTCTCTTTTGCGTCAAGGCAAAAGAGAAAGTAAAAGCACCGCGCAGCAGCAGCTAAACCCTTTTATCCGCCCCCCACATCATCTTCGTGCGAAGCGTATCAAAAAACACATGGTTAAACCGCTTCACCACCTTCACCGAGTAAGGAGCCTTGCGGATAGTAAGCCGCATCCCCTCATCACATGATTCGTTGTACCCATCGATAGCCACCAGGAAGTTATGGCTGCGGCTCTCCACATCGAGCGTAATCTCCCAATCGTCCCGAATCACGATGGGACGCACGTTGAGGCTGTGCGGAGCCACCGGCGTGATGGCGATAGTGCCCGAGTGAGGCACAATGATAGGTCCGCCCACGCTGAGCGAGTAGGCAGTAGACCCCGTGGGAGTAGCAATGACCAGACCGTCCGCCTGGTAGGTAGTGAGGTAAGCCCCGTTGATAGCCGTGCGGATGCTGATCATGGACGACGTGTCGCGTTTCAGTACCGCAATCTCGTTCAGGGCGTACGGCTCAATCTCCAACGTCTTGCCTTCGCACGACAGTTGCAGCACGCTGCGCTCCTCCACCGAGTAGTTCCCGGCGTAGATCTCGTCGAACGTAGCCGGCATCTCCTCCGGGGAGATATCGGCCAGGAAACCCAACCGTCCCGTGTTGATACCCAGGATAGGGATGTTCTTGCTTCCCACCTTGTTGGCTGCCTTGAGAAACGTACCGTCGCCCCCTACGCTGATAACCATGTCGGCGTCGAAATCGGTGCCGTCTATCAGTCCGGTGACCTGTATGGGCAGGCCCAACTCCTTGGTGAGAAAGGAATGGAAGTCGCGCGAAACGAACAATTCGGCTCCGCGCTCGTGGAGCAGTCGGAACAAAGATTCCACGTGCGAGGATTTGTGGGGTTGGAAAGTATTTCCGAAAATGGCGAACTTCATAGGCTAAGAACGTTATAATATGCCGCAAAAATGGCATTTTTTTTTGGTTTACATGGTATCGTGTCGCTAATATTTGTATTTTTGCACGAAAGTAAACAGGAAGCTATGACGCATTTAAGTGTAAATATAAACAAGATTGCCACCCTGCGCAACGCCCGTGGAGCCGATGCGCCCAATGTAGTGAAGGTGGCACTCGACTGTGAAAGTTTCGGTGCCGACGGCATTACCGTGCATCCGCGCCCCGACGAACGGCACATCCGCCGTTCCGATGTGTACGAGCTGAAGCCATTACTCCGTACAGAATTCAACATCGAGGGCTATCCCGATCCGACCTTTATCGATCTGGTGCTGAAGGTGAAACCTCATCAGGTGACCCTCGTACCCGATGCCCCTTCGCAGATCACTTCCAACTCGGGGTGGGATACGAAGACCAACGTAGAATTCCTTACAGAGGTAGTCGGTCAGTTCAACAGTGCCGGGGTACGCACCTCCATCTTCGTCGATCCCGATGTGGAAATGGTGAAATATGCCGCCCAGGCCGGAGCCGACCGGGTGGAGCTCTATACCGAACCTTACGCCGCCAACTATCCCAAATCGCCCGAAACAGCCATCGCTCCCTACCTGGAAGCTGCCCAGGCTGCCCGTAAACTGGGATTGGGACTCAATGCCGGGCACGACCTGAGCCTGGTGAATCTGAATTATTTTTATAAAAACATACCCTGGCTGGACGAAGTATCCATCGGTCACGCGTTGGTTTGCGACGCGCTGTACCTTGGACTGGAACGTACCATCCGGGAATATAAAAACTGTCTCCGCTAATGAATGCAATGCTGTTACTGGCTCAAGTAGCCCCCAGCCTGGCCGACTCGCTGGCCACCGAGAATCCGGTACTCACCCCCGTGGGTGTTCCCGAAATGAATATGCTCGACATGGCCGTCAAGGGCGGTTGGATCATGATCGTACTCGCCGCACTGTCGGTGGTATGCTTCTACATCCTCTTCGAGCGTATTTACATCATCCGCCGGGCCAACCGGGAAGACCCGATGTTCATGGAAAAGATCAAAGACTATATACATGCCGGTGAGATCAAAGCCGCCCTGGCTTATTGCCGGACGGTCGATACGCCCTCGGCACGCATGATCGAGAAAGGAATCAGCCGCTTGGGTCGCCCGGTGAACGATGTGCAGGTAGCCATCGAGAACGTAGGCAACATCGAAGTGGCCAAGCTCGAAAAAGGACTCCCCGTGATGGCGACTATCGCCGGTGGTGCGCCCATGCTCGGATTCCTCGGAACCGTCACCGGTATGGTACGCGCCTTCTACGAGATGGCCAATGCCGGTAGCGGAAACATCGACATCACTCTGCTCTCGGGAGGTATCTACGAGGCGATGATCACCACCGTGGGTGGTCTCATCGTGGGTATTGCCGCCATGTTCGCCTACAACTACCTGGTGATGCTGGTAGACCGCGTGGTGAACAAGATGGAAGCCCGCACCATGGACTTCATGGATCTGCTCAACGAGCCCGCACGGAAATAGTTGAACATTTCTTGCTGCTTATCACTAATCACTAACCACTAATCACTCAAAAAAGTGGGTTTAAAACGAAGAACTAAAATATCGCCCGAATTCAGCATGGCATCGATGACCGACGTCATCTTCCTGCTGCTGATCTTTTTCATGATCACCTCCACGGTGGTGTCGCCCAATGCCATCAAAGTGTTGCTGCCCCAAGGTAAGCAGCAGACTTCGGCCAAGCCGCTCACCCGCGTGATCATTGACAAAGACCTGCGGTACTACGCTGCCTTCGGGAACGAGAAAGAGCAGGCGTTGACGCTGGACGAGCTCATGCCTTTCCTGCAAAGCTGTGCCCAGCGCGAACCGGAGATGTTCGTGGCACTCTATGCCGACGAAATGGTGCCCTACCGCGAAATAGTGCGGATACTCAATATAGCCAACGAGAATCATTTTAAAATGGTGCTGGCCACCCGCCCGCCCGAAATAAAGAAATGATGGACCGGAAGAAAAAGGGGGAATACATAGGTATGCTGGGTGCGCTGCTGGTACATGCAGTGGTGCTGGCTATCTTGTTGCTCATCACCATCGCCGTAGCCCCGCCCAATGACGAAGCGGGCGGAGTGCCTGTGATGTTGGGCAATGTCGATGCGGCGCATGGCACGTATGACCCCGCCGGCCTGGTCGATGTGGATATTCTCCCGGAGGAAGCTCCGGCCGAAGCCGTTTCGGCACCGGAAACGCCCGAACAGGAGATGATCACCCAGGCCGAAGAGGAAACGGTGGCCATTCCGGCCAAAACGGAAAAGAAACCCGAGGTGAAGAAGCCAGAGGTGAAAAAACCGGAAAAGACCGAGGCTGAGAAAGCTGCCGAAGCCAAACGACTGGCCGATGCGCAAGCCGAACGCGAACGGAAAGCGGCGGCAGAAGCTACGGCACGGAATGTGTCGGGTGCCTTCGGGAAGGGGTCGCAGATGGGTACCGGAAGGGGAACCGCTGAGAGTGGAACCGGACAACAGGGAGTGCCTACGGGCAACTCGTCCTCAGGTGCCATGAGCGGAGTAGGAGGCTACGGGTCGTTCAACCTGGGCGGACGTTCGCTGGGCGAAGGCGGACTGCCACGACCGGCCTACAACGTACAGGAGGAAGGAACGGTGGTGGTAGCCATTACGGTGAATCCCGCCGGGCAGGTCATTGCCACGAGCATCGACCGGCGTACCAATACGGTGAACACCACCCTGCGCAGATCGGCCGAAGAGGCGGCCCGGAAGGCTCGCTTCAATGCAGTGGATGGGGTGAACAACCAGACAGGGACGATCACGTACAATTTTAAACTGAGATAAGTATATATATGATTGTTGATAAACCAATTTCTGACTGATTATGGGAACAATTTATGCCTTTTTTGCAGATGGTTTCGAGGAAATAGAAGCCTTTACTGCCATTGACACTTTGCGTAGAGCTGGAATGGACGTGGTTTTGGTATCCGTCACCGGCGATGAAATAGTAGTGGGTGCGCATGACATCTCGGTGCTGTGCGACGCCATGTTCGAGAACTGCGATTTCTTCGACGCGGAACTGTTGCTCTTGCCTGGCGGTATGCCCGGAGCTGCTACGCTCGAGAAGCATGCGGGGCTGCACAAGTTGATTACCTCGTTTGCAGCCAAGAACAAACCGTTGGCTGCTATCTGCGCCGCTCCGATGGTACTCGGGAAGATGGGACTCCTCAAAGGACGCAAGGTGACTTGCTACCCCAGCTTCGAGCAATACCTGGAAGGTGCCGAATGTGTGGACGAGCTGGTGGTACGCGATGGAAACATCATAACCGGCATGGGACCGGGTGGTGCTATGCACTTTGCCCTGGAGATTGTCGACATGCTCGAAGGGCCGGAGAAGGTAGCCGAGTTGAAAGAAGCCATGTGCGTTAGATTCTGATAGCAGCATGGACCGGATAGCTTTGATCGTAGCCGGCGGAAAGGGATTGCGCATGGGAGCTGATCTTCCTAAACAATTCCTTCCCGTGGGTGGTAAGCCCGTGCTGATGCACACGCTCGAAGCTTTCCGGCGTTGCGACGTTTCCATACGTCTGGTACTGGTGCTGCCTCGTGAACAGCAGGAGTACTGGCGGCAACTGTGTGCCGACTATCACTTTGCCATCGACCACACCTTGGCCGATGGGGGTGAGACGCGCTTCCACTCCGTGAAGAACGGGCTGGCGGAGGTGCAGGGATTGGCTTTGGTGGCGGTACACGATGGGGTTCGTCCTTTTGTGAGTACGGAAGTCATCGAACGTTGCTTCCGCCTGGCGGAGATTCAGCGGGCAGTGATTCCGGTGGTCGACGTGGTGGAAACGGTACGTCAGCTCACTGATGGGGGAAGCCACACAGTGGATCGCAGCCAATACAAACTGGTACAAACCCCGCAGGTATTCCAGGCCGACCTGTTGAAACGGGCCTACACACAACCTTTCACGTCTGCTTTCACCGACGACGCTTCGGTGGTCGAAGCCCTGGGAGAGACGGTACACCTCACTGAGGGAAACCGGGAAAACATCAAAATGACCACACCTTTCGACCTGAAAGTAGCAGAAGCATTGCTGGCATGTTCGATCTGACCACACGTGACATAAAGTACATCTCCGGCGTGGGACCGCAACGGGCAGGGGTGCTCAATAAAGAGCTGAATATATACTCCCTGCACGACCTGATTTATTATTTCCCCTATAAATACGTAGACCGGAGCCGCATCTATCGCATCCAGGAGATCGATGGAAGCATGCCGTATATACAGCTCAAAGGACATATTGTCGGCTTCGAAACGTTTGGCGAAGGTCGGCAGCGACGGTTGGTGGCGCACTTTACCGACGGCACCGGTGTAGTAGACCTGGTTTGGTTTCAGGGCATCAAGTACATCGTAGGGAAGTACAAGTTGCACGAGGAGTACATCGTCTTCGGCAAACCTACTTCTTTCGGTGGGCGGGACAACATTGCCCATCCCGACATAGACAAGCCCGGTGAGCTGAAACTGACAGCTTTGGGGTTGCAGCCCTTCTACAATACCACGGAGAAGATGAAGCGCAGCTCGCTCAACTCGCAGGCCATCGTCCGGATGATGGCGTCGGTCCTGGCAATGATACAGGAACCGCTTGCCGAAACCCTTTCTCCGCAAGTCCTGGCCGAGCATCACCTGATGCCGCTCACGGAGGCATTGCGGAACATCCACTTTCCGGCCAACTCCGACACGCTGCGCCGGGCGCAGTACCGGCTGAAGTTTGAGGAGCTCTTCTACGTACAACTCAACATCCTGCGCTACACCAAGGACCGTCAGCAGAAATACCGTGGCTATATATTCGGTACAGTGGGCGAGGCGTTCAACTCGTTCTACTTCAACAACCTCCCCTTCGAACTTACCGGAGCCCAGAAACGGGTACTCAAAGAAATCCGGCAGGACATGGGCAGCGGACGGCAGATGAACCGGTTGCTGCAGGGCGATGTGGGTAGTGGGAAGACGTTGGTAGCACTGATGAGCATGCTCATCTCCATCGACAACGGCTATCAGGCTTGCCTCATGGCACCTACCGAAATCCTGGCCAACCAGCATTACGAAACCATCCGCGAATTGCTCTTTGGTATGAACCTGCGGGTGGAATTGCTCACCGGCTCCATCAAGGGCAAACGGCGCGAAGCCATCCTCACCGGACTGCTCAACGGCGAGGTGCATATATTAATAGGTACGCACGCGGTAATAGAAGATACGGTGAACTTCTCCTCGCTCGGTTTCGTGGTCATCGACGAGCAACACCGTTTCGGTGTGGCGCAACGGGCGCGCCTCTGGAGCAAGAACACCCAGCCACCTCATGTGTTGGTGATGACAGCCACGCCCATTCCCCGGACGCTGGCCATGACACTCTATGGCGATCTCGACGTATCCGTCATCGACGAGCTACCTCCCGGTCGCAAGCCCATCGCTACCCTGCATCAGTTCGATAACCGCCGGGAGAGTCTCTACCTGTCCATCCGCAAGCAAATCGCCGAAGGGCGGCAGGTGTACATCGTCTACCCGCTCATCAAGGAGAGCGAGAAGATCGACCTGAAAAACCTGGAAGAAGGATTCCTGCAAATCTGCCAGGAGTTCTCCGATTGCCGGGTATGCAAGGTACACGGCAAGATGAAGGCAGCCGAGAAAGACGAACAGATGAAACTGTTTGTGAACGGCGAAGCGCAGATCATGGTGGCCACTACGGTGATCGAAGTCGGAGTAAACGTACCCAATGCCTCGGTGATGGTGATAGAGAACGCCGAACGTTTCGGCCTTTCGCAGTTGCATCAGCTGCGTGGCCGGGTAGGGCGGGGGGCGGATCAGTCTTACTGTATCCTGGTCACTACCTACAAGCTCAACGAAGATACCCGCAAGCGACTGGAGATCATGGTGCGTACCAACGATGGTTTCGAGATAGCCGAGGCCGATCTGAAGCTACGCGGTCCGGGCGACCTGGAAGGTACGCAGCAGAGCGGCATCGCCTTCGACCTGAAGATAGCCGATATAGCCCGCGACGGACAGTTGCTTCAATACGTGCGCGAGATAGCCCGGAAAATTGTCGAGGCCGATCCGCACTCCGACGACCCAGCCAATGAAGTGCTGTGGAAGCAACTCAAAGCCCTCCGTAAAACGAATGTTAACTGGGCTTCCATAAGTTGAAAAACGGTTAAACATACGCTTTCCTTGCAGAGACGTGTTGTATAACATGTTTTGTTCTATCTGTCATATTTATAGGCAGTTAGCGTAACCTTTGGGGCTTTTTTATGGTTCTTTACATGAAAAATAGTTAAGCAAGTTCTTCATCTTTCAGGGCTAAATACTATCTTTGGGAGAATTTTGATTGATAACGAAGTTTTCCACGCTTAGAAAAATAGTAAACACATGATTGAGAAAACGCTGGTACTTTTGAAACCCTGCACACTCCAACGCTCGTTGGTCGGTGAAATTATACATATATTTGAACGTAAAGGATTACGGTTGGCCGGCATGAAAATGATGCAGCTTTCCGATGAACTCTTGAGCGAACACTACGCACACCTCAGTGCAAAACCCTTTTTCCAACGCGTAAAAGATTCTATGATGACAGCACCTGTCATCGCTTGTTGCTTCGAGGGAGTGGACGCGATCCAAGCCGTACGTACATTAGCAGGGCCAACCAACGGTCGTCTCGCTGCACCCGGAACCATCCGGGGAGATTATAGCATGAGTTTCCAGGAGAACATCGTGCATACATCCGACTCAGCTGAAACTGCTGCTATTGAATTAACCCGATTTTTTAACCCCGAAGAAATATTCGATTACAAGCAATGCACGTTTGATTACCTGTATGCCAACGACGAATATTAATAGAAACAGACAAAACGAATGAAAATCAATTGCCTCAAGACAGTGTTAGTAGCCGCAATGGCCATGGTCAGCCTGAGCTCGTTCTCGCAAGACCTGATAGCCCGCCAGGCTCCTATCGACAAGAAACTGAAAACAGTTGACTCATTAGCTCTACAAAAGCAAATCCGCGCCGAGCAATCCGCTTATCCTGCATTCAGCCTCTATCCTAATTGGAACAACCAGTATGTTCATGCATACGGAAAAGATGCTGTTATCCCCGATAACTACGAAATAGACCTGACAGGTTTTTGCATGCCAAGTACCAGTACCCGTATTACATCGCCTTTCGGTCCCCGCTGGCGCAGAATGCACAACGGAATCGACTTGAAAGTGAATGTGGGCGATACCATTGTGGCTGCTTTTGACGGAAAGGTGCGTATCGTGGCTTTCGAACGCAGAGGATACGGGAAATATGTGGTGATCCGCCACGATAACGGATTGGAAACTGTGTACGGACACTTGTCCAAGCAATTGGTCGACGAGAACCAACTGGTGAAAGCCGGTGAAATCATCGGTCTCGGAGGAAATACCGGACGTTCTACCGGATCGCACCTCCACTTTGAAACACGTTTCCTGGGTATTGCCATCAATCCGGCAAAACTGTTCAACTTTGAGAAACAAGACATCATAGCCGACACTTACGATTTCCGTAAGGTGAAAGGATATGAACGCTATACAGCCGGATCGCACGATTCTGCTACGGATGAGGGCCTTGCCGATAATCAGGCTATCCGCTACCACAAGGTGAAGAGCGGAGATACACTCGGGAAGATTGCCGCACAGCGGGGAGTGTCTATCGACCGTCTTTGCAAGTTGAACCGCATCACGCGTAGTACCACGCTACGCATCGGACAAGTCTTACGCTGCTCATAATAAATTTAATACATAATTGCTGTGAAGAGGGTGCTTTAATATAATTTAGAGTGCCCTCTTTTCTTTTTTCTTTAATTATTGTTACCTTTGCGCTCTATTTGTCAAGGAAATGAAAGATACCAAGCAACAATTTGAACATGTCATAGCCCTGTGCCGTGACCTCTTCGCCAAGAAACTGCACGATTACGGTCCCGCATGGCGCATCCTGCGACCGGCTTCCGTGACCGACCAGATATTTATCAAAGCCAATCGTATACGTAGCATCGAAACCAAAGGGGTGACCTTGGTCGATGAAGGCATACGGTCGGAATTTATCGCCATCGTGAACTACGGCATCATCGGGCTGATACAGTTGCGGCTGGGGTATGCCGAGAAGGCCGATCTCACGAACGAGCAGGCACTGAGCCATTACGACCTGTATGCGCAGGAAGCTCTGGAGCTGATGCTGGCTAAAAACCATGATTACGATGAAGCGTGGCGCAGCATGCGCATCAGTTCGTACACCGACCTGATCCTGATGAAAATTTATCGTACCAAACAGATAGAAACCTTGTCGGGCCAGACGCTGGTGTCCGAAGGAGTGGATGCTAATTATATGGATATGATCAATTATTCCGTATTCGGGCTGATCAAAATAGAATTTGAAGAAGGAGAATAAACATATTGTTCTGACGGTTTGGACCAATGCCTGCCGGTTTCTGCTGGCTGCCGCATTTATCTTCTCAGGTTTTGTGAAGGCGGTCGACCCGATGGGATTCCAATACAAGATACAAGACTATCTGGAGGCTTTCGGGATCTCTTCCTGGATTCCTTCTTTCTTTCCGCTCATATTCTCTGTTTTACTCTCGGCTGTCGAATTCTTTATTGGAGTTTGCTTGTTCTTCGGAATCAGGCGCGTGCTTTCGTCCACATTGGCTTTACTGATGATGATTGTCATGACGCCCCTGACATTGTACCTGGCCCTGGAAAATCCGGTGAGCGACTGCGGTTGCTTCGGCGATGCCTGGGTACTGACCAACTGGCAGACATTCGGGAAGAACGTACTGTTGCTGCTGGCAGCCGTATCAGTCTTTACGTATAAGCAGTTGGTGTTGCGAGCCTTTTCTATGGCCAGTGAATGGCTGGTGTCGCTCTATACGATTTTGTTTGTGTTGGTGCTGTCGGGCTATTGTCTGGAATACCTGCCGGTACTTGACTTTCGCCCATACAAGATAGGGAAGAACATACCGGAAGGCATGAGCATTCCTGAAGGAAAACGGTTGACACAATACGAAACAACTTTCCTGATGGAGAAGGATGGGCAGAAGAAAGAGTTTACGTTGGAAAGCTATCCCGATAGTACCTGGACATTCGTCGACACGAAGACTGTGATTAAGGAGAAGGGATATGAACCACCCATTCACGACTTTGCACTGATGGATGAGCAAACGGGGGAGGATATCACTGAACAAGTGCTGGCCGATTCCGGTTATACGTTCCTGCTGGTGGCGCACCGCATCGAAGAAGCGGACGACAGCAACATAGATCTCATCAATGAAATCTATGACTATGCGGTGGAACATGAATACGGGTTTTACGCGCTGACCTCTTCAGGGGAGGAGTCCATCGAACAATGGCGCGACAGGACGGGGGCAGAGTACCCCTTCTGCCAGATGGATGACATCACGCTGAAAACCATCATCCGCTCCAATCCGGGACTGGTGCTGATCAAAGCCGGCACCATCCTGAACAAGTGGAGCGATGAGCAACTGCCCGACGAATATGCACTGACAGACAAACTGGAAGAGCTACCGCTGGGACAACAAAAACAGGTGAGCAACCTGCGGACGGTGGGCTACGTATTGCTGTGGTTCGTGGTTCCTTTGATGCTGCTTCTGGCTTTGGACCTGACCGTGGTGAAGCGGTTCGAACGGAAACGTTTGAGAAAAGAGAATGATCACATTAACCCTTTATAAATAAAACAAAAATGAGAAAGAACATTGTTGCCGGAAACTGGAAGATGAACAATACACTCCAGGAAGGCATCGCTCTGGCGAAAGATTTGAATGAAGCATTGGCTAACGAGACTCAGAACTGCGACGTAGTAATCTGCACTCCGTTTATCCACCTGGCTTCTGTGACTCCTGTGGTAAACCCGGCTAAGATCGGTGTAGGTGCTGAAAACTGTGCCGACAAGGTATCGGGTGCTTATACCGGTGAGGTATCGGCTGCCATGGTAGCTTCTACAGGTGCCAAGTACGTTATCCTTGGTCACTCGGAACGTCGTGCTTACTACGGCGAGAACGTAGAAATGCTTCGCGAGAAGACTTTGCTGGCTCTGGCTAACGGACTGACTCCGATCTTCTGCATCGGCGAAGTACTGGAAGAAAGAGAAGCCGGCAAACAGAACGAAGTGGTTTTCGAACAACTCGATTCAGTATTCTCTCTGTCTGCCGAAGATTTCGGTAAGATCGTACTGGCTTATGAACCGGTTTGGGCTATCGGTACAGGTAAAACTGCTACGGCTGACCAGGCTCAGGAAATGCACGCTTACATCCGCTCTACTATCGTTACGAAGTACGGTAAGGAAGTAGCCGACAACACATCTATCCTGTACGGTGGTAGCTGCAAGGCTTCTAACGCGAAGGAATTGTTCACTAATCCCGACGTGGATGGTGGTCTGATCGGCGGTGCTTCTTTGAACGTTGTCGACTTCAAGGGCATCATCGATGCTTTCAACGCATAATCATTAAACACTGCAAGCTGTGCCGGAAACTTTCCGGTACAGCTTCATTTATTTTTCAGGTATGAGAAGATTGGGTTTACTTTTACTATTGTTGTCCGTCCTGACAGGAGCGAAAGCGCAGGATATCATTACCAGCCTGGAGCGCGAAGCCGTGGGACAGGGTAAGGTGACTATCCATCAGGATGCGGCTGTACAGGTACTGATGAGTGCCGACCGGAGTGCAACGGGCGACCAGAAGGTGATCAAGACATCGGGCTTCCGTGTACAGGTGTATGCCGGTAATAACACGCGCGAAGCTCGTAACGAGGCCAACGAAGTGGCTGCCCGGGTGAAGAAATATTTCCCCGACCTGACGGTTTATACACTCTTTGAGGCTCCCCGCAGGCTTTGCCGCGTAGGCGACTTCCGCAGTATCGAGGAGGCCGATGCCGTGATGCGCAGGATGAAGAGCTCCGGCGCGTTCAAGGAAATCTCCATTGTGAAAGACCAAATCAGTATACCTTTATAAGAAAAATCATGTTTGAAAGAGATGAAACCGTACCTTCTTCCGTTGTGGAAGGATTGAAAGGTCACTATCGTAGTGTTATCGAGTTGTTGGGAGAGGATCCCGAACGCGAAGGACTGTTGAAAACGCCCGAACGGGTTACCAATGCCATGCTATACCTCACGCAGGGGTATCGCCTCGATCCGCATGAGGTGCTTCTCTCGGCCAAGTTCAAGGAAGAATACAAGCAGATGGTGATTGTGAAGAACATCGATTTCTTTTCTTTGTGCGAACATCACATGCTCCCGTTCTACGGGCAGGCACATGTGGCTTACATCCCGAACGGATACATCACCGGCCTGAGCAAGATATGCCGGGTGGTGGATATCTTCTCTCATCGCTTACAGGTGCAGGAACGCATGACGTTGCAAATCAAAGAGTGCATCCAGCAGACGCTGAATCCCTTGGGTGTGATGGTGGTGGTGGAAGCCAAGCACATGTGCATGCAGATGCGGGGGGTGGAAAAGCAGAACTCCGTTACTACTACTTCGGACTTTACCGGAGCCTTCAACCAGGCTAAGACGCGGGAAGAGTTCATGAATCTTATCAAGCACGGGTAAACGCGTGCTTCTTTCGGGGGACGGGCGGCTATCTCAGTACTACGCGGTCGCCCTGGTGTTTGGCCAGTAATCCCTGAATTTCTCTTAATTCGCTGTAACGTTGCAGGATGGCATTGCATTGCTCGCTGTCCAGCGATGGGTCTTGCAGACTCCGCAGGATGTGCTTCAACTCTTCCGTTACAATGGCGTACTTGAAATTAATCATCAACATGGATACCAGTTCCACCAGCCGTTCTTCGTCGGGTTGCATCTTTTGCGACTTGCTGAGTTGGTAACGGTCGTTCACCAATTCGGTGGCTAAGCTGCTGAGAATAGGGTCGGGGTGTGCGATGAAGTAACGCTCGGCAGTAAAGTTGGCATTCTTAAGCTGTGCGGCAGCATCGGAGAGTATCCGGCGGTGCAGTGGGTTGTGGAAGGTCAGATCGTCTACTTTCAGTTCGTTGATCACGTACTCAATCACAGATACAGGTACTTCCTGGCCTGCTTCATCGTTTACATAAAGCATCACTTTCTCTCCATAACGCACCACCATCTGGATAATCTGCCGTTCGTAGCGGTAGAATTCCTGTCCTTCTGTCCCTGTTTGGGGAATGAACGACTGGTATCCTCCGTCTTGTTCCGGTGGGAAGGGTGGGGGGACATGGCCTTCTGCAGGAGGGAAAGGTGCAGCACCGTTAGAAGCAGCCTGGTACGGATCGCCTGTTGGATGTGATGCTCCCGACTGAGTCGGTGCGTTGGGGTAAGCAGTACTTCCCGACTGATAACTGCTGCCGGGACGGCTGTCTTTCTCGGCTTGAATTTCCCGCAGCTTGGCAACTTCGGATACAAGCAGTTTCTCTTCGATGCGCAGCAACTGGCTGCACTCCTTAATATAGATATCGCGTGCGATGGCTTCCGGGATGACCGATATGCTGCGTACGATTTCCTTGATCAGCTCGGCCCGCTTCATCGGGTCGCGTTCGGCATCCTTCATCAGGAGTCCGGTCTTGAAACGGATGAAGTCCGTTTCGTGTTCTGCGATGTAAGCCTGGAAGTCGGTGGAGTTGTGCTTGCGGGCGAAGGAATCAGGGTCGTCGCCGTCAGGCAGCAGTACTACCTTGATGTTCATCCCTTCTTCGAGCAGCATGTCGATACCGCGGATGGAGGCTTTGATACCTGCCATGTCGCCGTCGTACAATACCACGATATTATTCGTGAAGCGGTGAATCAACCGGATCTGTCCCGGTGTGAGGGAAGTACCCGATGAGGAAACAACATTCTCCACTCCCGATTGGTGCATGGAGATGACGTCCGTATAGCCCTCGACGAGGAAGCAGCGGTCCTGCTTCACGATGGCCTGCTTGGCAAAGTAGATGCCGTACAGTTCGCTGCTCTTGTGGTAGATTTCCGATTCCGGGGAGTTGACGTACTTGGCCAGCTTCTTGTTCTCCGTGCTGAGCACGCGTCCGCCAAAGGCCACGACCTTACCGGAGAGCGAATGTACGGGGAACATCACCCGACCCCAAAAGCGGTCGCGCAAGCGATGGTCGTCCGTTTCGTAGCAGAGTCCGGTCTTTACGAGGAAGTCCTTCTTGTATCCCTTGGCGATGGCTTCGCGGGCCAGCGCATCCCGGTTCTCGGTGCTGAATCCTAACTGGAATTTGTCGATGATGTCGTCGCGGAAGCCCCGTTGGCGGAAGTAAGCCAATCCGATGCTGCGGCCCTCGACATGATTTCGCAGGATGCCCTGGAAGTACTCGCGGGCGAAGTTGTTGACAATGAACATACTTTCCCGGTCGCTCTGCGCCTGCTTTTCCTCGTTGGACAGCTCCCGTTCCTTCACCTCGATGTTGTACTTCTTGGCGAGGTACTTCAGAGCTTCGTAGTACGTCATCTGCTCGTGCTCCATGATGAAGTGAATGGCGTTACCGCCCTTCCCGCAGCTGAAACACTTGCATACTCCCTTGGAAGGCGATACGCTGAACGAAGGAGTCTTCTCGTTGTGGAACGGGCACAGGCCGACGTAGTTCACACCGCGTTTACGCAGGGTGACGAACTCCGATACCACATCCACGATCTGGGCGGCATCGATAATCCGGTCTATGGTTCCTTGATCGATCATCTTTTAGCGAGTACAAATGTAGGAGATATTCTTGGGAAATCAAATAAATATCCGGACAGATACGGAGCAGGGATTTCTTTTCGTCTGTTATTTTATCTTCTCCCGGATCTTTGTCAGGTACTTCTTCATACCCTCGGCATCCTTCGTGGTGATAATCTCCAACAGGTTCTTTAGTTCCAACCGGATGCCTTCCACTTGCGACGGCGTGCGGGGGTTGAACAGAATCTCTTGCAACAGGTAGTCGTCCTCGCTCAGCAAGCCCTTAGCGATGGCCATGTGCTTCTTGAAGGTGGTACCCGGTGCTTCCTGATGCTTCATTACGGCGGCAAACACGAAGGTGGATACGAACGGGATGGAGAGGGAGTAGGCCACCGTCTCGTCGTGCCCGTCGAAGGTGTACTCGAAGATATTCAGCCCCAGGCTGCGGTACAGGTCCTTGAAGAACACCTTGCCCAGGTGGTCGCTCTCCGAGATGACGATGGCACTCTCGCTACTCAGGTTGCTCAGGCTGGCGAAGGTGGGACCGAACATCGGGTGCGAGGACACGTAGCGGAAGCCCGATTCCTGGTAGAAGCTCTGCAGGCCGGTCTTCACCGAAGCGATGTCGCTCAGGATGCAGCTCTTGGGTAGCGCGGGAATCACCCGGCGGAAGGCTTCGATGGTGTACTTCACCGTGGCGGCGTTGATCACCAGTTCGGGTTCGAACTCTTGAATCTCCTCCAGGGTAGTGAACCGGTACGTGTTGTACATGAAGCGCAGTTGGTGCGGGTTCACATCGAACACAGCTGTCTCGTGGTCGAAACTCAATACATCGTTAAAGAAGGAACCCATCTTTCCGGCTCCCAGTATCAGTATTCTCATGACTAAATAGTGTTTTAGTGATAAGTGATAAGTGATTAGTGGTTAGTGATAAGTGATTAGCTGCTTATCACTAATCACTAATCACTATTAATGATTTCCATTTGTTGGCGTACCGACTCTTCGTGGATGGCCTCGAAGATCTTTTTCATGAACTCGGCGTCCATGCCGCACTGTTCGCCTTGCTGACCGCGCTTTTCAAGGATTTCGTTGTAACGTCCCGTTTGCAGAACGGTGATGTTGTGCTCTTTCTTGTACGTACCTATCTCGCGGGCGATGCGCATACGCTTGGCCAGTTCCTGGATCAGGTTGTCGTCGCACTCGTCGATCTGCTTGCGCAACTGGGTGAGGCTTTCGGTGGTTTGCTTCTCGGTACGGATCACGAGCAGGTTGATGATGTAATCCAGCACGTCCGGGGTGATTTGCTGGGAAGCATCGCTCCACGCTGCGTCCGGGTTGCAGTGGCTTTCCACGATGAGTCCGTCGAAGTTCAGATCCATGGCCTGCTGGCAGAGCGAAGCTATCAGTTCGCGCTTCCCACCGATGTGGCTCGGGTCGCAGAAGATGGGGAGTTCCGGCAGTCGACGGTGCAGTTCGATGGGGATATGCCATTGCGGCAGGTTGCGGTATAGCTTCTTGTCGTAGCTGCTGAATCCGCGGTGGATGGCACCGAGACGCTTCAGTCCGGCATTGTTGATGCGTTCCAGCGCGCCGATCCAGAGGTCGAGGTCCGGATTCACCGGGTTCTTCACCAGCACGGGGATGTCCACGCCTTGCAGCGCATCGGCTATCTCCTGCACAGCAAATGGGTTGGCTGTGGTGCGGGCACCTACCCATACCATGTCCACGCCAGCTTTCAGACATTCGTACACGTGTTTAGCGGTGGCCACCTCAGTAGAGATGTACATGCCCGTTTCGCGTTTTACTTCCTTCAGCCAGGCCAGACCTTCTACGCCTACGCCTTCGAAGCCGCCTGGTTTGGTGCGCGGCTTCCAGATGCCTGCGCGGAATATTTTTTGTCCTTTGGCGGCCAGTTGGCTGGCGGTGGACATGACTTGTTCGTGAGTCTCTGCGCTGCACGGACCGGCTATAACGATGGGACGTTTGGCTTCAATGCCCGGCAGTAAAATTGATTCGAGTTCCATATTGTAGTTTTATTTATTTGTTCTTATTTACTAATTGCCTGAATGCGGCGTAATGCTTCTTCTAATTGTGCATCTTTGCAGCAAAGCGAGATGCGGATAAACCGGGCACCGTTGCTTCCGAAGATGAATCCCGGTGTGATAAACACCCGTGCCTCATGCAGTACTTTTTCTGTCAACTCCTCCACATCGGCGCAGGCGGCAGGAATCTTTCCCCAGAGGAACATCCCCACCTGGCTCTCGTCATACGAGCATCCCAGTGTGTGCATGATCTCCCCAGCCAGACGGCGACGGTTGCGATAATTGCGGTTGTTACCCTCGTACCAGTCGATATCCGCCTCCAGCGCCTTGGCAGCTGCCAGTTGCATGGCGCGGTACATACCGCTGTCGATGTTGCTCTTCACCTTCAGGATCCATTGCACGAACTCCGCGTTCGAGGCCAGCATCCCGATGCGCCATCCCGGCATGTTGTGGCTCTTGCTCATCGAGTTGAACTCAATGCAGCACTCCTTGGCACCCGGTACGGCGAGGATGCTTAGCGGACGGTCGTTCAGGATGAAGCTGTACGGATTATCGTTCACGATCACAATGTTATGCCGGCGGGCAAAAGCTACCAACTGCTCGTACATCTCTATCGTGGCATTGGCTCCGGTGGGCATGTTGGGATAGTTGGTCCACATCAGCTTCACGCGGCTTAGGTCCATACGCTCCAGTTCGTCAAAGTCGGGCATCCAGCCGTTTTCCTCTTTCAGGTTGTAGTTCACCACCTCGGCACCCAGAATCTTGCTCAGCGACGTGTAGGTAGGATACCCAGGATTGGGCACCAACACCTGTTCGCCCGGGTTCACGAAAGCCAGCGTGACATGCAGGATACCTTCCTTCGAGCCGATAAGCGGCTGAATCTCCGTGTTGGCATTCAGCTCCACGCCATACCAGCGGCGATACCAGTCGGCAAAACCTTTGCGGAGTTCAGGGATACCCACGTACGGCATGTACCCATGTCCGTTTGCATCGTGTGCCTGTTCGCACAGCACGCGGATGGCTTCGTCCGAGGGTGGCATGTCCGGGCTACCGATGCCCAGGCTGATGACGTTCTTGCCTTCGGCATTCATCTGTGCCACCTCTTTCAACTTCTTGGAGAAGTAGTATTCGCTCACGCCCGACAAGCGCTGGGCCGGGCACGCCTTAAATGCTTGATTTTCCTTCTGCATATTCGCCTAATATTTTAAGTTCTTTTGTTAATGGGGTGATCGCTGTAATGGATTGTTTGTAGCGGAGCAGGTCGTCGAACACCACATCCACGTAGAACTGGTATTCCCATTCCCGCCCGATGATGGGGAGCGACTGTATCTTGGTGAGGTTGATATTATAAAAGGAAAGGATGGAAAGTACCTGCGACAGGCTTCCTTCCGAGTGCGGCAGGGTGAATACCATGTTGGCTTTGTTGGCTGCACCCCCTTGTTGGCGGCGAAGGTCGTCGGCCTGCCACGGATCGGCCACCACGAGGAAACGGGTGAAGTTGTGTTTGTTGGTCTCGATGCCTTCCTGCAATACCTTCATGCCGTAGCGTTCGGCAGCCGCTTTGGAGCAGATGGCGGCATGTCCGTGCAGGTTGTCGCGACTGATGATCTCTGCGCTGAGGGCTGTGTCTTCACCTTCCACTACTTTGATGTGCGGGTGGTGCTTCAGGAAGTCGCGGCACTGCATCAAGGCGATGGGGTGGGAGTTGACCTCCGTAATATCGTCCCAATCCTCGTCCGGCAGACAGACGAAGCTGTGCGAGATGCGCAGTTTGAATTCCCCGATGATCTGCACGCCGCTCTGGCGCACCAGTTCATTGTTTTGCAGCAGACTACCTGCGATGGTGTTCTCGATGGCCAGCAAACCGATGACCTGGCTGTCCCGGCGGATGGCTGCAAACACATCCTCGAAGGTGGCACAGCATATCAACTCGATATCTTCTCCGTCGAAATATTTGTGGGCGGCTATCTCGTGATACGAGCCCAATGTTCCTTGAATGGCAACTTTCTTCATCTTTCGTGTATAAAATAAAAAATCCCGCGTCCTTTACATGGAGCGGGATTTATATGGTTATAACTCTCTATTCTTGTTCTTAAGCATCCTGTCACTTGATACATACAAACTCCCGCTCTACTTTGCTGCTAAAGTAAAAGTAAAAAAAGAAGTAATATACGTAAGTAAATGAGTTCATACAGATGCTGTTTTCTTGTTATGATGCCGCAAAAGTAACGCTTTTTTATAATATACAAACAAATACGCATGTTTTTTTCTTCTTTTGTGCTAATTTTGCCACCATAATCAAACGATACACACAAATCATGGAAAATTTTAGCGAACTGATAAGGAATCGCCGCAGCACGCGGAAGTTTACCGACGAAGAACTCACGCAGGAAGAAGTAGTAACCTTGCTCAAAGCTGCTTTGATGTCGCCTACCTCCAAACGTACCAACGCCTGGCAGTTTATCGTGGTCGACGATAAGGAAGTGCTGCAATCGTTGTCGCACTGCAAGGAACACAGTGCCACATTCATTGCCGATGCCGCCCTGGCTATCGTCGTCACGGCCGATCCCCTGGCCAGCGATGTATGGATTGAAGATGCTTCCATCGCCTCCATCCTGATACAGTTGCAAGCCGAAGACCTCGGACTGGGAAGCTGCTGGGTACAAGTGCGAGAACGTTTCACAGCTTCCGGTATGGCATCTGATGAGTATGTACACGGCGTGCTCGACTTGCCTTTGCAACTGCAAGTGCTTTCGGTTATCGCCATCGGTCATAAGGCGATGGAGCGCAAACCTTTCAGTGACGAACACCTGCAGTGGGAAAAGATTCACCTCAATAAGTTCGGAGGAAAATAGTCATGGCTGCAACCAAAGCAAATAATAACAAAGATACCTACCTGGCTACGGCTTATACGCTGATCCTCCTCGGACTGCTGTATCTGATTGATAAGCTGGTTCACTTTGCCCAGGTCGGTCTGCCGTGGGTGATGGCGAAGGACAATATGATTTTGTATGCTGCCATCATCTTCCTGCTCTTCAAACGCGATAAGTCGGTGGGTTGCGTACTGGCCGGTTTGTGGCTGGTACTGAACCTTAGTCTGGTGATGTCGCTCTTCAGTACCTTCTCGGGCTACTGGTTGCCCATCGTATTGCTGGTGGCAGGTATCATCCTTTATTTCATGTCGCGCAGATGAGAACGGCGGAAGTCAGCGTAGTATTCATCGGTGCCGGTAACCTGGCAACCAACCTGGCCCGGGCGATGCACCGGGCGGGGTATGACATCCGGGAGGTGTACAGCCGTACGGAAGAGTCGGCCCGGTCGTTGGCCGAGTCGGTGGATGCTGGTTGGACTACTGCGCTGGATACTGTGATGACTGACGCTGAAATCTATATAGTAGCACTGAAAGATGCCGTTTTGGCAGAACTGCTGCCACAGATTGCCGCCGGGAAGGGCGATGCACTGCTGGTGCATACCGCTGGAAGCATCCCGATGGACATCTGGAAGGGGCACGCTGTACGTTACGGAGTATTCTATCCCATGCAAACGTTCAGTAAGCAGCGCGAAGTGGACTTTAAAGATATTCCGCTCTTTGTGGAAGCCGCCCGTCCCGAAGACACCTCTTGGCTGAAAGAGGTAGCATCGACGCTCTCCGGAAAGGTGTACGAAGCCACTTCCGAGCAACGCAAAAGTCTACACCTGGCAGCCGTATTCACCTGCAATTTTACCAACCACATGTATGCACTGGCTGCCGAACTGCTCGCCCGGTACCAACTACCGTTCGATGTGATGCTGCCGCTCATCGACGAAACGGCCCGCAAGGTACATCACCTGGACCCGCACGAAGCACAGACAGGACCCGCCATCCGGTACGATGAGAATGTGATCAATGCCCACCTGGCTATGCTGGCCCACGATCCGGAGATGCAACACCTGTACGAAGCTATCAGCCAAAGCATATATAAAAGGAAAACTATATGAGTACCATTAATTACGACTTACAAAAGATAAAAGCCATCGCTTTCGACGTGGATGGCGTGTTGAGCGGCGACTGTATTCCGCTTCACCCCTCGGGTGAACCGATGCGCACCGTGAATATCAAGGACGGCTATGCTTTGCAACTGGCCGTGAAACAAGGACTGCACATCGCCATCATCACCGGTGGACGGACCGAAGCTGTTCGCAAACGTTTTGCCGGACTGGGTATCGCCGACATCTACCTGGGTTCCTGTGTAAAGATACATGACTATCGGGAGTTTCGCGACAAATATGGTTTGAAGGACGAAGAGATTCTCTACATGGGCGATGACATTCCCGATTTGGAAGTGCTTCGTGAGTGCGGACTGCCTTGCTGTCCCAAAGACGCAGCACCCGAAGTGAAAGTTGTCTGCCGGTACATCTCGCATTGCGTAGGTGGTGAAGGTTGCGGACGCGATGTAGTGGAACAGGTGCTGAAGGTACAAGGAAAATGGCTGAACGGAGACGCTTTCGGCTGGTAACTTAGTAGAAGAGTCATGTTAGATAATCTGAAAAAATACAGCATTGTACTGGCTTCCAACTCTCCCCGCCGTCGTGAACTCATGTCGGGCCTTGGGGTGGAGTATGTCGTGAAAACCCTTCCCGACATCGACGAATCTTTTCCGCCGACCTTGCAAGGGGGAGACATCCCTGCCTACATTGCCCGCGAAAAGGCTGATGCTTATAAATCCCTCATTCAACCCGACGAACTGATCATCACCGCTGACACCATTGTGTGGCTCGATGGGGAAGTGTTAGGCAAGCCCGAAGACAAGGCGGATGCCGCTGCCATGCTTCGCAAACTCTCGGGTAAATTCCATCAAGTCTATACAGGCGTCTGCCTCACCACCCGTGACTGGCAGAAATGCTTCACCGCCGTATCGGACGTGAAGTTTGCTGCTTTGACCGACGAGGAAATTGAATTTTATGTGGAGAAGTATGCTCCGCTGGATAAAGCCGGTGCGTATGGGGTACAGGAATGGATCGGGTATGTCGGGGTAGAGTCTATCTCGGGCAGTTATTTTAACGTCATGGGGCTGCCCATCCAACGTTTATATCGGGAACTCACTAAGTTATAGCCACATAGCATCTTCAAAGTATTTAAGACTGCATCACGTAAGTATGCCATATTTCGTGTATTTGTCATATGTTGTTTCTAAATATTGGAAGAATGTTTTGATTTCCAGAAACAAGTGTTATCTTTGCATCCAATAAGAGTGTTATGAGAATAATATCATTTGCAGCTATAAGAGAATACGTAAAGAAACACGCTGATGCTGATGTGCCTTTACGTGATTGGTATAAAAAAACAGAAAAAGCTGACTGGTCGTGTGTTGCTGATGTTAAGCAAACATTTAATAGTGTCGACTATGTAGGCAATGACAGGTTTGTTTTCAACATCAAAGGCAATGATTACCGCCTGGTTGCAATGGTTCTGTTT
This sequence comes from Bacteroides sp., assembly GCA_031555765.1. Classification (GTDB taxonomy): domain Bacteria; phylum Bacteroidota; class Bacteroidia; order Bacteroidales; family Bacteroidaceae; genus Bacteroides. The sequence continues at coordinate 11,303 of JAVBUC010000087.1, read as the reverse complement.
GCTGCTAAAAAAGTGTTTATACGTTGGATTGGCACTCATAAAGAATATGATAAAAAGGATTGTTCAAATCTTTAATACTTGGACTATGGCAAAGATAAAAACAGAAAAACAGTACAAGGCGGCTTGTTCAAGAATTGAAGAGCTGCTGAAAGTGGTTAGCAATGATACTCCTACTGATGATAAGAACTTTCTTGAGTTGGATTTAATATCTGATTTAGTTGCAGATTATGAAGAAGAACATTACCCGATAGAAACTCCTTCCCTGGTGGATGTTATCAAGCTTCGTATGTACGAAATGGGGATTACCCAGACTAAATTATCAGAGATACTGAATGTTAGCCCGTCACGAGTGAGTGAGTATCTTTCGGGGAAGTGCGAACCTACATTGAAAGTAGCTCGTGATATTAGTCGAAAGTTGAATATTGATGCTAATATCGTATTAGGAGTATAAAACATCCTGGCTAATAACTTGTACAGGCGTGACACCATCCGGTATCACGCCTGTTTTGCATTCCTAGATCAAGTCCAGCATCAACGGAATATCCTCCTCGGCAATGCCTTGCTTCATCAGGTACTTCTTATCCTTATAGAAAAGCTCCACGAAAGCATCCTTGGTAGGCGAAAGACTCTTGGCCTTCGTGTAGAGCGATGCAGCCTTAGGTAAATCTCCCGCCGACCAGGCCACATGTCCGGCATTGAGAAAGTCTATCTGTGCCGGTTTGTAGGCGATAATCTTTTCGTAATAGCGAGTAGACTGCTCGTGCTTGTTGCATACGAACGAACACCAGGCGATACCGCGCCACGCTTTCAGGCAATTCTCTTCCAGGTAATCGAGCTTGAAGAAATATTTCAATGCCTCTTCGTACTGCCGGAGCTGTGCCAGGCAGTTGCCTATGTAGAAGAGTACCGAATGACTGTCGGGTGTAGCAGCTTCCACCTTCCGGTAGAATTCCAATGCCTTTTCGTACTCACGGTTCATACGGTAGCACGTAGCCAGGTGACTGTTGGTCCACAAATTATCCGGTGTAAGCATGTCGGCATCGATGTAAGCTTTGATGGCTTCGGAATATCGTTTTTGCTTTTGCAGTACATAACCCAACTTCTGGTACAATTCGCTTCGGGGTGTTCCTGCTTTCTGCGTCATCTCAACTATTTCAGCAAAGAGTTCCGAGGCTTCGGCCCAGTGTTCCTTCTGCAAGTAGAAGTTGGCTATCGGTTCCAGACTGTCGATGTTGGCCAGGATATCTTTTAAGGCATCTATTCTGTGCAGTTCAATCTTTTCTTTGAAGACATCACGGAATTCATGGCGGCGTGCACTCAACTTAAAGAACCGGTACAAGTCATGCAGGTACTGGTTGCTGAGCAGGTCCGGTTGCTGGTTGTATGCCTTTATGTTGTCAGCTTTGGTTTGTTCGGCCAACTCTTCCTTTTGTTGTTCCGAGAGCTGCCCCAGCATTATGTCACGTTGCATCTGCGGAATGCGCAGGATGGTGAACGCCATCGAGTACTTGTCGCTGTTGCAGAAGTAGGGCGATTGCAGGATGATGCTCAGGATATCCCCCTGGTGCTCCTTGCGCATCTCTTTGATGACGCTGGAATGTTGCTTGTCGAACGGCAGAAACCAGTTGTTGATATCCTGAAAGAACGGGTATGTTTTCAGGGCGGCGAATGAACTCATATACACATCGGCCCCTTCCAGTTGCAGCTCGCCCATCTCCCGGATATGCTCGCCCAGTTTGGTGTTCTCCAGCGAACTCCAGTCGGGGTTGCTGTCGTCCTTTTCCTCTTCCTGCTCCTCGATGCCGAACTTCATGTCGCGAATACTCTCAGCGTTCTTCAGCATTTCGGGGATAATCTCTTCCTGCATCTTCTTGTTGATCTTCTCCGTCTCCTGAGAAAGCAGCATCTGGCGGTACACACGGGCCAGGTCTTCATCCAGTTCCATCTCTTCATTGAGCAGCAATATCCGTTGCCCCACTTCGGGGTAGAGCTTTAGCCGCTCAGCATGGATATGGAAGATGAAAGCCAACCCCACCAGTGCCCGTTGGCTGACACCCGCGTGTCGATGACTGTAGGCATCCATGAGCCACATGATCTTGCGCAGGTCGAAGCAATACATCAGGCTGAGCATCACTGCACTGGCGAAGAGGCACAAGTCATCGGCTGCCAGCAGCTCGGAGGCGAGGATGGCCTGGGCATCGGCCTCGTCCTGTGTACTCCACGCGCTGTTGGTCCAGGTGTGCATGAATATTTGTTTCTGCATATCTTCGTGCCGCTTCAGTACCTCGTCCATCTTGCTGTCCGACTCGAAGCCACTGATGGCCAGGTCATCGCCGAACGATTCGAGGGTGTGCATCTGCATGACGAGGGAGTAGACGATGTTTTCTTCTTTCTTCCGCCGGCGGGATTCATGGTAAAGGAGGGGAGAAACCTCATCGAGCAGGTAGAGACGGGTCTGATCGGCAATCTCAATGGCCTGTGCCAGGAGTTGCGCGAAGAAACGTTTGCGGTCGGGATCGGCCGTACCTTGCTGCATGTACTGCAACATGTAGTTGTACGACGTCTGTATTTGCTCCAGCCGCGAGTGCAGTGTCCAGTCCGGACATTGCCACAGGTACGACTCGAGTTGTGTCAATGCCTCTTTCAGTCGTTTTTGGCCGATCAGATGGCGAATGACATTATATTGTTCGTTGACGAGTTGTTCTTTCATGAATAGGCTCCTTTCTATATGTACTACAAACATACAAAAAATATGCCAATGATGGAACTGCCAGCGAAATATACTAAAAACGAACCTGTAGCTGCGTTTGTATCAAGTTAGAGCTTTCTCCGTTTTTCGGTACCTGATGGGTGTATTGTGCCTGTATGCGGCAACGGGGATAGAACCAGTATTGCACGCCGGCTACGTAGTTGGTTTGCTTGAAGCTCACCACTTTATCCTTGTTCAGGTACTCATACGAAGCAATCACTTCGAACTTCGGGAAAACCTGCGTGTAGCCGGTGGCGTAGAAACCGTCGCTCTTCACATCGCCGTCTTTGCCGGCCATGTATTCCGAACGCAGTCCGCAATGTTTACCTGTCAGTATGCCGCCGATGCTCCAGCGGGTACGGGAGTAGTTCTCGCCGGCCTGGATGCCGGTGAAGGGAGAACCGGCTACCGCACAACCGGTACCCCGTACGAACGAACCGCCTACGGTGAGCCATTGGGTAGGGTTGGCCGTCAGGTATCCTATCACATCCTTTTGGGTATTCTTGTCTTTGGTGTTGATGCCTTGGCCGTTCATCACCGCCAGACGGTAGTTCAGCAGTTTGCCGAGCAGGTCGCCGTGTACCATCAAGCCCACATCACGACCACCGGAGGCGGAGTAAAGCGGATCGCTGCCATTCGCACCGGCCATATAAGCTACCGGTAGGGAGAAACAGTTAATGAGTTCCACCGAACTTGGTGAGAGCTGGTTCTCGAGGGTATAAGGCGACTTGAACTGTCCCAAACGGGCACTGAGTTGCGGAAGGAATTTGTACTCCGTGTACAGCTCCAACAGGTTACCGCCGGAATTGAAATCGTACATAAAGTAGCACGACCATTCATCGGTGATCTTACCGTCGGCCATGAAGATGATGCGTTTCACATCGAATGTGTTGTCTGGATCGGCAGCATCGTTGTAGGTATATCCTGCCTGAGCATATCCCGACAGCGTGATGCGTTCCTTAAGTGTGTTGACTACCTTGTTGATGCTTTCCTGAGCAGAAGCTTGCCCGATAACAAGAAGAGCGATTAGGGAGAGTAGTGTCTTTCTCATTCTATATAAGGCTTTACATAAAAGGGGCTGTGTCCTGATTTATAAGTTGAGACACAACCCCTTGTTATAGTGACTAATGAAAGTTACGGGAGATTATTCTGAGATAGCAGCGATACCCGGCAATATTTTGCCTTCGATAGCTTCGAGCAATGCACCACCACCGGTCGATACGTAAGATACGCCGTCGGCCAGACCGAACTTGTTCACACAAGCTACCGAGTCACCACCACCTACGAGCGAGAATGCGCCATTCTTGGTAGCTTCTACGATGGCTTCGCCTACTGAGCGTGAGCCACTGGTGAAGTTGTCGAATTCGAATACGCCTGTCGGACCATTCCAAAGGATAGTCTTAGAAGCCTTGATCACGTCAGCAAAGATCTTTTCTGTCTTCGGGCCGATGTCCAGACCTTCCCATCCATCAGGAATTTCGCCTACTGCACAGAACTGTGTGTTAGCATCGTTAGAGAACGAATCGGCAATCTTGGCATCGACAGCCAGCACCAGGTTTACACCTTGGTCTTTGGCTTTCTGAATCAGATCCAGAGCCAGGTCGAGCTTGTCGTCTTCGCAAATTGAGATACCGATCTTGCCACCCAAAGCCTTGGTGAAGGTATAAGTCATACCACCGGCGATGATCAGGTTGTCTACCTTACCCAACAGGTTCTCGATGATTTCGATTTTAGAAGAAACTTTAGAACCACCCATGATAGCAGTGAACGGACGGTTGATGTCGCTCATCACTTTCTCAACAGCCTTTACTTCTTTCTCCATCAGGTAACCGAACATCTTGCTGTCTACGTCGAAGTATTTAGCGATCAGTGCTGTAGAAGCGTGTGCGCGGTGAGCCGTACCGAAAGCGTCGTTCACGTAGCAGTCAGCGTACGAAGCCAACTTCTTGGTGAATTCCTTCTGGCTTTCCTTTACAGCTTTCTTGGCAGCTGCTTTTTCTTCGTCGGTAGCATCTTCGGCCAATCCTCTGGGTTTGCCTTCTTCTTCAGCGTAGAAGCGGAGGTTTTCCAGCAACAGCACTTCGCCCGGTTGCAGTGCAGCAGCTTTTACAGCAGCTTCTTCGCCCATGCAGTCGTTGGCAAACTGAACTTCGACGCCCAGCAGGTCAGATACATGCTTCACGATATGTTTCAACGAAAATTTGTCGGCAACGCCTTTCGGACGTCCCAGGTGCGAACCAATGATGGGGCTACCACCGTCAGCCAAAATCTTCTTCAAGGTAGGAAGAGCTGCGCGGATACGGGTGTCGTCAGTGATGTTGAAGTTTTCGTCCAGGGGCACATTGAAGTCCACGCGAACGAATGCCTTTTTACCGGCAAAATTGAATTTGTCAATTGTTTGCATAATTCTCTGTTTATTTAAATAATGATAGTATTCTTCTTTTGTGAGTGCAAAGTTACTTTTTATTTCTCTTTTTTGCTATGATCTTATTATTTATTCTTTGTTTTTCGCACTCCTTTATTCAAATTGTGAAGGTCGCCGTAGTATTTGCACCACAATTGCAACCCACAGGTGTCACATTTAGGAGTACGGGCCAGGCAAACGTACCGCCCGTGCAGGATAAGCCAGTGATGAGCAGTGGCGATGTATTGCTCGGGAATGTGCCGTATCAGCTCTTTTTCTACGGCCAGCGGGGTGGTGCAACGGTCGCTCACCAGCCCCAGACGGTGACTCACCCGGAATACATGGGTGTCTACGGCCATGGCGGCTTTGTGGAACACCACGGACTGTATCACATTGGCTGTTTTGCGGCCTACGCCAGGCAGGCGAACCAACTCGTCCAGCGTGGAAGGTACCTCGCCGCCAAACTCCTCGACCAGCATACGAGCCATGCCTGCCAGGTGCTTGGCTTTGTTGTTAGGGTAGGACACACTGCGGATGTATTCGAATATGACCTCGGGTGTGGTGGCAGCCATGGCTTCCGGGGTGGGGAAGTCGCGACACAGCACGGGAGTCACCATGTTCACCCGTTTGTCGGTGCACTGGGCAGAGAGGATCACGGCCACCAGCAGCTCGAACGGGCTGTCATAATGCAGCTCGGTCTCGGCCACCGGTACGTTTTGCCGGAACCAGTCGATAATCTTTTCGTAACGCTCTTTGATTCTCATCTCAATTTATTTTGATGGTAGTGTGGAGTTACTTTAACCTTAAAATAGAAAATAGAAGCTACCGTGAGGCAAGCACCGAAGAGGAAAGCCATGTCGAACGTAGCTACCTGGGCGATGTAGCCGCCGGCAACGAGCCCTATACCGATGCCTACGTCCCAGGAGGTGAGGTAGGTCGAGGTAGCTGTTCCACGCTGATTGTTGGGTGCTAGGTTGACGAACATCGTATTGAAAGCCGGGAACATCGTACCGAAACCAATACCCAGCATCAGGGCTATGAGGAAGAATACCCCTTCGGCGATGACAACGTTCACTTCCATCATCAGCCGGCTGGCCGACAGCAGGAAGAAGGAACCGCATACCAGCACAATGCCCAGCATGATGACTTGCGTGATGCGTCCTTTGTCCACCTGTCGGCCGGAGAAGAGTCGCGATACCGCCATGCCTACGGCCATGAAGGTGAAGAAGAGTCCGGAGCTGAGTTGTATGCCGATTTCCTCAGCATAAACAGCCACATAGGTAGTGGTGATGCCATACGGAATGGATAGCAGCAGCAGGGCAATGCCTGCCGGAATGCCTTTCAGCAGTATGAAGCGGTCCAGCGAAACGGGCTCCCGCTTCACCGGTTCTTTCGGCGGAGTCTTAACTAAACAGGCGGTGACGAATCCGATGGTACCGCTCGCCAAGGCACAGGTGAAGATGGTCTCGAACGAGAACGTGCCGTGCATGAAAAGCCCTATCATCGGCCCGAAGCTCATGGCCATGTTGTTCATCAGGCCGTAATAACCTACTGCCTCACCGCGGCGTGACGAGGGGCTGATGTCTATCACGATGGTATTTCCCGCTACCGTCACCGTTCCGAAAGCAAATCCGTGCGCCACACGCAGCATGATGAACAATGTCAACGTGCCGGCCAGGACATACCCGCCGAAGATGGCTATAAATATAAAGTAGGAAATGAGGTACAACGGTTTGCGGGCCAGTGTGTCGATGAGGTAGCCCGAGAACGGGCGCATGACAAGCGCAGCAGCGGTGTAGCATGACAGGATGATACCTACGGCCGCGTTGCCGGTGTGGAATACTTCCGTGAGATAAAAAGGAAGTACCGGAAGTATCAGATAGAAGGCAAAGTACAAAAGGAAGTTAGCTGCCAGAATGAGGCAGTAACTGGGAGTCACAAGCCTGTCTTTTGCCATAATCGTAAAGATTTTTAGGTTCACCACAGAGTCACACAGAGTTCCACAGAGTTTTTAATTTCTATAGTATTAATTCCACTTAGTAAAAAGACTCTGTGGAACTCTGTGTGACTCTGTGGTGAACCTATTATTTAGTATGCGCTCTCGAATTCCTTCAGGAAACGCGTATCATTTTCAGAGAACATGCGCAAGTCCTTCACCTGGTATTTCAGGTTGGTGATGCGTTCGATACCCATGCCGAGGGCATAGCCGGTATACACTTTGCTGTCTATGCCGCAGGAGTCGAGTACATTCGGGTCCACCATACCGCAACCCAGAATTTCCACCCAGCCGGTGTGCTTGCAGAACGGACAACCCTTACCGCCGCAGATGTTACAGCTGATATCCATTTCCGCGCTGGGCTCCGTGAACGGGAAGTACGACGGACGCAGGCGGATCTTCGTGTCGGCCCCGAACATCTCCTTGGCGAAGAGCAGCAATGCCTGCTTCAGGTCGGTGAACGAAACGTTCCGGTCCACATACAACGCCTCCACCTGGTGGAAGAAACAGTGTGCGCGGTAGCTGATGGCCTCGTTGCGATATACACGTCCCGGGCAGATGATGCGGATAGGCGGTTGGGTAACCTCCATCACGCGTGTCTGTACCGATGAGGTGTGTGTACGCAGCACGATGTCCGGATGCGCTTCGATGAAGAAAGTGTCCTGCATGTCGCGTGCCGGATGATCCTCGGCGAAGTTCAGTGAAGAGAACACATGCCAGTCGTCCTCAATCTCCGGACCTTCGGCGATGCTGAATCCCAGACGGGCAAATATGTCGATGATTTCGTTCTTTACGATGGTGAGCGGGTGGCGTGAACCCAGTTCCACGGGATAAGCCGAACGTGTCAGATCCAGACCGTCGCAACCATTGTCCTGGCTTTCGAACTGTTCCTTCAGCGCATTGATTTTGTCCTGCGCTTTCGTCTTCAGTTCATTCAGACGCATGCCGACCTCTTTCTTCTGTTCGGCAGCCACGTCGCGGAAATCTGCCATCAGGTCGTTGATGGCTCCTTTCTTACTCAAGTATTTGATGCGGAGTACTTCGAGTTCTTCCGCGCTGGCAGCTTTCAGCATTTCCACCTCTTCGAGGAGTTGTTGGATTTTAGCTATCATATCTTTTTGATGTTATGTGCGTTTCTGTATAAAACGGTGCAAAGATATAAAAAAGAAGTTACCCGTCATTAAGGATTTCTAAATTAAGGTTCTTTAAACCCATACATTTTCAGGACAAAATAAAATCAGTAACTTTGTAACAAGTAAATAGTAAATCGAATCCATATAAAACAATTAACTATGAAGGTACCCGTATTTATAGAAAGAAGCGAAGAAGGATATTCCGCATTGATGGAATATTGTGAGAAACTCAACATCGGGTTGAGTGGCTCGGGTGAGACCGTGGAAAAAGCCATTAAAGACTTTCTACATGTTCGTGACGACTTGAAGCGGTTCTATAAAGCCGAAGGAATGGATTTCCCTACCGACCTGGAGTTCGACTTCCGGTTTCAGGTAGCCTCCGTTTCCTGATGGTTGGATTGTTTAACAAAGGAAGAAGCAGCTCGAGGGGCTGCTTTTTTCGTGTCCTCCTTCCTGTGCAAAATAAATGATTTTATCCGTCACGCTGTCACTTTTTCTGATGTATAGTGTTGATTAACGGGTGATTAAGCCGTGACAGATACCTGTTTTATCCGTCACTCATCCGTCACTATTGGGGGTATCCGTCACGCGAAGCTCTTTCCATGTGTTTTTCTGAAAAGTATTCGCCATACTTACTTCCTGTATTCCCTTCCGAAGCTTCCTGCAGTTGCCCCTGTACCTTCCTGCAAACACCCAGTTTCCTAGGGTGAAACTCCGAGTTTCACTTGACGAAACTGTGAGTTTCAACCGATGAAACAATGAGTTTCACTTGACGAAACTGTGAGTTTCACTTGATGAAACAGACTATTCCTTCATCTGCTAATTCAGCCGTTAGTGCGCAGAAAAGCACTTTCCCGCGCATACTCCGGATCATCGGCATAGATATACAATACACTGCCGCCTTTGATGGCATCGATGATTTGAACACTGACTGCTTGGGGCAGTGCCGGACAGCCCTGGCTACGGCCCAACCGTCCTGTATTGGCGATTACCGAGGGATTGGAATAAGGGGCTCCGTGGATCACGATGGCGCGTTCTTTGGCCCGGTCGTTGAACCCTTTTTCCAGTCCGTCGAGGATAAGAGAATAACCGTTTTTCCCGGTATAGGTGTTTTCGGTCACATAAAATCCCAGAGAGCTTTTATACGAACCCGTTTCATTCGAGAAGGAAACAGCATAATTGGTACCGCTGTTCCTGCCGTGTGAAACAACCGAGGAATACAGCAAGCAACGTTGATCCATGTCCAACACGAAAAGACGTTCTTCCGTGGACGGTTTGGTGAAATCGATCATCGTCATGATATTTTTCCGGTGGGCAATCTTTGTGTAGCCGGAAAGTGCCTGTTCAAAAGCCGGGTAACTCACCCGGTCGGACAACTGCATGTCCATATACAGCTGCATACTGCCGGACAATGGGGTGTCGGTGGCTTCTGCCTGGGGAGTTTTCGTGGAGAAATGAGCAGGAATCAGAAAAAACAGTAAAGACAAAAAAAACCTATGCATAAATAGAAATATTACGCAGGCAAAGGTATATTTTTAATCCGGTGCAACAACTTATTCCAGCACAAAAACAATCGTTTTTTCTTTCGGTGCCCATTCGTATATGAATTGTGCGTGCGAGGTGGCATTGCGTACACACATGTGCGAACGAGGTGTGGTGCCCAGGCTCGGGCTATACTCGATCAGGGCTTTGCGGGGTACATTCACCGGAATGCCATGCAGGTAAGCCCCATTGGTGAAACGGCTGGCCCAGGGAGCGAAGCCTCCCGTTTCGGTAGAACCGTCTTTGTTGTATATCATCTTTTGCTTCTTCTCCTGGATGAGGAAAATCCCTAACGGCGTTTCCTGCTGGTAGGGAGGACGGTGCAAGCCGGAGGTTATGGGATTCATGCTGCGCACCAGCCACTTGGAACCCACCTTTTCCAGGGTGGCCACATTCTGGTTGAGTCGGTCAACAAAAACGGCATGGCCGAAAGTAATGGTATCTCCGATCACTTTGACATATTTTCCTGGCACCAGCCACTCTTCGTCCGACGAAAAGAGACGTACACGGGCAAAGCTACCTTCTTCTCCGATGTACCGTACCGGCGACCCGTCGCGCCCATAGCGTTCTCCGGTGACTGTGTCAGTGGGAAGAAACAGGGGTACGGATTGATAACGCTCTACCCCCTGCATGTCGGCCACACGTTTGTAGGCGTTGCGCTCGAATTGTTTGACCAGCGGGGCTTCGCCATTCTTGTTTTTGTAGTTTTGCAGGATGGCCCAGTTGTTTTGTTTCTGTTGTACCGAGTCCAGGAGATGCAACCGGTCGCGTATCTTGTCCCATTGGAAATGCCGGACCGTATCTTTGTAAGGATATTCATCAGCTAGCGTATGCTCGTCGTAAAGTAGTTCCTTTTCGATGACGATGACAATGGGGGCCGGCGGGAGCGTGGCTATGGAATCGGAAACATTGCCTTCTTCCGGTACGGGTGTATGCTCCTTTTGCGAGCAAAAGGTCAAGGTGAATAAGAATATCAGTAAGGGCGAAAGCTGGAGTACTCGCTTCATTGTATATAGGGTATGGTGTTAAAAGATATAACAATTCGTTGGGGCAAATGTTTTCCCAATTCCTCGCCTCCTTCTGATGAGTGGAAATGTATGAAAAAGCTTGTTTGTTTCTGTTTTCTCTATCAATATTTCTGCTTATTCGTTAATTTGCTAACGGGTCTTTTCTTGTTTTGTGCGCATCTAAGGTTTTTTAAGAATAAATATGCGGCATGAAAATACAAAATTAGGCAGATTGAATCTGGTTTTCGGTTAAATATACATTTTTGCTCGTAGGGCAAGAGGGGTGTTGCTCGTAGTGGGAAAGGTCGTTGCTCGTAGAGCAACGGGTCTTTGTGAAAATATCGCCCCCGTGGTACCGCCCATAGCGCTGTTCTGGTACCGCAAATTCTCGTGTTGTTAGTTCCCATATCACTCGCTGGTACTGGCGCGGTCTTATTCTCAAAGGTCATACTCCGACCGCGTTTGTATCACT
>JAVBUC010000049.1:0-49455 GCA_031555765.1 Bacteroides sp. | reverse complement strand
GCGCGATCAATAAAACTTACCATAAGAAAAATGTTTTTTTGGTTGATAATTGGTTGAACCCTCTTAATTTCAACAAAAAAACGATCCCGCATGCAGAAAGCTACAACTTTAGCTATTCCGCGTGCGGGATTTAGTACAACTCTACGCCACACTTAATGCAACTTTTACACACCCAAGGGGAAAAGCTCGAAATTCATGGGAGATGGGAGATGCATTCACACTTTTACTGAGATAGAGTCGTGATGCCCTGCCTGAACTATCAAACGAACCTACAACCGCTTCAACGCCAACTTGATCACTTGCTCCACCTTCGCATCGGGCTCTTCCTTCAGAATAGCAATCACCACCTTCTGCGAAGGCTGGGCAGCAAATCCCAACATGGTAAGCGCAGCCACCGCCTCCTCCTGCACCTGCACCTGGGCAGCCGGGAGCAACGCCCCCATTCCACCTACGGCAGCCGCCGAAGCAGCACCGGTCTTAATCTTATCTTTCAGGTCGACAATGACACGCTGGGCAGTTTTCAGTCCGATGCCTTTCACCGTCTTCAGTATATTAGCATTCTCTGTGGCAATGACATTGATTAGTTCTGCCGGCGACAGGGCCGAAAGAATCATCCGTGCCGTATTGCCGCCGATGCCCGACACCGAAATCAGCAACAGGAAAAGTTCCCGCTCCTGCTTATCGGCAAAGCCATAGAGCACATACGCATCTTCGCGGATGGCTTCGTGCACATATAGTTTCACACTCGGTTTACCCTGAATGGCAGCATACGTGTTCAGGGAAATATTCACGCCATAGCCCACACCGTGGCAATCGATCACTGCGGTTGCCGGACTCAGCTCGGCAAGTTCGCCTCTTACATATTCAATCATGCGGGCAAAGATAACATAATTATTGTAACAAAGATAGGGAGGATGGGTAACAGCTTCTTACTCCGGTGGTAAAAAATGAAAAAACCCGGATGATTATTCGCCAAGCAACTGGATAAATGCTTACTTTTGTAGCCGGATTAAAGAAATTTGTTCACTATAACCAAGCAAAAAGATGAAAAAAGTAAGAGCAGCCATCGTAGGTTACGGCAACATTGGCCGGTACGTACTCGAAGCACTTCAAGCCGCTCCCGACTTTGAGGTAGCTGGAGTGGTACGCCGCGCCGGTGCCGAAAACAAGCCGGAAGAGTTGGCAGAATACGCCGTAGTGAAGGACATCAAAGAATTACAAGGAGTGGATGTAGCCATCCTGTGCACCCCCACCCGCAGTGTAGAGAAATACGCCAAGGAGATGCTGGCTCTGGGCATCAACACCGTAGACAGCTTCGACATCCATACAGGCATCGTCGACCTGCGTCGTGAACTGAGTGCTTGTGCCAAAGAGCATAAAGCCGTATCGATCATCTCGGCCGGATGGGATCCGGGAAGTGACTCGGTGGTACGCACCTTGCTGGAAGCCATCGCACCGAAAGGCATCACGTACACCAACTTCGGACCGGGCATGAGCATGGGGCATACCGTAGCCGTGAAAGCCATCGACGGGGTGAAAGCTGCCCTCTCGATGACCATCCCTACCGGAACGGGCATTCACCGCCGCATGGTATACATCGAGATCAAGGACGGTTATAAGTTCCAGGAGGTAGCCGCCGCCATCAAGGCCGACGCTTACTTCGTGAACGACGAAACGCACGTGAAGCTGGTACCGAGCGTAGATGCCCTGCTGGACATGGGTCACGGGGTAAACCTCACCCGCAAAGGGGTATCGGGCAAGACGCAGAATCAGTTGTTCGAGTTCAATATGCGCATCAACAACCCGGCACTCACAGCCCAGGTATTGGTATGCGTGGCACGCGCCTCGATGAAACAGCAACCGGGTTGCTACACCATGATAGAAGTACCGGTGATCGACCTGCTGCCGGGCGACCGCGAAGAGTGGATCGGGCACCTGGTATAACTTATACATTCTAACAAAAAAAAGCCGGAGGAAATGATTTTCTCCGGCTTTTTTGTTTATGTTTGTATTCAGGCAGATGATAACACGGAAGATGAATAACACACGAGTTCTTTATAATAAACTATAACCCCATCATCCCATGAAAAACCTATTTATTTCCCTGCTTCTGCTTTGCATGACAAGCAGCCTATGCGCACAGCAAACTATTCTGGTTCCAAGTCTGAAATACGGCAAACCAACCAACGAAGAGTTGACCATGACCACCTATGCCCCCGACACATCGGCGGTGGCAGTGGTGCTGTACAAAACATGTGATGTCCGCTACGAATACATGTCGAACGGCTTCCGATTGAACTACGAACACGAAGTCAAGATCAAAGTACTCAAGTCCGAAGGGACTACGTATGCCGACGTGAGCATCCCCTATTACGAGCCCGAGAGTGGCAACGGAACCATGAAAGTAGTAGTCATCGGCCTCGACGCTTCGGCCTATAATATGGAAGGCGGCAAGATGGTACGCGAGAAGATGAAGAAGGAGTTCGTATTCAAGGAACGCCTCAGCAAGCAATACATGCAGATGAAGTTCTCCATCCCGAATGTCAAAGTAGGAACGGTATTGGAATACAAGTACAAGATCCTGTCCGACTATTTCACCGACATTAGCGGGTGGACAGCCCAGCAGGATATTCCCGTAGTATACGGGCACTACGACATCGCCATCCCGGAATACTTCAAGTTCAACCTGGACACACGCAGGAACGACCTGCTCAGCACCACTGAGAAACCCGAATCACTTTCCTTTACCATCATGGGTGGCGGACAGTCGGACATGGTTCAGTGTACCGGACGTCGCCTCACGTTCAAAGTCAACCAGCTGCCGTCACTCCATGCCGACTCGTTCCTCTGGTGCCCGGACGACTACCGTGCCCAGGTATCTTTCGAGTTGCAAGGATTTGAATTCCCCGGCGCGCTCTATAAAAACTTCACGCAGACCTGGGATCAGATAGACAAGATGTTGCTGGACGACAGCGACTTTGGCGGTGCACTCAAGATGCGCAATCCTTACCGCGATGAAATGGCCGCACTGGGCATCGACAAGTTGCCCGATGCTAACTCCAAGATCAGTGCCCTCTTCCTGTTCCTGCAGAAGAAGATGAACTGGAATCAGCAATATGCCCTCTATGGCAACGAAGTAAAGAAAGCCATCAAGAACGGAACGGGCAACAATGCCGACTTCAACTTCGTACTGATGAGCATGCTGCGCGATGCCAACATCCACTGTGCCCCGGTGGTGATGAGTCGTCGCTCGCAAGGCATACTCCCCTTCGCACACCCGTCTATACAGAAGCTGAACACCTTCATCATAGCGGCTGCCAACAGCGACAGTACCTTTGTGTACCTCGACGGCTCCATCCGGACAGGCTATCTCAACCTTCTTCCCACAGGACTGATGGTGACCCGGGCACGTATGATAGACTCCAGCGGAAGCCAATGGGTAAACCTGAGCAACCTCGGTAAAAACCAACTGCGTTCCCTGGTCAACGTATCGATCGATGCGGAAGGCAAGATCACCGGTACCCGCAAAACAGCTTATTACGGACAGTATGCTTCCTCCATCCGCAACAGTTTCCGCAAGGCAAAGGACAGCATCGAGTTCGTCAACAACCTGGAAACCGAGGAAAGCATCAAGGTGACCGACATATCCTTCAACCAGATGAATCACTTCTCACCCCAGGTAGAAGAGAATATAACTTTCGAGAAGCAAGCCACCGTGAACGATAACTTTATCTACCTCAACCCGATGGTATTCCTCCATGTGGAGAAAAGCCCGTTCACCCAGGCCGAACGGAAGCTCCCGGTGGAACTGCCATTCACCGAACAGATGACGCTTGCCATCAAGATAGACATCCCGGAAGGATATGCGGTAGATGAAATCCCCAAAGCACAGACTCTCAAGACAGAGGATGGTTCGGGCAAATGCCGGTACAACATCCAGGTACAGGGCAATCAGCTATCGCTGACCTATACGTTCTCTTACGACAAACTGTCGTACACCATCCAGGAATATCCTGGACTGAAGATGTTCTGGGAAGCGATTGTAGAGAAGAATAACGAGATGTTGGTTTTGAAGAAAATCTAAGTATGACACATTGGAACTGGTCCGGCCAAAGCCGGACACTCCTCGTCAACGGATTAGTGGCAGTGGTCGCAGCGTGGCTGTCCATCGCCAGTGTCCGTGCACAGGAAATCGACAAGAACACTTACTCCGTCATTGTCGACTCATCGACGGAGATGATCTGCGAATCGCCCACCAGCGGTACCCGCAAAGAGAGCCGCACCATCACCATTCTGAACGAGAAGGGGCTTCATGCAGCATTCTTCACCTGTATGTGCGACAAATTCAGGTCGCTCACCAAGTTCTCCGGAGAGATTATCCGTCTGGGGCAGTCCGTACGTAAGATCAAAAAGTCGGAACTCCAGATGACGGAATACTCCGACGGGCTGAGTAGCGATGACTACATGTATTACTACGACTGCAAAGGTCCCTCTTATCCGTTTACCGTAAAATTCGAGTGGGAAGTAAAATACAAGAACGGATTGTTGAGCTACCCATCGTTCGTCCCGCAGGAAAGCTACAACCAGGCAGTGGTCAAAGCTACTTACCGCCTGCAAACACCCGATGCCAGCGGATGCCGCTACCGGACTGTGAACACGCCGGTGGAGGTGAAGCAGACGAAGGCCAACGGAAACACGGTAAGCATGGTTACTTTCGAAAGCCTGAATGCGGTAGATCAGGAACCTTACGGTCCTCCAATCGGCAGTTTGCTCCCGATCGTACACTTCGCCCCGTCGACCTTCACGTTCGACGGCAGTCAAGGAACAATGGCCAACTGGCAGGAGTACGGTACCTGGCAATACGGCCTGCTGGCCGGACGTGACCAGCTTCCCGAAACCGTCAAGAGCAAGCTGCGCGAACTGACTGCCAACTGCCGGACCGACCGGGAAAAGGTGAAAGCCGTGTACGACTACCTGGCGGCATCCACACGCTATGTCAGCATCCAGCTGGGTATCGGCGGACTGCAACCCATTGCTGCGGCCGATGTATGCCGTGCCGGATTCGGCGACTGCAAGGGATTGTCCAACTACGCCCGCGCCATGCTGGCCGAATTGGGTATCGACTCGCGCTATACGGTCATCAGCACCGACAATGCCCGTTTGCTGGGCGACTTTGCCAGTGCCAACCAGATGAACCACGTCATCCTGCAAGTACCCCTCCCGAAAGATACGTTGTGGTTGGAGTGCACCAACGCAGAGCTTCCCTTCGGCTATGTACACAGCAACATTGCCGGACACGATGCCCTGCTGATCAATCCCGACGGAGGGAAAATGTGCCGTCTGCCATCATACCCCGACACACTGAACACGCAGGTGAACAATGCCCGGGTCGTACTTTCGGCCACCGGCGAAGCCCGGATAGAGAACCGGGAAACCTCCCGGCTGTTCCAGTATGAAGCCGAATCGGGCATCACCCGTCTGGAACCCGCCAGGCAGAAAGACCGCATGCGTTCAGGTATCAACCTGGCGCAGGCCGAGGTGAGCAACATCAAGGTGAGCGAGCAAAAGACTGCCCATCCGCAAGTGGACATCAGCTATACCATCAGCAGCAACCAGTACGGAAACAAAACAGGCAACCGCCTCTTCGTCCCGCTCAATGTATTCCGTAAAGGGTTTGCCATCGCGGACAACAAGCAACGCACCCAGCCCATCCACATCAGTTACGGTTACCTGGACACCGACACCATCCGGTTGCAACTGCCCGAGGGGTATCTCATCGAATCGCTCCCCCGCACACAAAACCTGGAAGGGAAGTTCGGCACGTTCCAGACCTCCATCGACGTGAATGGACGGGAGGTGTGCATCGTGCAGCGAATCCTGATGAGACGGGGCGTATATCCCAAAGAGGCGTACACAGAATTTGCCGATTTCCGCAAACAGGTAGCGGGGCAATACGACGCCAAAATCATCCTGCGGAAAGAATAAGTAAAATAAATATGTATCTTTGCAGGACGAAACAGACCAAAGTCTTGCAAGATGAAAGAAAACAATCCTCTAAAACGCCGATATTCCTTTGGTGAGGAACTGGCTAATACACTGAGCCACGGTGCCGGCATCCTGCTGGGCGTCGTGGCTGGTTTTATCCTCCTGCCCAAAGCTCTTCACAACGCCGAACCTGCCTGGGCAGTAGCCAGCGTGGTGGTGTACCTGGTGGGTATGCTGGCCTCGTACGTGAGTTCCACCTGGTACCACGGGAGTAAGGCAGGCAAGCGGAAAGAGTTGCTCCGCAAGTTCGACCACGGTGCCATCTACCTGCACATTGCCGGTACATACGCACCCTTCACCTTGCTGGTGTTGCGAGAGGAATCCGGATGGGGATGGGGTATCTTTGCCTTCGTCTGGGCATCGGCCATCGTGGGATTCATTCTGAGTTTTGCCAAATTGAAAGAGCATAGTTACCTGGAGACTGTCTGCTACGTAGTCATGGGGGCTTCGATTATCATAGCCATCAAGCCGTTGGCCGACTGCCTCTCGGCCCGCGAAGCCATGCCTGCTTTGTGGTGGCTCATCGGCGGAGGTGCCTCCTACATACTTGGAGCCTTTTTCTACTCGCTCCGCAAACCTTACATGCACGCCGTGTTCCACCTCTTCGTACTGGGGGGCAGCGTGGGGCATATCATAGCCATCTATCTGGTCCTCTGATTCCCAAAACTAAACACGAGTTTCTTTTGTTATAGCAGGGAACAATAGATTACCGCTATACCTATGAACGAAAAAGAAACCTATACCGCATCTGTCACCAACCCTTCGGACGGCTTGCCTCTGCGTCAACGCATCTGGGCAGTCATTGCCATCTGTTTTGCCATGTCCATGTCGGGTCTCGACACCAATATCACCAACGTGGTGCTCCCTACCCTTTCGCAGCAATTCGGGACATCGCCGTCGGCCACCACCTGGATCATCAACGGCTATCAGCTGGCCATTGTGGTCTCCCTGCTTTCCTTCTCTTCGATGGGTGAGATCTTCGGATACCGTGGTGTATTCCTTACAGGCATTGCCATGTTCTGCGTCACCTCCCTGGCGTGTGCACTCGCCACCTCGTTCTGGTCGCTGACCATCGCCCGCGTGTTGCAGGGGCTAAGTGCCTCGGCCATCACCAGCGTGAATACCGCGCAACTGCGTACCATCTATCCCAGCAACCAACTGGGCAGGGGATTAGGGATCAATGCCATGATCATTGCCATCTCGGCAGCAGCCGGTCCTTCGATAGCCAGCGCCATCTTGTCGGTAGGAACCTGGCATTGGTTGTTTGCCATCAATATCCCCATCGGGCTCGTTGCATTGATACTGGGATGGAAGTTTCTGCCGAAGAAAGAAGAACGGGCTCCCCGGAAGTTCGATACCACCAGTGCCATTGCCAACGCCGTCACCTTCGGGTTGTTGTTCTACACGCTCGATGGTTTTGCGCACCAGGAACAGCGGAAGTTCCTGGTCATCCAGATCATTATTCTGGCTATCGTGGGTACCTATTATATACGCCGGCAACTGGGACAGAAAGCTCCTCTGCTTCCGCTCGATTTGCTACGCGTCCCCTCATTCACGCTGTCCATCAGCACCTCCGTCTGTTCGTTTACCGCCCAGATGCTGGCCATGGTGTCTCTGCCCTTCTTTCTGCAAAACACGTTGGGGCATAGCGAAGTAATGACGGGGTTGCTGCTCACCCCCTGGCCGTTGGCTGCATTGGTGGCTGCCCCTACAGCAGGCTATCTGGTAGAGCGCATTCATCCGGGAGTGTTGGGAAGTATCGGCATGGTTTTGTTCGGCGTCGGACTGTTCTCGCTCTCCCTGCTCCATCACCACTCCACCCCGATGGATATCGTTTGGCGAATGGCACTGTGCGGATTGGGCTTTGCTGTCTTCCAGACACCGAATAACAGCATGATACTTGCCGCGGCACCGACCAACCGGTCGGGGGCAGCAAGCGGTATGCTGGGTATGGCCCGGTTACTGGGACAAACAACAGGAACAGCGTTGGTGGCTCTGCTCTTTAGCTTCGTGGCTCATGACAAGAGCACGTTCGTATGTTTGTGGGTAGCTTGCGGATTTGCCGTAGCGGCAGCGGTGGTAAGTAGTTTGCGACTGAAGCAGCCAGCGAAATAATAGTTCACCACAGAGTCACACAGAGTTCCACAGAGTTTCTTAGTGAAAAAGGAAAACTCTGTGGAACTCTGTGTGACTCTGTGGTGAACTATTATTTAAAAGAAGTAGCGCACAATATCATTGAAGTTAGCCCAAAGCAACAAGGCCAACAGCAGGAACATACCGGTAATCTGGGCATATTCCATGAACTTCTCGCCCGGTTTGCGGCGGGTAATCATTTCGTAGAACAGGAAAAGCACATGTCCTCCGTCCAGTGCCGGGATAGGCAGAATGTTCATGAAGGCCAGAATGATGGACAAGAAAGCCGTCATGTACCAGAACTGGTACCAGTCCCACGTAGCCGGGAAGATGCTTCCGATGGTACCGAAACCACCCAACTGCTTGGCACCCTCTTTCGAGAAGATGTGCTTCATGTTGCCCACATAGCCGTTCAGTGTTTTCACACCTAAGGAAATACCTGCGGGGAAAGAAGAAAGGAATGTATAGTCTACCTTCACCATCGGCAGCAGACGATCGATTTCGTTTACCGGAGTGACTCCAATGCGGAAAGCCGAGTCGGTTTGCAGCGTCAGCGTATTGGCTACACCGGCACGCATGTACGTCAGGCTGATGAGGTGCGGGTCGATGCTATCCTTGCGCAACTGTTCGGCATTCTTCCGGCGGTCGGCCAAGGTATTCACGAAATCATAGGCCACAATCGGTTTGCCGTTCAGCTCGGTGATGCTGTCACCGCGTTGCATGCCGGCCAGTTGGGCAGGCGAGCCTGCTACTATGCTATCCACTACATACGGGAAGCGGTAAGAGGCAAAACGAACACTGTCCGCCATCAGCCGTTGCATCATATCCTCGGGAATATAAACAGCAGCCGGTTGGCCACCACGCAGTACGGATACCTGACGGGCATCTACCACCTTGCTCAGCATATCGCCATCCAGGCGTTCGAAAGGAACTCCGTCGGCCGAGATCAGAATGTCTCCATCCTGGAAGCCAACAGCCTTGGCCGTCTCGTTGAACTGCATACCGAAAGGAGTCTTCTGCACCGGTACATACTGGTCGCCCCAGGCAAACAAGATCATGGAATAGATGAACAAAGCCAACAAGAAGTTGAACAGCACCCCACCAATCATGATGAGCAGACGTTGCCACGCCGGCTTGGAGCGAAACTCCCACGGCTGTTCCGGTTGTTTCATCTGTTCAGTATCCAGTGACTCGTCGATCATCCCGGATATCTTGACATATCCCCCTAACGGCAGCCATCCGAGGGCATATTCCGTATCGCTCTTCTTTGGTTTGAACTTGAAGAGCGTGAACCAGGGATCAAAGAATAAACAAAATTTTTCTACCCGTACTTTGAACAGACGGGAAAAGAGAAAGTGCCCCCCTTCGTGTATGATGATGAGCAATGAAAGACTCATCACTAACTGCAGGGCACGGATCAAAAATGTTTCCATTAAGCTGTTTTCTAATTTATAATTTACTATTTATTTCTCATTTCAAGAGTTCATGGGCCATGCGCCGGGCTTCCCGGTCGGTAGCCACATAGTCCTCATACGTGGGTGTATGGATGAACGATACCCGTTCCATGGTCTGCTCTATCACATCACTCATACCCAGGAAGCTGACAGCATCGCGCAGGAAGGCGGCTACTACCACCTCGTTGGCTGCATTGACGATGCAAGGAAGGTTTCCCCCTTGACGCATGGCTTCGTAGGCCAATGCCAGGTTGCGGAACCGCGTTGTATCGGGCTGCTCGAAGGTGAGATCGGTACACTTCCGGAAGTCGAGCCGGTCGAACGACGCGCGTACACGGTCGGGATACGAGAAAGCATACTGGATGGGGAGCCGCATATCGGGCATTCCCAGCTGGGCCTTCACCGAACCGTCCTCGAACTGTACCATAGAATGGATCACCGACTGCGGATGCACCACTACTTCGATCTGTTCCGGACGTACGCCGAACAACCACTTGGCTTCGATCACTTCGAATCCTTTGTTCATCATGGATGCCGAGTCGATGGTAATCTTCGCGCCCATGTCCCAGTTGGGATGTTTCAAGGCTTCCGCCCGGGTAGCCGACTTCAGCTGCTCCATGCTCCAGGTACGGAACGGACCTCCCGATGCGGTAAGGATCACCTTCTCGATGGGATTACCCACCTCACCAGCCAAACACTGGAATACCGCCGAATGTTCAGAGTCGACCGGCAGTATCGGGGTGTGGAACTTCATCGCCAGCTCATTAATTAGTTCACCGGCAACGACCAACGTTTCTTTATTCGCCAGCGCGATGGCCTTTCCGGCCCGGATGGCATTGATGGTCGGCTTCAGTCCGGCATAGCCTACCATGGCCGTCAGCACCATGTCGATAGGTTCCGACTCCACGATCTGGCACAACGCTTCGGCACCTGCATACACCTTGATGGGCAGGTCGGCCAATGCCTCTTTCAGGAAAGCATACTTGCTTTCGTTGGCTATCACCACCGCTTCGGGTTGGAACCGGCGAGCCTGTTCGATAAGCAGTTCCACCTGGTTATGGGCTGTCAGCGCATAGACTTCGTACAAGTCGGGATGCTCCCCGATGACCTGCAACGCCTGCGTGCCGATAGACCCGGTGGAGCCCAATATAGCGATTACTTTTTTCTTCTGTTCTTTTTCCATGGTTAGAATACAATGTATATCTCCGGATCTACTGCCCGCCCCTTGTGCCACAACTCAAAATGCAGGTGCGGACCGGTAGTCAGTTTTCCGGTATTGCCTACCAGTGCGATGGCTTCGCCTGCCATTACTTTGTCGCCCGTCCGTTTCAGCAGCGAACCGCAATGTTTGTACACCGAAACCAGTTCCTGGTTATGCTGTACCATGATGAGGTATCCGGTATCTGCTGTAAAAGAGCTCAGTATCACTGTTCCGTCCAACGTGGCCAGCACACTCTCATTCGGATTGGCGGCAATGTCCGTGCCGTAATGTTTCTTTTCAGCATCGAAATGTTCGGTAATCATGCCCCGCGTAGGGCGGTAGAATATCAGCCCGTCCACTTCCGCCTGTGCGGTGATGGTACCGAGGTTGTATTTCTCCGTATCTTCGTATTGTTTCCTGAACTCGGATTCGCGATCAGTAGGCGGCATCAACTCTTCCTGACGCATGCGGGTCAGGGAATCGATGGAATGCACCGTATCTACGCTCACCTTGCCACTGAAGATATCCTGGATATTCATGATGTAGAGGTTTTGCCGTTCCACGAGCTGTTGCAGGGAATCCACCCGCAGGGCGTTGTCCACCACCTGCGCACGTATCTCGCTGTTCATATAGCCGGGCAGGTAGTTGCGTAGCGGAGTAAAGGCGATGATGACTGCCGCGATGAGGAAGAGTACAGCCAATACGGAAAGCAGTACCGACAAACCGTTGAGTTTGGATACACGTAGCCCAACCACCTCTTCGAGCGTATTCTCGTTGACAATGGTCAGCTTGTATTTGAACTTTATATTGTTCCAAAAAGCTTTGCTACGTTTCTTTTTCGGCATTATTTCTTGTTGTATAGATTACACCTCCTCGGTATCGTCCAAGGCTAAGAGTCCTTCGGGAAGGCTCACGGTAATTATTTTGCGTTCCTGGTCTATTCCCTCGATAAACTCCTCCTGCGCGGGTATCAACAGTTCGTCGTCCTCTCTGTCTACCACGAAGAGGGTGTTGATGGTCGAAGTGTCTACTTCGATAATCTCGCCCAACGGACCGTGTACGGTATCTTCTACCCGGAAACCCACAAAGAATTCCCACGAAAGCTCATCCGTCTCGGTACTTTCTGCGGCTACCGATTTGGGGAAATACACCTCTATGTTGGTAAAGAAGCGGGCACGTTCGGCACTGTCCACCCCTTCGAGCTTCACCAGCGCGGTGGAGTCGCTACGGAACCGGTACTCCGTCATAAAAAAAGGAACCAGGATGCCGTCGAGCAGGCAGATCAGGTAGTCGCACTCCACGCGGTCGAACACATCGTCAGTAAACGAGAACGAGAGTTCGCCGTGGATGCCGTGCGGCTTGTTGAACACACCTATCTTATATACGTCTTCTTTCCGGATCATATACGTGTGATGCGTGCTCCGATGGCATTCAGTCGTCCTTCGATGTTCTGGTAACCACGGTCTATCTGTTCGATGTTGTGTATGCGGCTGCTTCCTTCGGCACTCATGGCGGCGATGAGCAGGGCGATACCGGCCCGGATATCGGGTGAGGTCATATTGCCTCCACGCAGGGTGAAGCCATGGTCGTGACCGATGACAACCGCACGGTGCGGATCGCACAGGATAATTTGTGCACCCATATCGATCAGCTTGTCCACGAAGAACAGGCGGCTTTCGAACATTTTCTGGTGAATGAGTACGCTACCTTTGGCTTGCGTGGCTACTACGAGCAGCACGCTGAGCAAGTCGGGCGTCAGTCCCGGCCACGGCGCATCGGCAATGGTCATGATGGAACCGTCGATGAACGACTCGATCTGATAGCTCTCTTGTGACGGTACGTAGATATCGTCGCCCCGTTGTTCCAGGCGGATGCCCAGGCGACGGAAGCTCTCGGGGATGATGCCCAGATTCTCGTACGACACGTTCTTGATGGTGATTTCGCTCCGCGTCATGGCAGCCATGCCGATGAAGCTACCCACCTCGATCATATCGGGCAGTACGGTATGATCTGTTCCGTGCATCTCGTCTACACCCTCGATGGTGAGCAGGTTGGAAGCGATGCCGCTGATATGTGCACCCATGCGGTTCAGCATCTTGCAGAGCTGTTGCAAGTAAGGTTCACAGGCAGCATTGTAAATTGTGGTAGTACCTTTGGCACGTACGGCAGCCATGACGATGTTGGCCGTACCGGTTACCGAAGCCTCATCGAGCAACATGTCCGTGCCCGTCAGTCCTTCCGATGCAATCTCATACACTTCGCGTTCATTGTTGTAGCGGAAGTCGGCACCCAACTTCTGGATACCCACGAAGTGCGTATCCAGGCGGCGGCGTCCTATCTTGTCACCTCCCGGTTTGGAGATCATGGCTTTACCGAATCGGGCTACCATCGGGCCGATGAGCATCACCGATCCGCGGAGGCTGGAGCATTTCTTCAGGAACTCGTCGCTTTCGAGGTAAGCCAGGTCTACCTGGTCGGCCTTGAAGCTGTACGAGTCGATGCCCAGCTTGGCAACGGTAACGCCCATGTCGCGCATCAACTGAATCAGGTTGTTCACATCCAGGATGTCGGGAACGTTATGTACGATCACCTCTTCGGGGGTTAATAACGTTGCGCAGATAATCTGCAGCACTTCGTTTTTGGCACCTTGCGGATAGATGTCACCGCTGAGTCTGTGCCCGCCTTCGATTACAAATGAAGCCATGTTTTTCTGTATTAATATTTTCTACGCGGATTGTTGTTGCGATTCTGACCCTGATTCTGACTCGGACCTTGATTTTGGTTGGTACGGGGACGGTAATTCTGGCTCAAACGCGCTGCCATCAGGCGAACGATGCGTTCGTCCATCCGCAGTCTTCCTTCCGAGAATTCCATCAGGTCTTCGGCAATCTTGTGGTCTTCCACCGTATCCTTGTTCCAGGCCATGTAGTCCTTTTTCATGTGGTTACAGATCATGGCCACCAGGTTGTCCTTCTCGTCTCCTTCAGGAAGCTCGCAGGCTTTCTTCACCAGCACTTCCAACGTACGGCCATAGTGGCGGTAGCGTATGCGGGTCAGCGAGTAAGGAATCCGTTCGGGTTTTGTCACCAGATTGTCCTGCTTGATGATTTCGAACGGATACTTGATATCGAGTTTGAAATTGGACATGATAGCCAGGTGATCCCACAGCTTATGTTTGAAGTCGGGTACATCACGCAGGTGCGGGAACATGTTTCCCATGATACTGATGATGGTGTTGGCACAACGCTGGCGTTCGGCCGGGTCCTGTATGGTCAGGGCGTGATCTACCATGCGTTGAATGCTCCGCCCGTATTCGGGAAGAGCCATTGTTTTTTGTTGGGTATTGTATTGCATATACTTGATGATTTTCTGTTTAAACGGTTATTATAAAAGTTTGTTGGGCACAGTGGCTACAAATTCCTTCAGGTAGAAGGGTTCGAAGTAAGCCACATTCTTGAAGTCGTTGTTCTGCATGGCTTTCTCGGCCAGGGGGGGCATCATTTTAGCCAGCGGATGGATGTCGTCCAGGAAATGTGCATTCGGGTGGGTGATCTTCTCCCTGCACTTGGCAGCTCCGTTGCCGAAGAAGTAAACCGGATGATGGTCGAGGATATCCAGGTAGGACTGCTCGTCGATGATGTCGGCCGATATCTCCCGTTGCACGTTCAAGCCACGGTCGTACATGGCAGCATACACTTCCATCCGGCGGGCATCGATCATGGGGCAGAGCCAGGCATCTTCGGGCAGGTCGTGGTACAGCAGTACAGGCACGCAAAGCACTTCCGGCGTGGGCAGACCGATGAGCGGCAGGTTTCGTCCGTAACAGATACCCTTCGCCATTGACACACCGATGCGCAGACCGGTGTACGATCCGGGACCGCAACTCACTGCTACGGCATCCGGCAGAATACCCCGGCTATCCACGAAAGCCAGTGCCTCGTCCACAAATACTCCTAAGGAAACAGCATGTGAAGGACCTTTCAAATCCTCCTTGACCCACAACGTCTGCCCGTCCTCGCTCACCGCTACCGAGCAGACCGCCGTCGAAGTCTCTATATGCAAAATGCACGACATAATTATCCGATTATAAATTGACGCAAATTTACATGTTTATTTTCAGATTACCGCACGCAGTTGTTAATTATAGCACACAAGTAAGCGATTATACCAAATTATTCATGTATTTTTGCAAAAACTTTTTTCAATATGATACAATCAATGACGGGATATGGTAAGGCTACCACTGAACTTCCCGATAAGAAAATCACCGCCGAAATCAAGTCACTCAACAGCAAAGCGATGGACCTGTCCACCCGCATGGCTCCCCTGTACCGGGAGAAGGAAATAGAAGTACGCAACGAGTTGCAGCGTGTGCTGGAACGGGGCAAGGTGGACTTCAACCTCTGGATTGAGAAGAAGGATGCGGCGGATATCGTCACTCCCATCAACCAGGAAGCTGTCAAGGCTTACTTCGAACGGATCAGCTACCTGTCGGACACGCTGGGTATCCCCGCTCCGGCCGATTGGTTCCAGACGTTGCTCCGCATGCCGGACGTGATGACCAAGAATGAGATGCAGGAACTGAGCGAGGAAGAATGGGCTGTGGTACAAAGTACCATCCAGGAGGCTTTGCAGCAACTCATCGAGTTCCGCAAGCAGGAAGGTGCCGCGCTGGAGAAGAAGTTCCGCGAAAAGATAGCCAATATAGCCAACCTGATGATATCCATCGAACCGTTCGAGAAGGAACGCGTGGAGAAGGTGAAGGAACGTATCACCGATGCGTTGGAGAAGACACTGAGCATTGATTATGATAAGACTCGCCTGGAACAGGAATTGATATACTACATCGAGAAACTGGATATCAACGAAGAGAAGCAGCGGTTGACCAACCACTTGAATTATTTCATCAGCACGTTGGAAGACGGAAGCGGACAGGGCAAGAAGCTCGGGTTCATTGCGCAGGAAATGGGACGGGAGATCAATACCACGGGCAGCAAGTCCAACCATTCCGAAATGCAGAAAATCGTTGTGCAGATGAAGGATGAGTTGGAGCAGATCAAGGAACAAGTATTGAACGTATTATAAGAATTCACCACAGAGTCACACAGAGTTCCACAGAGTTTTCAGTTTCTCAAAAGGAAAACCTTGGTTCTTATAATGAATTACTCTGTGGAACTCTGTGTGACTCTGTGGTGAAATAAATAGACCCAAAAGCATCATGAGTGGAAAACTGATTATATTTTCTGCCCCGTCGGGATCAGGGAAATCGACCATTATCAACTACCTGCTCACGCAGGATCTGAATCTGGCTTTCTCCATCTCCGCCACCAGCCGCCTGCCCCGCGGTGAGGAACAACACGGCAAGGAATACTATTTCCTGTCGCCCGATGAGTTCCGCAACCGCATTGCCAACAATGAGTTCCTGGAATACGAAGAGGTATATGCCGACCGGTTCTACGGCACACTGAAGTCCGAAGTAGACAACTGCCTGGCTGCCGGACAGAATGTGCTATTCGACGTGGACGTAGTAGGCGGATGCAACATCAAGAAGTTCTACGGCGACCAGGCCCTTTCGCTCTTCATCCAGCCTCCGGGCATCGAAGAGCTGCGCCGCCGGCTCACCGGACGAGGCACCGATGCCCCCGAAGTGATCGAAAGCCGTATCGCCAAAGCGGAATACGAGCTGAGCTTCGCCCCGCAA
The DNA here is from genome assembly GCA_031555765.1 of Bacteroides sp. GTDB lineage: Bacteria > Bacteroidota > Bacteroidia > Bacteroidales > Bacteroidaceae > Bacteroides. The sequence continues at coordinate 32,921 of JAVBUC010000049.1, read as the reverse complement.
TTCGATAAGATCATCATCAACGACCAACTGGAAACAGCCCAACAGGAAACTTTGCAGACGGTCCGCGAGTTTTTAAATAAGTAATGCATCCGGTAACCGGCATATTCAGCGGTTCGTTCAACCCCGTCCACATCGGACACCTGGCGTTGGCGAACTATCTCTGCGAGTACGAGGGGCTGAACGAGGTATGGTTCCTCGTTAGCCCCCAAAACCCGCTGAAGCAACAATACGGGCTATGGCCGGACGATGTACGCCTGCAACTGGTACAACGCTCCATTGCCGGCGATCCCCGCTTCCGGGTGTCCGACTTCGAGTTTCACCTCCCGCGCCCGTCTTATACCGTACATACTTTAGAGAAGTTGAAGGAAAGTTATCCCGACCGGGAGTTCGTACTGATTATCGGTTCGGACAACTGGTTACTGTTCCCGCAGTGGAAGGAGTCGGAACGCATCATTGCCGAAAACCGGCTGCTGGTGTATCCCCGTCCGGGCTACCCCATCGACGAGCAGACACTTCCCGCCGGTGTACGACTGGCTCACTCTCCTGTATTCGACATCAGTTCCACCTTCATCCGCCAGGCGTTGGACGAGGGGAAGGACGTACGCCACTTCATGCACCCCGCCGCCTGGCAATACCTGACCGAGACGCTTAGTCCGTCAGCCGGTGCAGAGTAATCATCACTATTTCCGACGGGGCACCGATCCGTATATCCATATTGGATGTGCCGAGGCCATTGGTGACAATCATAGGAATTTTTGACGAATTATACTTCAGCCCGGTCATAAACCGCTGACCGTAGCGCGACGGGATGATGGGTGCTTTACCAAACAGTACCACCTGTCCGCCATGCGTATGCCCAGCCAGTGCCAGGTCGGTGTTGGCTATCGAGACATCCTCCACATAGTCGGGGGTATGCACCAGCAGAATCACAAAATCATCGGGCGAAAGAGACAGTGTAGGCGATTGTCCGTTGGCTTTCAGATCGAAAGGATTGCGCACACCGGCAATCAGAATGCTGCTCTTGTCCCGTTTCAACGTATCCACCTTATGTTCCAGTACATGCATGCCCGATCGTTCCATCGTGGCAACTATATCGTCGTGGCAACGCTCGTAGTCATTGTTGCCCATCACGCCGTACGTACCGTAGGGTACTTTCACCTCGGACAGGGCTGCGAACAGGCCGGACACATACTGGCAGCCCTCCTGATAGTCGCCTCCCAGCAGCATGGCATCCGGTTTCTCTTCTTTGAGCAGACGTACCAGATTGGCCAGTCCCTTTTCTTTGAACAGGCTTTTGTAATGAAAGTCGGAGATGAAAGCGATGCGGAACCCTTCGAAAGCCTCGGGCACATCGCGGTGGGTGAATTCGAACCGGCGTATCCGGTCCACACCGGGATAAGCTGTCAGGACCTCCGTGGTCGAGGTGATGAGGGTACCTCCCTTTACGATGTGGGCGGCAGCCGATTCGGGCACCGCAGTAGCCGGCTTTGTCGCTTTCCGGGGCCTGGCGGGAGTCAACTTCCGGAGTCCGGACTGATCGAGGGCGAAAAGGCTATCGATCCTGTTCGATGAATCCAGCCGAAGGGTATCGATCTGTATCACCGGACGGGGGATAGCTACCAGTTCTTTCTTCGACTTACACGAAGCCAGAACCAACAGCGAAACGATTAGTATAGGCGTGATCTTTCTCATAATTTGCTTTTGGGATGCAAAGATAAACTAAAAACAGGTATCTTTGTGCCTTTAAAAACAGTAAATTAACATTTTAGTTCATCCGCCCTTATGAATGAAGTAAAACCCAACTCGCTCCGTGCCTGGTTGTTGGCTGCCCGCCCCAAGACATTGGCTGCCGCCATCATTCCGGTCATGATAGGTACGGCATTGGCCTACAAAGACCAACAGGCTGCCTGGATTCCCGCCCTGGCCTGTTTTCTGTTTGCCGGACTGATGCAGATAGCCGCCAATTTCATTAATGACTTGTTCGACTTTAAGAAAGGCACCGACCGCGACGACCGCCTCGGTCCGGAACGCGCCTGCGCACAGGGGTGGATCACACCCGGCGGCATGCAAAAAGGGATTATAGTCACGGTAGGATTGGCTTGCCTCATCGGCAGCACGTTGCTGTTCTATGCCGGATGGGAACTGATTCTGGTGGGAGTGGTGTGTGTACTCTTCGCTTTCCTGTATACCACCGGCCCCTACCCGCTTTCGTACAACGGTTGGGGCGACGTGCTGGTCATCGCCTTCTTCGGCTTCATTCCCGTGGGGGGTACTTACTATGTACAGACTTTGACGTGGACACCCGATGTTACGGTGGGTTCACTCATCTGCGGTATCCTGATCGACACGCTGCTGGTGGTGAATAATTACCGCGACCGGGAAGCCGATGCCCGCAGCGGAAAACGGACCGTGGTGGTACGTTTCGGCGAACCGTTCGGCCGCTACCTGTACTTCGCCCTGGGCCTGGTGGCTGCGGCACTTTGCCTGTGTTTCGCAGACAGCGGACTCCGGCTGGCAGCCTTCGTTCCTTCGTCCATCTACCTGTTGCTGCATTTCTTCACCTGGCGCAAGATGGTAAAGATACACAGTGGTAAAAAACTAAACAGCATACTGGGCGAAACTTCGCGCAATATGCTGCTTATGGGTATTTTGTTGGCACTGTCACTGGCCGTTGGCCGGTAGTATTCAGCGTTTTCCATACATCCGTTCGTAGTAGCCCTGGTAGTCACCGCTGGTTACTTCTTCCACCCAGGCCTGGTTGTTCAGGTACCATTCGATGGTCTTCACGATGCCCGTTTCGAACTTCGTTTCGGGGTACCAGCCCAGTGCTTCGGTAATCTTGGTGGGGTCGATGGCATACCGTTGATCGTGTCCGAGACGGTCTTTCACGAACGTAATCAAGCCCTCGTTAATCCAGTCTACCGAGATCTCGCCCTGAGCATTCTTCTCTTTCTTCTTCAGCATCTTGCGGTATTCGGGTTTCTCCGTCATCAGTCGATGAATGGTAGCGATGGTCAGCTTCACAATCTCCAGGTTGGTCTTTTCATTGTGTCCGCCTACATTGTACACTTCGCCGTCCGTACCTTTGCGCACCACCAGGTCGATGGCTTTGCAATGATCTTCCACATAGAGCCAGTCGCGCACGTTGCTTCCGTCACCGTACACCGGCAGTTTCTTGCCTTCGAGGATGTTCTTGATGATCAGCGGAATGAGTTTTTCCGGGAAGTGGTACGGTCCGTAGTTGTTGGAGCAACGGGTGATGGTCACCGGCATCTTGAACGTATCGTGGTAAGCCGCTACCACCATGTCGGCACTCGTCTTCGAGGCACTGTACGGGCTGTGCGGGCAGAGCGGAGTCGTTTCGTGGAAATAGCCTTCGGCACCCAGCGATCCGTACACCTCGTCGGTAGATACCTGGTGGAAACGGGTTCCTTTGCGCCAGGTGGGATAACCGTGTTCGTCCTTTCCTGTCACCCAGGCCCGACGGGCAGCGTCCAGCAGGTTCTGCGTACCCAGGATATTGGTAATCAGGAACAGTTGCGGGTTCTCGATGCTACGGTCCACATGGCTCTCGGCGGCAAAGTTTACCACATAGTCAAACTTATACTCGGCAAACAGGCGGTCGGCCAGTTCGCGGTCGCAGATATCACCTTTAAAGAAAATGCAACGTTCATTGTCCACGTCGCCCATGATAGTACCCAGGTTTCCGGCATAGGTAAGTGCATCCACTACCACTACCTTGATATCGCTGTGTAGGTTCAAAATGTATTTCAGATAATTGGCTCCGATAAATCCGGCAGCTCCTGTCACAAGATAAGTTTTCATATAGATATTTGCTATTTTGTATCTGGCGGCAAAGTTCGGAAAGAATTTCGACGTGACAAAATAAAAGTGCCACATACTGCATTCTTCTTTATGGCTTCCGGATTAAAAAGTAACTCCGGAATGCACTGCATCTATAGAAGTCTGCCGTGTTTGAGCAAAATGTCATATTCGACAATCTGTCAATCCTGAGGGCTCTACAGTGCCGGAATTCGGACCAGAATGAACCTGAAGCGAAAAGAATGCCGTTTTTCATGGTTTTCAAAATTAAAAAAGACAGCAATAAGCAAATATAAACATCTACCCACAGGAATACAAACAGATAAAACGGCTATCTGACAGATGAATTAGAGATTTTAAAGCAAAATAATAGATTCTATTTAGTCGGATTGTAGAATGGAAAACAGTGAAAACAAGTTAAAATTTAGCCGTTTAAAAAGTTCAACCGGAAGGTTTAAAAGGTACGGGTCGAATGTTTAAAACATTCGGGCCGGATGTTTTAAACATTCGACCCCTATGTTTTAAACATTCAACCCGTTTTTTTTGCGGGAAAAATCGAATATTTAACCAAAAAGAAAGCGAAATACCGCCCATTTTGCATTTTTATACCGTATATTTATTCTTAAAAAATCTTAGATAGGCAAAAAACAAGAAAGTACGCGTTAGCAATTAGGCTAAAACACAAGCATTATGAAAGCTAAATGAAGTTCAAACGAAATTACTGACTTTTTTTCTTCGGCCTATAGGCTTCTATCTTAAACGACAGATCAATAAACAGCAGGTGGGAATAATGAGTCTGAAAAACATTTCCTTGCTTGGTTATAAACGATGGGTAATAGTTTATACCGACACTAAATACATTGGAGAATCGGAAATGACTTGACAACGCCAATCCAAAGTTGGTCTGCTTCATGGAAGAGGTTAGGACATCCACGTATTCCGGAGTCAACTCTATCGTTCTTGATTCACGGTAGGACGTCTTGTTAAATTGAAGCCCCACACCATAATGTAATCTTTTATAATCACTACCTACTTGAACATTACCATACACGGCATTGGAACTATCATGGTTATCCTCATCGTAGTCCACAGCAGCAGGGAATGGAACAATGGCATCGATTAATATCCCGTATTCAGCACTCAGATAGTATTTATTAGTAAAATAATATTCTGCACCACCGGCAATACCCAGAAAGCCAAACCTTCTGCCATAGCCATGACCGGTGTTCAAATAAAACCAGTTTGCCTCAGGTATGGAGATTTTAAAGCAGAGAAGATTCTTCGTCGGGCTTAGTAAAGTGGAAGGAGCTTTTTCTACATAAGGAATGCCTTCCTCGAAATTAATAAGAAGTGATTTCGGATAGGTGTATCGCTTAGGAGTAGTCAAATCAACAAGAAAACCTATGGGAGGCACGTAGAATATATTCGAGATAAAAGCTCCTGACAGCTTACTCTTCACATTCAATTGATGCAGAACTGTGTCATCTTTTATCATTAATTTCAAATCCTCTTTTGCTCGTTTGACAGTAATCATCGCAGGAGTAGTATACCATTGAGAAGTATCGGCATTCACACATATCCGAACACTATCCAGAGATGAATGGATATTTACATTTGTGGTGGGCCGATTCAGAAAAGTAGAGCAAGAACAGAATACTATTCCCACTAAGACAATAGCACTAGTGTGTTTCATAATTTATGTCGCGAAAAGGAGTTATTTAACTCTATAAATGCAAAAACAGACAATTACTGCATCTCCCAAAACAAAAGAAAACAATTTACACTCAATCCGCCAGTTCGATCACTTCCAGATCCTTGAACTCACCGTTATCGATAGAGAAACGTACCAACGTACGTACTTTGTGAAAGCCGGACTGTCCCGCTGCACCAGGGTTGATGTGCAGCATACCGAGCGTCTTGTCGTACAGCACTTTGACGATATGCGAATGCCCGCTGATAAACAGCTTCGGCGGACGAACCAGCAGACTGCCGCGAATGGACGGATCGTAATTGCCCGGATAACCGCCGATGTGCTTGATCAACACTTCTGCACCTCCCACCGTAAAACGGTTCACCTGCGGGTAGACCTTCCGGATCTCCTGCCCGTCGATGTTTCCATACACTGCACGTAGCGGACGGATGGCCGCCAGCCGCTGTGCCACCTCCAGCGAACCGATGTCGCCGGCATGCCATATCTCATCACAAGACTCAAAGTATTGCATGTATTTCTCGTCCCACCATCCGTGTGTATCCGATAATAATCCGATTCTGACCATTTTTTATTTGTTTATCTGCACAAAGATACATATATTTGGCAAAATCTAAACGCCATGGACAATAGTTACCACTATTTTAAACGCGATATAAGTTGGTTGTCATTCAACTACCGGGTGCTGTTGGAAGCCGACGATGACCGTCTGCCTCTATACGAGCGCATCAACTTCATAGCCATCTACTCTTCTAACCTCGAAGAGTTTTATAAGATACGTGTAGCCGACCACAAAGCTGTGGCGTCGGGTGCTACGCGTAGTGATGAAGAGACTGTACAATCGGCCCGGCAGTTGGTGGAAGAGATCAACGAAGAGGTAAACCGGCAGCTCGAAGCCCGTATCCGGATATACGACCAGAAGATTATCCCGGCCCTGCGCAAACACCGCATCATCTTCTACCAAAGCCGCATCGTGGAAACCTTCCACCAGGAGTTCGTGCGCAACTTCTTCCGTGAGGAGATATTCCCCTTCCTGCAACCGGTACCGGTGGCGAAGGAGAAAGTCATCTCGTTCCTGCGCGACAACCGGCTCTACCTGGCCGTACGCCTGCTGCCCAAGAGCGGCGGTGCCCCGGAATACTTCGTCATGAAACTGCCATACAGCAAGGTGCCCCGCTTCATCGAACTGCCCAAGCACGACGGTTATTACTACCTGATGTTCATTGAGGACATTATCAAGGCCAACATCGGTGTGATATTCCCCGGATATGACGTGGATTGCAGCTACTGCATCAAGATATCGCGCGACGCCGATATACTGATCGAAGATACTGCCAGCGCGGCCGACCTGGTGGAACAACTCAAAAAGAAAGTAAAGAAACGCAAGATAGGTGCCGTGTGCCGCTTCGTGTACGACCGTGCCATGCCGGCCGACTTCCTCGATTTCCTGGTCGATGCCTTCCAGATACACCGCGATGAGCTGGTACCGGGCGACAAGCACCTGAACTCGGAAGACTTGCGCCACCTGCCCTGCCCCAACAAGGAATTGCGTGTGAACGAAAAACCCCGGCCCATGCGTCTGCACCGGCTGGGCGAAATAGGCTCTGTATTCCGGTACATCGAGCAGAAGGACCTGCTACTTAATTACCCGTACCACTCGTTCGACCACTTCCTGCACTTCCTCTACGAGGCGGTGCACGACCCGTTGACACAGGAAATAATGGTGACCCAGTACCGGGTGGCCGAGAACTCGGCCGTGATCAACAACCTGATTGCCGCTGCACAAAACAAGAAGAAGGTCACTGTGTTCGTGGAGCTGAAAGCCCGCTTCGACGAGGAAAACAACCTGGCCACCGCCGAGATGATGGAAGCGGCAGGTATACATATTATATATAGCATACCGGGGCTGAAGGTACATGCCAAGGTGGCACTGGTCCGCCGGCGGGGAATCAATGGTGAGAAGGTAAACAGCTACGCGTACATCAGCACGGGCAACTTCAACGAGAAGACGGCCACCGTCTATGCCGACTGCGGACTATTCACGGCCGATAAAACCATCACCCAAGACCTGTACAACCTCTTCCGCACCTTGCAAGGGAAGCAGAACCTCACCTTCCGGAAGTTGCTCGTAGCCCGGTTCAACCTGATACCGGAGCTGAACCGCCTCATCGACAAAGAGATCGAGTTGGCAGAAAAAGGCAAGAAAGGACGCATCATCCTGAAGATGAACGCCCTGCAAGACACGGCTATGATCAACCGCCTGTACGAAGCCTCTGAGAAGGGAGTAGAGATAGACCTCATCATCCGGGGCATCTGCTGCCTCATCCCCGGACAGACATACAGTCGTAACATCCGTGTCACCCGTATTGTCGACAGTTTTCTGGAACATGCCCGTATCTGGTACTTCGGCAACGGAGGAAAGCCCAAAGTGTTCCTGGGTTCGCCCGACTGGATGCGGCGTAACCTCTACCGCCGCATAGAAGCCGTGACCCCGGTACTCCACCCCGAAGCACGCCAGGACATCATCACCATGCTCGATATCCAGTTGCGCGACAACCGGAAAGCTTGCTTTGTGGACGAGAACCTGCGCAATGTGTTCAAGTACAACCGGGAAGAACCCGTACGTTCGCAGTACTTTTTTTATGATTACCTGAAAAAGAAAAATGAAATAGCTCTGTAATATGTATGAAATCCGGTTGCAATATAGAATTCGTTTCTTTGCAACCGGAAACATATTACAATTATGGACACACTTTATCTATGCATTGTTATTTTCTTGTTCGTGCTTGCCATATTCGACTTGATGGTCGGGGTAAGTAACGACGCAGTAAACTTCCTGAACTCCGCCGTCGGAGCCAAAGCAACTTCCTTCAAGACAGTTCTGTTCATCGCCGCCGCCGGCGTATTTATCGGAGCCTCGCTATCCAATGGGATGATGGACATCGCACGGCACGGCATTTACCAACCGCAGCATTTCTACTTTGCCGAGATCATGTGCATTCTACTGGCCGTGATGCTTACCGACGTGGTTCTGCTCGATGTATTCAACTCGCTGGGCATGCCCACCTCCACCACCGTGTCGATGGTATTCGAGCTACTCGGAGGAACCTTCGCCCTGGCTCTGGTCAAGGTATATAGCAACGATGCGCTGGATCTGGGCGACCTGATCAATACCGACAAGGCTCTCTCTGTGATCATGGCCATCTTCGTCTCCGTAGCCATCGCCTTCTTCTTCGGTATGCTGGTGCAATGGCTGGCCCGCCTTGTCTTTTCCTTCAATTATGAAAAGAAGATGAAATACAGCATTGCCGTCTTCGGAGGTATCGCTGCAACGGCCATCATCTACTTCATGCTGATCAAAGGTCTGAAAGACAGCTCGTTCATGACCAAGGATGTGAAGAATTGGGTATCCGACCATACATTTATACTGATAGGTTGCTTCTTCGTGGTATTCACCATCCTGATGCAAATACTGCATTGGTGCAAAGTAAACGTATTCAAGGTAGTGGTATTGCTGGGAACCTTTGCCCTGGCCCTGGCTTTTGCCGGTAATGACCTGGTCAATTTCATCGGTGTACCGCTGGCAGGTTTCTCGGCTTTCCAGGACTATACCGCCAACGGTGCTGCCGACGGAGCCAACGGCTTCCTGATGAGCTCGTTATTAGGGCCGGCCAAAACGCCCTGGTACTTCCTGATAGCTGCCGGCGGCATCATGGTTTACTCGCTCTGCACCTCCAAGAAAGCGCACAACGTCATCAAGACATCGGTCGACCTGTCCCGCCAGGACGAAGGAGAAGAGAACTTCGGAAGCACCCCGATAGCCCGCGCACTGGTACGTTTCAGCTTAACCGTGTCCAACAACCTCTCCAAGATAGTCCCCGATTGCAGCAAACGATGGATCGAAACCCGTTTCCGGAAGGATGAAGCCATCATTGCCGATGGAGCCGCGTTCGACCTCGTCCGGGCTTCCGTAAACCTGGTATTGGCCGGTCTGCTTATCGCCGTAGGAACTTCCATGAAACTCCCGCTCTCCACCACCTATGTCACCTTCATGGTAGCTATGGGTACTTCGCTGGCCGACCGTGCCTGGGGACGTGATTCTGCCGTGTTCCGCATTACCGGTGTGCTGAGTGTCATCGGAGGATGGTTTATTACAGCCGGTGCCGCATTCACCATCTGCTTTTTTGTGGCCCTGCTCATTCATTTCGGAGGTTCGATAGCCATCATCGGCATGATAGCCCTGGCAGCTTTTATTTTAATCCGCAGCCAGTTGATGTTCAAGAAGAAGAAAAGAGAAAAAGAAAAAGGGAGTGAGACACTGAAACAGCTGATGCAAAGCACTGATACCAACGAAGCACTGACACTGATGCGTGCACATACCCGCGAGGAACTCGGCAAAATATTGGAATTTGTAGAAGAGAACTTCCACCGGGCCATCTTCTCGTTCCTGCATGAGAACCTCCGCGGACTACGTAAGGCGACAGGCTCTATCAAGTTCCAGAAACAACTGATCAAGCAGATGAAACGAAATGGAACTTTGGCCATGTGCCGGCTCGACAATAACACCGTGCTGGAGAAAGGGCTCTACTACTACCAGGGCAATGACTTTGCCAGCGAACTGGTGTATAGCCTTTCCCGCCTTTGCGAACCGTGTCTGGAACATATTGACAATAACTTCAACCCGCTCGATGCCATCCAGAAAGGAGAGCTCAGTGATGTTTCGGAAGACATCACACTGATGATTAAATCCATCCGCCAACGAATGGACAGCAATGATTACGAGAACATGGATACAGACTTGCGCAAGGCTAATGACCTGAATGCTGAACTCTCACGCCTGAAACGTAAGGAGTTGCAGCGTATCCAGAACCAGACGGGCAGCATCAAAGTCAGCATGGTGTACCTCACCTTGATACAGGAAACGCAGAACGTAGTTACCTATACCACCAACCTGATAAAAGTAAGTCGTAAATTCCAGACTACAGCTTAGCTGCTCATCTGACAATACATAAAAAGAGGTGCCTGCACACACATGCAGACACCTCTTTTTTAGTTTTATGTTACTAAATTATTACCATTGAATATCCGGCAGGAAGCGGCTCAGGCAAGTACGGAGTATACTCAGCGTGATGGGTTTCACCAACACTTCCGTGGCTCCGCAACGCAGGGCATTCTCTCTGTCCGAGCTAAATGCATAAGCTGTCTGCATGATGATAGGAATTTCCTTGTCTTCCTGACGGATGATAGTCGTTGCTTCCAATCCCGTCATGATAGGCATTTTGATATCCATCAACATAGCTGCTGCTTTTCCTTTGTTTTCCTTGAACAGATTGACCATTTCTTCTCCATTCTTGGCCCACAGTATGTCACATCTTTTACCAATGATAGCTTTAATCAACTTGAAGTTGCTGTCGTCGTCCTCAGCGACCAATATCAGAGGACGATATTCGTTATTCATTCCGTTTTCCATTTCTATATATATACTTTCTTAATATTTATCGATTCCCTAATTCAGGGGCGCAAGTTATAAAAAATTTTGATATAAATGCTTATCTTTGCGCCTCATTTTTAAAGATTGATTATGATTTCAGTGGATGGACTGGCCGTAGAATTCGGCGGGACTACTTTATTTAGCGATATTTCTTTCGTTATCAACGAGAAAGACCGCATTGCCCTGATGGGGAAAAACGGAGCTGGTAAAAGTACTTTACTTAAAATACTGTCGGGAACGCGTCAACCCACCCGGGGAAAAATTGCCGCACCCAAGGAATGCGTCATCGCGTACCTGCCGCAACACCTGATGACGGAAGACGGACGGACGGTGTTCGAAGAGACGGCGCAGGCGTTCGCGCACCTGCACAACATGGAAGCGGAGATCGACGCACTGAACAAGGAGTTGGAAACGCGGACGGACTACGAAAGCGACAGCTACATGGAGCTTATCGAAAAGGTATCGGCACTCAGTGAAAAATATTACGCCATCGACGCCACCAACTACGAGGAAGATGTAGAGAAGGCATTGCTGGGCTTGGGCTTCCTGCGGGAAGACTTCCACAAACAGACCAGCGAATTCAGCGGTGGATGGCGCATGCGCATCGAACTGGCCAAGCTGTTGTTGCAGAAACCGGATGCGTTGCTGCTCGATGAGCCGACGAATCATCTTGACATCGAGTCTATCCAGTGGTTGGAAGATTTCCTGATCAACAACGGCAAGGCGGTCATCGTCATCAGCCACGACCGGAAGTTTGTGGACAACATCACCACCCGCACCATCGAGGTGACCATGGGGCGTATCTACGACTACAAGGTCAACTACTCGCAATACCTGCAATTGCGTGCCGAACGACGTGTACACCAGCAGAAGGCTTTCGACGAGCAACAGAAGCTCATCGCCGAGACGAAGGAGTTCATCGAACGTTTCAAAGGAACGTACTCCAAGACGCTCCAGGTACAGAGCCGCGTGAAGATGCTGGAAAAGATGGAGCTTTTGGAAGTGGACGAGGAAGATACTTCGGCACTTCGTCTCAAGTTTCCGCCCTCACCCCGCTCGGGTAGTTACCCGGTGGTGATGGATGCTGTCGGGAAGACGTACGGCGACAAGGTGGTATTCCGCAACGCTTCGCTTACCGTGGAACGGGGCGACAAGGTGGCTTTCGTAGGCAAGAACGGCGAAGGTAAGTCTACCTTGGTGAAGTGTATCATGAACGAGATAGAGCATGACGGCACGCTGACGCTGGGACACAATGTGCAGATAGGCTACTTTGCCCAGAACCAGGCGTCAATGCTGGACGAGAACCTGACGGTGTTCCAGACCATCGACGATGTGGCGAAAGGGGATATACGTAACAAGATACGCGACTTGCTGGGTGCCTTCATGTTTGGCGGACCGGAAGAGTCGATGAAGAAGGTGAAAGTGTTGTCGGGTGGTGAACGTACCCGCCTGGCGATGATCAAGCTGTTGCTGGAACCGGTGAACCTGCTCATTCTGGATGAGCCTACCAACCACCTCGACCTGAAAACCAAAGACATCCTGAAACAGGCATTGATCGACTTCGACGGCACCCTGATTGTGGTATCGCATGACCGTGACTTCCTGGATGGACTGGTAACAAAGGTGTACGAGTTCGGGAATAAGAAAGTGACGGAACACCTCTGCGGCATCTACGAATTCCTGGAGAAGAAGAAGATGGATTCGTTGCGGGAACTGGAAAAGTAAATGGTTTGATTCACCACAGAGTTCCACAGAGTTTTTATTTTAATTCGTCTTCAATCAGTTATCCGAAGCAATAAGCTAAAAAACTCTGTGGAACTCTGTGTGACTCTGTGGTGAATTCCCTAATTCAGGAATCGTATTTTCTTGAAGAACTTCGGCGCATGATCAAACCGCTTGATAAGCGTGAGTTGCGCATAGCCGGTATTGAAGGTGATGTCCAGTGAGTTGTAACGATTAATATACATACTGTTCAGCACATACCACAGCCCGATGGACCAACCTTTTCCATCGTATCCGGCAGCAATGCGGGGCAGGAAGCTAGGCGTCACCTCCACCTTTTCTATTTCAGGAAACCGCACTGTTCCGAAGTTCACCCCGAGCGACATACTGGCTGCTATGTGAAACTGCTTGCTGAGGACCCAGTTATAGCCATATCCTCCGGTAACGCTCAGCTGATAGTTTCTAAACTTCTTATCTCCGTACAGCGTCAGCGTACTATCCGAAGTCAACTTGTTATAATACACCCCACCGCCCAGGTGGAAGCTACCGGCCGACTTCAACTGCCGTTCGCTCTGGTTGAAGGCAGCCTTGTAAGAGAATTGTTTATTATTGAACACATACTCGGCATGGATTCCGTACTGCGTCACACCGATATCCGGATAGAGAGCAATCTCCTGATTCTTCTCCACCTTATAATATCCTTTGTATTGCTGGAAGAAAATGTCGGCCATGAGGTTACGCCCGAAGTAATGATATTGAAGATCGAGTGCCTTGGTATCGCCATACTTCTTGTTGCGGAAGGACCTGACACCCATACCTGCACCAATTCCGAAGTTCTTATAGGAGAAAGAAAACCCTACACCAATAGGACTGTTGGGACGGTACGTCACGGCGGGATGACCTTCGCGTTCATAAACCAGGCTGGTATATTGATAATAGAAATAAGTACCGAGGGAAAGTTCTTCGTCGAAAGGTTTGATGTACGTGCTGTCCACCTGTGCGCGGACAGAAGCCGTCCATGAGAGCACACATATCAGGCATAAAAACACCTTATATCCGCATGTTGCCCGGAGCAATTGCCTTGCGCCGTTCATCAAAACCCTCTTACTACCTGCAGAAAAACTGTACCTCATCGACTGTTTTAGAAATATCTGGCAAAAATAGAACTTTCGCCCCTATTTCCAATAGTTAAGTCACAAATTGTAGTTAATTCTTCGTAAGTATAGGGAAGTATCCTGTCAAATAGGTTTATAATAGTAATTGATCAAATTCTCTTCGCCGTTATCTATCGAGAGGACCAACATTCCGCCACGGATACCGACAGGAATCTCGGGCGTGAACTCCACATGCGAATGAAGACCGTAATAGTAATAATATTCATAGCCCAGAGAAACAGGACCTTTCAGCCACTCTATCGTTACCCATTCTCCCCAATTCCCTCCGGACATGTCGGTCATGCGCATTTGGTTGCCTTTGAAAGACATTTTAGGATCAAAAATCACCTGTACTGCTATATATATATCCTTCTCATCAGCACTGCCCGGTATGCCGGAAGTATGCCTCACATACCCCCAGTTCCCCTGAAGATGTTGCATGATTTGTTCTTTACTCATGTTCTTGAACTCCACATTTGCATCAGCTGCTTCGGCACTGTCATCATTATAGCAGGAAGTGAACAGCACGAGGCTGAGAGAGAACACGAATAGACTTGTAATAAACTGTTTCATAAGGATATTCTTTTACAGGATTATACAAGGTAAATGCGCAAGCAGCCACAATACTGCACTACCCGCCTGAACAAAAATAACATTTTTTCATTGTCTGTTTAGATATTATCAACTACCTTTGCCCCAACAAGATAAGCGTATGAGGAAAAAGGGACGCATATACTTCCTGCTTTTTGTCAGCATTCTGATGCTGGCGGTGCCTCTTGTGCCTCATCACCACCATGCCAACGGCGTCATCTGCCTGAAGAATGATATCGCTACCGAACAGTCGTGTTGCGGTCATCAGCAACAACCGACGGATCAGCAGCAGTCTTGTCCGGGACATCATCATTCGGAGAACGATGCCTGCTGCAATGACGACTGCATGGCCCGCATGGAAACGTCCATACCTGCCTCGCAGGTAGACTTGGGGCAGCCTGCTCCCGGTTTTGTGGCCATCCTCTTTACCGACTACATCATTGAAAACATACTGAAACCCCAGGAACAGCGTATCAAGAACTATTACGTTTACCGGGAATCTCTTCATGGCACGAACATCACTCGTGCCTATGCCCTCCGTGGCCCTCCGTCTCTTTTTGTATAAACTTCCGGCTGCCTGAGGGGCAGCGTATCTTTAGTACAAATCACATTTTCTACTTATCTACATGAAGAAATTTATCTTTATGGGAATACTGGGGCTGTTCGTCCTGGGTTCCTGTCAACAGAATAAGTCGGCGCACAGCCACGACCACGAGGGACATAACCACGAAACAGAAGAATCGCACGAGGGACATGGCCATGAAGGACATGATCATGAGGGGCATGACCATGAAGGCCATGCGCACGAAACCGAAAAACCTGCCGGTGCCGAAACTCACAGCGACGAGATCATCCTGCCGAAAGAAAAGGCCGATGCTGCCGGGGTGAAATCCATCACCGTGCAACCGGACACCTTCCATCAGGTAATCAAGACCAGCGGACAGGTACTGACCGCCCAGGGCGATGAGTCGACTGCCGTAGCCACCGTTGCCGGGGTGGTTTCCTTCCAGGGAAAGGTGACAGAAGGCATGAACGTAAGCCGCGGTGCCTCCCTGCTCACCATCACCTCGTCCGGCATGGCCGATGGCGACCCGGTGCAACGGGCCCGTATCGACTACGAAGCAGCCAAGAAGGAATACGAACGCATGCAAACATTGGCCGAAAGCCGGATTGTCTCGGAGAAGGACCTGGCGCAAGCCCGTCAGGTGTACGAGAATGCCCGCATCAGCTACGAAGCGTTGGGCAAGAATCATTCGGCTAAAGGGCAAAGCATCACCGCACCCATCGGCGGGTTCGTAAAGAGCATCCTGGTGAAGGAGGGCGATTACGTCAGCGTGGGGCAACCGTTGGTGAGCATCACGCAGAGTCGCCGCCTCTTCCTGCGTGCCGAGGTGTCGGAACGTTACTACGACGCGTTGCGCTCGGTTCGTTCGGCCAACTTCCGCACTCCTTATAATAATAAGGTATATGAGCTCAACACGCTTGGCGGACGGTTGCTCTCGTTCGGTAAGTCGGCAGGCGATAACTCGTTCTACATTCCTGTGACTTTCGAGTTCGATAACAAGGGCGATGTGGTGCCGGGTTCGTACGTGGAGGTATTCCTGCTGTCGGGCGAGATGGACGGGGTGATCTCGCTTCCCCGCACGGCACTCACTGAGGAGCAGGGTTTCTTCTTTGTCTACCTGCAACTGGACGAGGAGGGCTATCAGAAACAGGAAGTAACCCTCGGTGCGGACAACGGGCAGTCGGTACAGATCCTGAGGGGCGTGAAAGCGGGCGACCGGGTGGTGACCGAAGGGGCGTACCAGGTGAAACTCGCTGCCGTGAGCAATGCCCTTCCGGCTCATAGTCATGAACACTAAACCGTCGTCCCCATGCTGAACAAAATCATACAATACTCCCTGCACAACCGCTTGCTGGTGCTTTGCGCATCGGTACTGCTGCTGATAGCAGGTACGTACACTGCCTTGCATACCGAGGTGGATGTATTCCCGGATCTGAATGCACCGACAGTGGTGATCATGACCGAAGCCAACGGCATGGCTGCCGAAGAGGTGGAGCAGTTGGTTACCTTCCCCGTGGAAACGGCCGTGAACGGCGCCACCGATGTGCGACGGGTACGTTCTTCATCGACTACCGGTTTCTCGGTGGTTTGGGTGGAGTTCGACTGGGACACGGATATCTACCTGGCGCGGCAAATCGTGAGCGAGAAGCTGGCAGTAGTGAACGAATCGCTGCCGGAAGGTGTGAGCCAACCTACGCTCGGTCCGCAATCGTCCATCCTGGGCGAGATGCTGATCATCGCTCTGACGGCCGACTCCACTTCCCTACTCGACCTGCGTACGCTGGCCGACTGGACCATCCGTCCGCGCCTGCTCTCTACGGGCGGTGTGGCACAGGTAGCGGTCATCGGCGGCGACATCAAGGAATTCCAGATACTGCTGGACCCGCAACGGATGCGCCACTACGGCGTGTCGGTGGACGAGGTGATGACCGCCACCCGCGGCATGAACCTCAATGCCAACGGCGGGGTGCTGTACGAATACGGCAATGAGTACATCGTGCGCGGCATGCTGGCTACCAACCAGACCGAGCAACTGGGCAAGGCGGTGGTGAAGCAGATCGACGGTCGCCCGGTGCTACTCGAAGAGATTGCCGATGTGACCATCGGTGCCAAAGCTCCCCGCCTGGGAACGGCTTCGGAGCGGGGTAAGCCTGCGGTGCTGCTCACCGTGACCAAGCAACCTGCTACCAGTACGATGGAGTTGACTGAGCAGTTGGAAGCTTCGCTGAAGGACTTGCAGAAGAACCTACCGGCGGACGTGAAGGTATCGACCGACATCTTCCGCCAAAGCCGCTTCATCGAAAGTTCCATCGGCAATGTGCAGAAGTCGCTGCTCGAGGGTTCTTTCTTCGTGGTCATCGTGCTCTTCCTTTTCTTAGCCAATGTGCGGACTACGTTGATTTCGCTGGTTACGCTCCCACTTTCTTTGCTTACTTCTGTGTTGGCATTGCACTACATGGGACTCACCATCAACACGATGAGTCTCGGCGGTATGGCCATCGCCATCGGTTCGCTGGTGGACGACGCCATCGTGGACGTGGAGAATGTCTACAAGCGACTGCGCGAGAACAAGTTGAAGCCCGTAGCGGAACGGCTCCCGGTGTTGCAGGTGGTGTTCAATGCGTCGAAAGAGGTGCGCATGCCGATTCTGAACTCTACGCTGATCATCATCGCCAGCTTTGTGCCGCTCTTCTTCCTGAGTGGTATGGAGGGACGTATGCTGGCTCCGCTGGGCATCGCTTTCATCGTGGCACTGGCTGCCTCGACGGTGGTGGCGTTGACGCTGACGCCGGTGCTCTGCTCGTACTTGCTGGGCAGAGGAAAGGAAGATAAAGAGATGAAGGAAGCCCGGGTAGCGGTGTACCTGAAAGGGGTATATGCCCGCGCTTTGACCTGGGTATTGCATCATAAACGGCTGACGCTGTGTTGCACCTTCGGCCTGTTCGTGGCGGCACTGATCAGCTTCTTCACGTTGGGACGCAGCTTCTTGCCGGCGTTCAACGAGGGGTCGCTGACCATCAACGTGAGTTCGCTGCCGGGCATCTCGCTCGAGGAAAGCGACCGGCTGGGCCGGCGGGCAGAGGAAATACTGCTCTCTATTCCGGAGATTCAAACGGTGGCCCGCAGAACGGGACGCGCGGAACTGGATGAGCATGCGCTGGGGGTGAATACGTCGGAGATAGAAGCTCCGTTCCAGTTGGACGACCGCTCGCGCAGTGAGTTCATGGAGGAGGTGCGCCGGAAGTTGGGCACGCTCACAGGGGCAAACATCGAGATCGGGCAACCCATCAGTCACCGCATCGACGCCATGCTGTCGGGCACGCGGGCCAATATCGCTATCAAGCTCTTCGGAACGGACCTGAACAGGATGTTCGCGTTGGGCAATCAGATAAAGGATGCCATCGGGGATGTGCCGGGCATCGCGGACTTGAATGTGGAACAGCAGATAGAGCGGCCGCAGCTGAAAATCGTACCGCGGCGGGAGATGCTGGCGCGGTATGGCATCTCGCTGCCGGAGTTTGCGGAGTTTGTCAACGTGGCACTGGCCGGTGAGGTGGTGTCGCAGGTGTTTGACCAGGGCAAGAGTTTTGACCTCACAGTGAAGGTGCGGGACGATTACCGCGACTTGACGGAGAAGATCGGGGACTTGGTCATCGATACGCCGTCGGGCGGCAAGGTGCCGTTCAATCTGGTGGCGGAGATCGTCTCGAGCACGGGACCGAATACCATCAGCCGGGAGAATGTGAAGCGGAAGATTGTGATTTCGGCCAACGTGGCGGATCGGGACTTGCGCAGTGTGGTGAATGATATTCAGGAACGGGTGGACGAGCAGATCGTGTTGCCGGAGGGGTATCACGTGGAGTATGGCGGGCAGTTCGAGAGCGAGCAGGCGGCCAGTCGCACGTTGTTGCTCACGTCGTTTATGAGTATTGTGGTGATTTTCTTGCTGTTGTTCCATGAGTTCCGGAGCGTGAAGGAGTCGTTCGTGATCTTGCTGAATCTGCCGTTGGCGTTGATTGGTGGGGTGTTTACGCTGCTTTTCACTACGGGGGAGGTGAGCATTCCGGCTATCATCGGGTTTATCTCGCTGTTTGGTATTGCTACACGTAATGGGATGCTGCTGGTGAGTCATTATAATCATCTTCAACGCGAGGAGGGGTTGAGCCGGGCGGAGAGTATCGTGCAGGGGTCACTGGATAGGTTGAATCCTATTCTGATGACGGCGTTGTCTTCGGCGTTGGCGTTGATTCCGCTGGCGTTGGGGGGCGACTTGCCGGGGAATGAGATTCAGAGTCCGATGGCGAAGGTTATTTTGGGTGGTTTGCTGACTTCTACGTTTCTGAATGGGTTTATTATTCCGATAATGTATTCGTTTAGAAAGGTGGATTAGGCTGCGCGGTGCTTTTACTTTCTCTTTTGCCTTGGCGCAAAAGAGAAAGTAACAAAGAGAAAAAGCCACGGCTGCATTTTCTCCGCTACTCCGCCTGTACGAAAAGCTAAAGGTTCGGAACTCGCTTCGCTCAAACAGCCGAACCTTTTTAACGCTTTTCGCGCAGGCTACGCTTAACGCTCCGAAAATGAGGCCGAACTTTGGGGCTCGCCACATCGCTTCGCTCGTGTCGTTTCTGTGTTGTGTTTTTTTGGGGGGACTTTGAGATTCGGGGTTTTGTATGGGGAAAGTGTGGGAGTTTCACGGTGTGAAACTTGGTGTTTCATCAGGTGAAACTCTGTGTTTCGTCAAGTGAAACTCAGTGTTTCCTGGTGTGAAACTTGGTGTTTCGCCCGGGGAAACTCACTGATTGCGGGAAGCTACAAGGGCAATAGCAGGAAGCTACCGGGGTAAATGCAGGAGGCTGCCGGGGCAACTGCAGGAAGCAAGTGTGACAGATACCTATAAAAGTGACGGATGAGTGACGGATAAAAACGTTACTGTCACCGCGCAAACGATTCATTATCTATCAGATAAGTCGAAAAAGGTGACAGCGTGACGGATAAAATCGATTTTTCGCATGGAGAGAGTTATAAGAGAATAATCTGTGTCGCATTTACAACTTGAATGCAGCATTTATCATAGCCCAGCGGGCTATCGTGTTCGTAGCCGTGGGCTTCAGCCCACGGTGCCAGACGCCCCCACCTTTGCGCCACGGAGTGGTGCTGCCGGGCTAAGGAGGAAAAGACAAGAATAATCATTAAAAGAAAAAGACATACTATATGAAAAAGAAGACAATAATAATCATGTTATGCGTCGGCAGCCTGTCGGTGGCTGCACAGAATGCATCGATAGATCAGGTGCTTCTTGGCATCGAGGCGAATAATAAGGAGCTGCAGGCTAATAAGCAGCTGGTGGCTTCGCAGAAGTTGGAAGCGAAGACGGGTAACAACTTGGCCGACCCTACGTTGTCGTACTCGCACTTGTGGGGGGTGGACAATAAGGACGAGACGATTGGGGAGCTGATTGTGTCGCAGAGTTTTGACTTCCCGTCGCTGTATGCAGGGCGGGGGAAGCTGAACCGTTTGCGCGGACAGGCTTTCGACGGGCAGGCGGCGGCGTTGCGGCAAGGTTTGTTGTTGCAGGCGAAGGAGGTTTGCCTGGATTTGATCATGCTTCGGCAGCAGAAGCAGGTACTGGACGAGCGGCTGCACAATGCGGAAGAGCTTTCCCGGTTGTACCGTAAGCGGTTGGATACAGGGGATGCGAATATTCTGGAAACGAATAAGATTAATCTGGAACTGCTGAATGTCCGGACGGAAGCTACCTTGAACGAGACTTCCTTAAACAATAAGTTACAGGAACTCCGGGCGTTGAATGGCAATGTACCGGTGGCGTTCGTGGAGGCTGAATACCCGGACGTGGTACTGCCTGCCGACTATGAGGCGTTGCGTGCTGAGTTTCAGGCATCGGATGCTTTGTTGCAATCGCTGACCAGCGAGAGTGCGGCGGCTCATAAGCAGGTGAGTGTGAGTCAGCAGGGATGGTTGCCCCGGTTGGAACTGGGGTATCGGCGAAATACGGAATCGGGCGCACCGTTCAATGGGGTGGTTGTGGGATTTTCTATTCCGCTCTTCGAGAACCGGAGCAAGGTGAAGGTGGCCCGGGCACAGGCCTTGAACGTGGATTTGCAAAAGGAGAATGCGGTGACGCAGGTGGAGTCGGAATTGTCGCAGCTTTATAATGAGGCGCAGTCTCTCCGGGCTTCGATGGCGGTATACGAGGAAACGTTCCGCTCGCAACAAGACCTGCCGCTGCTGAAGCAAGCATTGACCGGCGGGCAGATCAGTATGATCGAATACTTCGTAGAGGTATCGGTGGTGTACCAGAGCCGGCAGAACTATCTGCAACTGGCGAATCAGTATCAAAAGGTGATGGCGCGGATATTTAAGGGAAAGTTGTAAGGTCCCTCAGGATTTATATGACAGGGGGCACGCTTTGTTCGATCGAAGCATGCCCCCTGTTTGTTTATCGTCCACTATGCAGTTACTCGCCCACTGCTTTCAGCAGCTCTTCTTTCATCTTTTCGATACCCGGAAAGCCCACTTGCTTAAACACGATCTTCCCTTCGCGGTCTACAACAGCATACGTAGGCACTCCTTCGATGGGGAAGTTCTTCGACTGGTATCCCCACTGGCTCTCACTCATGCGGTAATGCTCGCCATGGATATCAGGGATCATATTCTCCCAGGTTTTGAGCGGAGAGGTTTCGCCGGTGAGATATACATAGACGATATTCTTGTCCTTTAGGTCCTCTTTCATGGGTGCCATCTCTTTGTTGGCCATGCGGCACGGACCGCACCACGTGGCCCAGAAGTCTACCAGCACCACTTTGCCGCGATACTTGGCCAGAATGGCGTCGAAGAGTTCGGCATCGGGCACCTGCGGCACTTCGTGGATGGTATATCCGCTCTTACCCTTGTTCTCTTCGAGTTTCTTCACCAATTTGGCATTCTCTTCGCGGAGCAGTTGGCCATAAGAGGCAGGAAGAGTAGCCAGCACCTTTTCATCCTCGGCGGTCAAGGGGGTAAAATCTGCCATGTTATAGTTGAAGCCTAAGGTAGACTGAGTGTCGGAGTACACACCGTGGTCGGTACCCAGTATCTGATCCGCGTGGACATCCGGTCGGCCCAGCACTTGCAATGCCAACGTGTAATTATTGCAATACAACGCCTGATAGGAGTTGGCAATGGGATAGTTCTTCAGCACGTTGTAGTAACTGTCCGGAAGTTCGATACGAGCGTTACTGTAATACGCCTGAGCGTCGTCTCCCCTAAGATTATTGGCAACGATGTGGGCTTGGGTCAAAAGCGATTGGACTCCACCCAGCAAGTACATGGAATAGAAAGACGCAGTGCCTTCGAGTATCTCCTTACAGGGAGCACTTACCGGAAGTGCCTGGATCATAGCCAACTGCTGACGATGCTCGTCCTGAATATAAGCGGAGTATTGTTCCGGTGTCATTTCCACCACAGCTTTCACGATACGGTCGAATTCAGGTTCTATCTTTTCGACATAAGAGGCCAGCTCCTGCTGAACAGCGGCCAGGTATCCACCGTAGTACACCGGTTCGCCGTACGACTGATTCCCGGTATGCAACCTGGACTGGCTACGTGCCGTCTCCCTCGGATTAACCACCAGGGTAGTTTCCTCGCCCGGAGCCAGCAAACAATACATACGCCCGTAAGCACCATATAGCAGAACCGGAGATACGGTTGCCACCTTCATGCGAGTTTGGAAGGTTCCGTCCGGATTCACCCGGATGGTATCCATCTGCTCATAATTGACCGGACTTTGGCTGTAAAGCATCATCTGGGAAGGCATACCCGGTCTGTAGTCGAGCACCTGCCCTTTCAGCACAGCATCGGCATACTTGTACTCTGGCTCGGGCAACTTTGTGCCGGCTTTCTCCACAACCAGATCTGCGGGAAGTTTTAAAGCCGGTAGCTCGCCTTCCAGCTGGATACCCCAGATTTCGAAAGCACCCGGAATCCCTTCGCCTTCGGAGAAGTCGATGGACGTAACCCCGGCCGCCAACGGCGGGAAGACGAGTTGAAACGTACCTTCACCGGAGTCGGGCATCCAGAACTCTTCGTCGAGCGTGATGCCGATACCTGTACGGATGGGGTACGTCTGTCCGTTGTTGTCGCGCAGAAAACTGCCTTTGGCAATCTTGATCCAGTAGTGTGGCTGGTAGAAAGCCTTGATGTCGAGCACCGTTTCGGTGTCGTTGATCGTCACCTTCTCTACTTCAATAGAGGTGGAGCTCCAGGAGATGAACGGCGGGCGTTCTACCGTCCGCTGTTGAGCATTGACATACCCTGCCAGACAAAGCAGCAGGATGAAGATTCGTGTAGTCTTTCCCATGGTACATGTGTTTTTATGTAGTTATTACTAATGGTACGTTCTCAGTAAAGCAGCAGTTTCTCGGGCAGATAGCCGCTGCGGATGCGCCACTCCTGCGGATATAGGTTGTTGGCGCGGTTGCCGATGTTCTTCACGAAGCCCAACGGGATGTCCCGGTACGTGAGCAGTACGTAGCCACGAGGCGCATCGGCGGAGAGTACGATGGACTCTTTGCGCAGGTAGGCGATGGCTTGCTCGTACGCGATCTCCTCCGTGGGGAAGCATTCGCGCCGGAGTGACTGACTCATGGCCAGGGCATGGGCGGGAATCAGGTCTTTGCCTTTCACTTCGGCCAGTTCTACGCCGGCTTGTATCACGCGGAGGGATTGCCGCAGGGCGGTTACCCGGTCGGTATGTTCGTGAGGAATGGCGGTGATGAGGGTTCCTTCGGCTTGCAGGTCGAAAGCATCGGGAGCCAGAAGCCACTGACAGGCAGTGGACAGGGCTTCTTTGGATACGGGCGGAGCGGACTTGGCTCCATTCTTCTTCGACGGTTTGCGGGAAGTGGAAGCGTAGTACGGTTCATCGGTCTCGGCCGTCTCGGGCTTGCGAAGCACGGCTAAGAAGAATCCTTCGCCCCGGGTGCGGTGTGGCAGGAAGCGGTATACCGGAAGTTCCGTATCGGAAGCATTGTCCGCAACCGAATCGTTTGATGCGGAAAGCAAGCTGCCGGTAATCCCCCACTCTGCCGGGATGTCTACCGGCAGGGGTTCGGCACCAAACTCCTGCTGCATCCAGCGTACATTTTCTTCGTCCTCCTTTATATTATAGGTACACGTACTATATATAAGCAGTCCACCGGGACGCAGGCAAGGCCAGATATCGGTCAGGATGCGGCGTTGGCGTTGCCAGCACACGTCGACATTCTCCGGGCTCCACTCGTCGATGGCCACTGGGTCTTTGCGGAACATTCCCTCGCCGGAACAAGGTACGTCGGTGAGGATGACATCGAAGAAGGTGCCCAGCCCGGCAAAGTCGGCCGGATCGTTGTTGGTCACCACCACATCGGGATGTCCCCACTTGGTCAGGTTCTCGGCCAGTATCTGTGAGCGGTTGCGTATTACCTCGTTGGCTACCAGCAGACTGCCTTCGGGCAAGAGGCTGCGGGCATGGGTGGACTTCCCACCGGGAGCGGCACAGAGGTCGAGCATCACTACCGGGCGGTCGACATACTTGCGTAGTGCCTGTTCCACGAACATGGACGAGGCTTCTTGCACGTAGTAGCATCCGGCATGGAAAAGCGGGTCGAAGGTAAACGTCGGGCGATCGGCTATATAATATCCGTCGGCACACCAAGGAACGGGTGCTTGCAGAATTTCGGACTCGGGAAGGGTGCGCCGGCGGTTGAGGCGGATGCTCACAGGAGGCTCTTGCAACAGGGCTTCCACCAGGCTGTCGAAGGCTTTCTGACCCAGTAGCGGGCAGGTTTGTGCGATAAACGAAGCAGGTAATTGCATAAAGAGAAAATTTCTTTATGCAAATATCATTTTTTTTTCGTCTCTTTGCAACTTTCCGACGCTGCTTCTACGTCTAATACTCGAAGAAACAAATAAACAACAACAATATGAAACAGTTATTCATTGCTTTGATGGTAGCATTCACCTTCAGTACCCTGACTTGGGGACAGACAAAGGACACCATCCTCAGAGATAGCATCGGTAAAGCCAAGATCACTATTACCAAGACAACGCCGGATGCACCGAAGACAGAAATTGATCCCGAATCCGGCTTGGAATACACCGATGTAGTGGACAGTACCCGCTCGGACAGTTACAACTTCGGTTATGACCTGGGACATGAGATCAGCGAAACATTCAAAGATTCCGGCCTTACGGGTATCATTAACGGCGGAATGGTTTTCGTGATCTTCATCATCGTCATCACCTTCGGGTTCCCGATAATCATTGTCTTCCTGGCCTTCTACTTCCGTTACAAGAACAAGAAAGCGAAGTACAAGCTGATAGAGCAGGCACTGGCTTCCGGACAGCCACTTCCGGAGAATCTTCTGGAGAAAGAGAAAGAGCACGACTACCGGGCAGCCGGCATCAAGAACACCTTCCTCGGGTTAGGATTGTTTGTCTTCCTCTGGGCTGTATCGGGGTTTGCGGTAGGCTGCATCGGACTGCTGATCATGTGCATCGGATTGGGGAAATGGATCACTGCCGTTGACAAGGATCGCTCGAACAAGGAGAAATGAGTCAACTCAACGACATATCGTTAGTCGCACAGGTCGTGGTGTTCAAGAACACCAGGGCCTTCGACCAGTTGGTCAAGAAGTACCAATCGCCCATCCGGCGTTTCTTCCTGAATCAGACCTGCGGCGACAGCGAGTTGAGCGACGACCTGGCACAAGATACTTTCATTAAGGCGTACACGAACATCACCTCGTTCCAGAATCTCTCAAGTTTCTCTACCTGGCTGTATCGTATTGCATATAATGTTTTTTATGATTATATTCGCAGCCGGAAGGACACCAGCGACCTGGACTCGCGCGAGGTAGACGCCATGAACAGCACCGAGCAAGTGAACCTCGGGCAGCAGATGGATATCTACCAGGCACTCAAGCGGCTGAAGGAAGCGGAGCGAACATGCATCACCCTGTTCTACATGGAGGATGTAAGTATCGACAAGATTGCCCTGATTACGGGATATCCCGCAGGGACTGTGAAAAGCCACCTCTCGCGTGGCAAAGATAAATTAGCAACGTTCTTAAAACAAAACGGTTATGATGGAAACAGATGATAAATTGATAAAAGAATTCTTCGGACATCACCGGGAAGAAATACCTGACAATGGCTTCAGCCGGCGGGTGATGCATCACTTGCCCGACAGACGCAGCCAGTGGTCCTGGTTATGGACACCCCTGGTGGGAATCATCGCCATCCTGCTTTTCGTCAAATTAGACGGACTGCAATCCATGGTGTATGCCGTGCGCGACGCATTGGTAGCGGTGGTACAGAGCGGAGCCAATAACTTCGATCCACGCACACTGATTCTGGTGGTAGTGGTATTGGGATTTCTGGGAGTACGCAAAGCTTATTCGCTGATCTGATAGTTTTCACCACAGAGTCACACAGAGTTCCACAGAGTCTTTTATTCTTACTCTGTGGAACTCTGTGTGACTCTGTGGTGAAATAAAAACAAAAAACTCTGTGCCACTCTGTGGTGAAATATTGTATATTTGCATCTCGTAACCAAAGACAGCAGAAGAACTTGAGAATCCGTTTGACCATATTTTTCCTTTTTGTCGTACTGATCAGTGCCAGAGCAGAGAGAATAGATAGCCTACTGAACCAACCGCAGGACACTTTACTTCTATCCAGCGAGGAGTTCGTTATCGACTTTCTGAAAGAATCGGGCATTGACACCTTACAAAACAATAAGGTAAAGCTGCTCAAAAGCGGACGGGAAAAATTCACCGACCTGTTTGAAGCCATCCGCCATGCCCGCCACCACATCCACCTGGAATATTTTAACTTTCGCAACGACTCCATTGCCGGGGCACTTTTTGAATTGTTGGGGCAGAAAGCCCGTGAAGGCGTGGAGGTACGAGCCATGTTCGATGCGTTCGGCAACTGGTCCAACAACCAACCCCTGAAGAAGAAACACCTGAAAGAGATCCGGAAGATGGGCATCGAGATCGTGAAGTTCGACCCGTTCACCTTTCCCTACATCAACCATGCCGCCCACCGCGACCACCGGAAGATCGTTGTCATCGATGGGAAAATCGCTTATACCGGCGGGATGAACATTGCCGACTACTACATCAACGGGCTGCCCAAGATAGGCACCTGGCGTGACATGCACGTACGTATCGAAGGGCCGGCAGTGAACGAACTGCAAAAGATATTTCTTACTATATGGAATAAAGAGACCAAGCAAAACGTGGGCGGCGACGCCTATCTCCCGGAACACCCGGTACGGACGGACAGCGGTTTTCACGTCACCACGGCCATCGTGGACCGTACGCCGAAAGAGTCGCCCCGTATGCTGAGCCATGCTTATGCCGCTTCCATCTATGCCGCCCAGAAGAGTGTCCGCATCATTAATCCTTACTTCGTGCCGACGTCCTCCATCAACAAAGCCCTGAAGAAAACCATAGACCGGGGTACCCGGGTAGAGATCATGATCTCGGCCAAGTCGGACATTGCCTTCACCCCCGATGCATCGCTCTACAAAGTACACAAGCTGATGAAGCGCGGTGCCACCATCTACCTGTACAACGGCGGATTCCACCACTCCAAGATCATGATGGTGGACGATAAGTTCTGCACCGTAGGCACAGCCAACCTGAACAGCCGCAGCCTCCGCTATGACTACGAAACGAATGCATTCTTCTTCGATGCCGGAGTCACCGAAGAGCTGAATCAGGTATTTGAGGCCGACTTGCAACACTGTACCGTTCTGACCCCCGAGTTATGGAAGCAACGCTCTCCCTGGAAAAAGTTCGTGGGATGGTTTGCCAACTTGTTCACTCCTTTCCTCTGATACCGGCCCCGATTTTCGTTTCAGATATTCCCGCCGTAAAGAATAAACCTGTATATTTGCAGGAGATTCAACCCAAATGATAATTCCTGCGAAATGAAACAATATTTAGACCTGCTCGACCGGGTGTTGGCCGAAGGCACAGAGAAAAGCGACCGCACAGGCACGGGCACCATCAGTATCTTCGGACACCAGATGCGGTTCAACTTAGAGGAGGGATTCCCCTGCCTCACCACCAAGAAGCTCCACCTGAAATCCATCATCCACGAACTGCTCTGGTTCCTCCAGGGCGATACCAATGTGAAGTACCTGCAAGACAACGGGGTACGTATCTGGAACGAGTGGGCCGATACCCAGGGCGAACTGGGACATATCTACGGATACCAGTGGCGTTCCTGGCCCGACTATACAGGCGGACACATTGACCAGATCAGTGAAGTAGTGGAGACGCTGAAGCATAATCCCGACTCGCGCCGCATCATCGTCAGTGCCTGGAATGTGGGCGACATCAAGAACATGAACCTCCCACCCTGCCATGCCTTCTTCCAATTCTATGTGGCCGACGGACGTCTCAGCCTGCAGCTCTACCAGCGCAGTGCTGACATCTTCCTGGGTGTTCCTTTCAACATCGCTTCGTACGCTCTGCTGCTGCAGATGATGGCACAGGTCACCGGACTGCGGGCAGGCGACTTTGTCCACACGCTGGGCGATGCACACATCTACCTGAACCACCTGGATCAGGTGAAACTGCAACTCAGCCGCGAGCCGCGTCCACTGCCGCAGATGAAGATGAATCCGGACGTGAAGAGCATCTTCGGTTTCTGTTTTGACGATTTCGAATTGGTAAATTATGACCCGCACCCGCACATCGCCGGTGCCGTATCCGTATAAAAAGATGAGCAAGATAAGTATCATAGCAGCGGTAGACCGTCATATGGGCATTGGTTTCGAGAACAAACTGCTGTTCTGGTTGCCCAACGACCTGAAACGTTTCAAGGCACTGACCACCGGCCATACCATCGTCATGGGACGGAAGACCTTCGAGTCGCTCCCGAAAGGGGCACTACCCAACCGCCGCAACGTGGTGCTCTCGTCTAACCCTGCCACCTTTTGCCCCGGTGCCGAGGTATTCCCGTCCTTAGAAGCTGCCCTGCAAAGCTGCCAACCGGACGAGCATCTCTACATCATTGGCGGCGAGACGCTCTATCGCCAGGCCATCGCCGTGGCCGACGAGCTTTGCCTGACCGAGATAGACAGCACAGCCCCTCACGCCGATGCATTCTTTCCCCCCTTAGATCCGGCTATATGGAAAGAGAAAAGCAGAGATGCTCACCCTGTGGATGAGAAACATCTCTGCTCGTATGCTTTTGTAGACTATATCCGGAAGTAATTACTCCTCTTCCGCCGGCACCTCGTCCAACCGGATAGGCATCTGACGCTTGATGGCTTCGTGAAACGAAATCAGCGTTTCTGTACGTGCCAGTCCCAGCGGTTGGAGCTTATCATGGATGATGCTCAGCAAATGGTGGTTGTTCTTGGCATATAGTTTGATAAACATATCGTACTGTCCCGTCGTAAAGTGGCACTCTACAACTTCCGGGATATTCTGCAAGGCTTTGAGTACCGAGTCGAATGACTCCGGATCTTTCAGGTAAAGACCTATATAGGCACATGTTTCATATCCGATCTTTTCAAGATCAATAATAAACTCTGAGCCTTTCAATATACCCTGGTTCGTCAGCTTCTGAATACGCTGATGAATAGCGGCACCCGAAACGTTGCACGCCCTGGCTACTTCCAGGAAAGGTATACGAGCATTATCTGCAATCAGCTTCAGGATTTGAGCATCCAAAGCATCCAACTGGTGTTGTCCCATTTTCAAATACGATTTGTTTTAATTCTTAAATCATTTACGCAAAGTTAGCTATTTTCCCGGCAATAAATACAATAAACTGTTACTTTTATTTATAAACGAGGTGTAAATACTAAATAGTTTGTACCTTTGTGATAGAACGAAAAACACGCGAATATGAAACGTATCATTACCATTTGCTTAGTAACTGTGTTGGCGATTAGTGCCAAGGCACAGGAGTTTAATCAATTCTTTGTCAACAAAACACTCCGAGTGGATTATGTCTTCTCCGGCGATGCCGCGAAGCAGGCCGTCTATGTGGACGAGTTGTCCCAATTCCCCACGTGGGCCGGACGCCGCCATCATCTGGCCGGGTTGCCACAAAAAGGCAACGGGCAAATCTATGTAAAGGACTTGACCACCGGACAGGTCATCTACGCTACCTCCTTCTCGTCCCTGTTTCAGGAATGGCTGTCGACCGACGAAGCACAGACCACTGCCAAAGGATTTGAAAACACCTTCCTTCTCCCCTATCCGAAACAACCCGTAGAGGTGGAAGTCACGCTGACCAACTTATCGCAGCAGGTCATCGCCACCCTGAAACATGTTGTACGTCCGGACGACATCCTGATCCGGCAACGAAGCATGGATCATGTCACTCCTCACAAGTATGTACTGAAGAGCGGCAACGAAGCAGACTGTATTGATATAGCTATCCTCGCCGAAGGATACACCGAAGGCGAGATGGAACAGTTCTACCGTGATGCCGAAGCTACCTGCGAGAGCATCTTCTCGTACGAGCCCTTCACTTCGACTAAGAACCGGTTCAACATGGTGGCTGTTGCCTCCCCATCGACAGACAGCGGCGTGAGCATTCCGCATAGCCATGTATGGAAGCAGACCGCTTTCCAGTCGAATTACGATACCTTCTACTCGGCACGGTACCTCACCAGCAGCCGTGTCAAGGCAATACACAATGCGCTGGCAGGCATTCCGTACGAGCACATCATCATCATTGTCAACACGCCGGAATACGGGGGCGGCGGCATCTACAACGCCTATACGCTCACCTCGGCTCATCATCCCACTTTCCGTCCGGTAGTAGCCCACGAGTTCGGGCATAGCTTTGGCGGACTGGGCGACGAGTACTTCTACGACAACGACGTGATGACCGACTCCTACCCGCTCGACGTAGAGCCTTGGGAACCTAACATCACCACCCGCGTAGACTTCGCCTCCAAATGGGAAGATATGATCCCCGCCGGCACTCCCATCCCCACTCCGCCCGCCAAGGCCAAACAATACCCGGTAGGGCTGTATGAAGGGGGAGGCTACTCATCGAAAGGAATCTACCGACCGGTGGACAACTGCCGCATGCGTACCAACGACCACCCGGAATTCTGCCCCGTGTGCCAACGTGCCCTGCTGCGCATCATCGACTTCTATACACTCAAATAAATGATTCAATTACAACCCATACGAACAGATTCTCCCTGGTATCCATTCCTGGAGAATCTGCTCGTTTTTTCTTTCCCTCCCGAAGAATACCGGGAGCTGGCGGAGTGGCGTACATTCACGGACCACACGCCTCATTTCCACAACCACGTCATCCTCGATGAAGAGAAGCCCGTCGGCCTGCTCACTTATTGGGAGTTCGACACGTTTTATTACATCGAACACTTCGCCATCCACCCCGATTGCCGGAATGGTGGCTACGGCGGAAAAGTACTCCAACACTTGTTCACCCTGCTGCACCGCCCCATCATCCTGGAAGTAGAGTTTCCTACCGGCAAACTGGAACAACGCCGCATTGGTTTCTACGAACGCCAAGGGTTCATCCTGTGGCAGGCTCCTTACCTGCAACCACCCTACCGCCCCGGAGGAGAGCCTCTCCCTATGCGCCTCATGGTACATGGCGACTGGACAGAAGAGCAAGGCTTCGAAACAGCCAAGACATGTATCTACCGCGATGTTTATCAGGTAAAGTAATCGCAAAAAAAAGCGTCCGATACGAAGTGTACCGGACGCTTTTTCTATAGAATATCAACTGTTACTGACGTGCTTGCGCCGAGTAGTTGATCTTTAATGCATAAGCTTTACGAAGGGCGTTTTTGATATCAGTTACGATACCCATTTTCGTATCCTTGTCGATTTTCAAAGACACAGTCATCATAGCCTGGTCTTCTTCCTTCATGCTTGATCTTTCCTGGAAGATAAAATCCTGAACTTCGTCTACTTCAGCAAAAGCATCGTTTAACTGGATGCGGCTTTCAGAGCCCAATTTCTTGCGGAACTCGAGCGTAGGTTTACCCACATAGACAAACGTTACCAGCGACTTCTTTTCCAGCTTTTCAAGTTCAGTACCTTGCGGAACCTTAAACTCAACCTTCAATGTTACCTCACGCATGGTTGTTACAATCATAAAGAAGAACAACAGGGTGAAGATAAGGTCAGGCAGAGAAGAAGTGTTCAACGTAGGCATCTCACGTTTACCGGTTTTATTAAATTTTCCCATTACTTCTTTTCTCCGTATTTTTTCGGTTCTGCCTCAGATATCTTCTGAGGATAAATATCACGAATCGCCTTTTGCTGATCATCAGCCAGGTCAACATAGTTCTTCTGCCATTTCTCGTTAGCCAACTCGTTTCTCAACTCATTATAGGCAGCTACCAGTTCGTTCTGAACATTGATATATGCCTGATAAGAAGATCCACGGTCATTCTGCAAAGAAATTACATGCTTCTCTGTGACCATCGTCGTTCCGAAGAACGGGATTTCTTTAGCAACTCTCTCCGGCAATTTATCGTCGTTGTATGCATTGACGATAAAGTCTTTCGCTTTCTGTTTCAGCTGTGGTACGCCGATGTACTCATTACCGCACATCAACTGGTCGTCCTTATTCAGGTACACCTGCAACACGTTACGTTCTTTGACCTTATCATCATTTTGTTCTTGCTGATCTTCCGGCGGAGGCGGCAAACGTCTTGCCAAACCCCGGTCGGTATCCATAGATGTTGTGATCAAGAAGAAGATAAGCAACAAGAAAGCGATATCGGCAGTGGAGCTTGAATTGATTTCAGGAACTTTTCTATTTCCTTTTGCCATTTTACTTACTTTTTAAATTGAGTATCCTCAA
>JAVBUC010000031.1:0-63471 GCA_031555765.1 Bacteroides sp. | reverse complement strand
TGGAGAGCGAATGAAGGAGGGGGTATTCATACTGTAACCCCGATGAACAAATGGTTTCAGAGAGGTTGGAAGATGTGAAGGCCTGAAATAGATTCCCTTGTATAATAGCCCAACCGACACGATAAACACACGCTTTTGCTGCTGATCCCCTGATTATGCGTATAATCTCATAATATTTTTCTTATATGTCCTTTCTCTCTTTGTGTTTGTAATTAGCAGATAATCAATCGTATATAATTATATAACCCCATCGGGGACTATATATATTGTTGATATATTCCTGCCAATATCACTTTCCTCTACTTTTGCATCACAGCAGTCAGGGAAACACTCCACCTGCTGCACCTTTGAATATTAACTTTAAAGAAAAAAGTATGAAAGCAATCCGAACACTACTTACCAAAGTGGTATTGTGCACAGCATTCTGTTCCTTGCTGTACGCCTGTGACACAGACGACGGTATCTACACCGAACCCATCACCTTGTATGAAAAGGTAGCGGGCAACTGGAACCTGACACGTATGAAACAAGTGGACGAAGTAGCCGTTGCCGCTGGAACGGGTACCACCCAGATGGACCTGACCAGCTTCTTCGAGAACTTCAACATCACCCTGAATGTAGACGAAAACCAGCACCCCACCTCCTTTACCGCCGGTGGAGCACCCGCGCTAATCCCGGAATCGGGCTACTGGAAACTGGAAAAGCCGTTCCCCAACTGGGATGGATCGCCCGTAACACTGCAATTCTTTAGTGACGCTGCCTGCACCCAGCAGACTGGTGCCATAGCCATCACAGCCGTTCCCGGCTCGTCGGCTACCATGGAGTTGACGCTCACCCGCAAGACCAACGGCACGCCCTTCGTCTCTTACACGTATACATTAATCCCCGTAAACAACTAATACCATGAAACGAATTCTCATTCTTTGCGCATTCTTACTGATGCTCCTTCCCGGAGTCATGGCTCAGCGAACTTGGTCCAATCCGGTCATTTATCTGCCCGACGAACAAGTAACCTGGTATTTCGACATGTCTGAGTTCATGCAGGTAGAGGGCGAACCGTTCTACATCTGGACCTGGGCACCCGGTAATCCTGAAGACGTGCTCGGCACACCTGATGCGTGGAACAACCCGTCCGATGCCTGTACACTGAAATATGTAGGCAATGGCGTCTACAAGCTGACAATAGTTCCCACAACTTTCTACGGTGTATCGGCCGCAGATCTATATGCCAACAATGACATCTTCTGGATGAACATCCGTAACGGCAATAAAGAAGCAATTACTGGTTCCATTCAGCTGGCACGTCCCTTCCAGGGGGACTACAAGAGCTTCCTTGAATCGGAGGCCGACCTGAAAGTATATCCGCAGAGCTTCTCCTACAAAGACGATATTTCTATCCTGGTTAATCTGAACTTTCTTAACGTGGATGGACAAGGTGTCGGTGCATTGGTAGGCAAGAACTTCGGTAACCTTCACATTCACAGTGGACTGAATGAGTATGCCGATCACATAGTAGAAGCTAATATGGGTGTTCCGGCTCTGGTAGAGAAAACCAAATTCAAGAAGATAGCCGACAACATCTACAAACTCGACATGAAACCGCAGGACTACTACGGCATCACCGATGAGGAGATCATGGGCGGTTATAAAATGAGTAACATCGCCTTCTCCCTACCCACCACCGACTGGGCATATCGCGGAGTAACAGCTACCGGAGCCGACTTCAAACTGTACGCTGCCGATGTAGAACCCGATCCCGATCCGGTATTCTCGTATTTCCCGCGTCGCTTGTCGCAGCTGGATTTCATAACATTGACACGTATCCATGACGATGGAGTAGCCAACCTGAAGTACACCATTACCGGCGGAAGCACTACACTGACAGGTGAGTTCGGAGGTAATCGCGCCCAACGTACTGTAACGGTCAACCTCTTCAACGGTCTACAAAAAGAAAATGGACTGACTAAGATGCACCTCAAAGTCACCCGTCTGGGCAATGATTCGGCGGTGGAAGAGATGGATATTCCGTTGATTCCCGTTTCGGAGATAGAATAACCTTTAAAAGAAAAGCATAATATGAAACTAAGATATATACATTGGGCAGTGATCTGTGTGATGCTGCTAACTGCGGTCAACGTATCGGCGCAGAACCTTACCATCAAGGGCGTCGTCAAGGACAAGGCGGGCGAGGCTGTCATTGGTGCTTCCGTCATAGAGAAAGGCAAGCAGAGCAACGGTACCATCACCGACATCGAAGGCAACTTCTCCATCAGTGTTCCCTCGGGATCTACGCTGGTATTTTCGTACGTGGGTTATCACACCATCGAGCAACTAGCACAGAACGGTATGGCGGTAGTCATGACCGAAGATGCCATCCTGACGGACGAAATCGTGATTGTCGGCGTGGGTTATGGACAAATGCGTAAGGGCGACCTGACGGGTTCCATCGCCTCGGTCAGTTCGAAAGAACTGAAACAAGGCGTGATTACTTCTACCGAACAGCTGTTGCAAGGAAAAATCGCCGGTCTGGCAGTCACCCAAAGTTCGGGCGACCCTGCCGCAGGAGCAGCCATGCGTCTGCGTGGCGGTACCTCGCTCTCGGCTAGCAACTCACCGTTGGTAGTGGTCGACGGAATTGCCGGTGTGGACATCAACACCGTACAGCCGTCCGAGATTCTCTCGATGGACGTGTTGAAAGATGCTTCGGCTGCTGCTATCTACGGTTCGCGCGGTGCCAATGGTGTGATCATTATTACCACCAACCGCAGTACAGATGCCGAACGAAGCACGATAGAGTACAACGGTTCGGTGTCGGTAGGTATGGCTGCCAAGAACATCGACATGCTGTCGGCCAACCAATGGCGACAGTACGTACGCGATAACGAAATAATGAGTGCCATTGACTACGGTGCCAATACAGACTGGATCAAGGAACTGGAACGCACATCGGTTTCACAGTCGCACAACCTCTATATGAACACCAGTCGCGCCAACAGCGGTACACGTGCTTCACTGACTTACCAGAACACAGAAGGTATCGTGAAGGAGAATTACCTGGAACGTCTGTCCGGTAGCTTATCTACCTACCAGTACGCGTTGGATAAGAAACTGAAAGTAGACCTTGGCCTGAGTGCCACCGTGGACAAGTACCGCCAGCCCGAAACCGGTTTCTACGGTATCTTCAACTACGCCATGAATCAGAACCCCACCGTTCCTGTTCGCGATGAAAACGGCAAATATACCGAGATGGGTGGCACCAACATGCAAAACCCGGTGGAGTTCAATGAGACTTATTCGTCGGAACACACCCGCTACCGCCTGCTGGGTTACGGAAAGGTGGAATATGAGTTCCTCCCCGGTCTGCGCGGTGCTGTCAATGCCTCGTATGAGTACAACTCGCACCAGGAACGGTACTACCAGCCGTCGTACGCCTTTGCCAACAATAGCAACGGTTATGCCCGCCGCAACCTGGGCGACTATGTAAACAAACAAATCGAAGCCTATATGACGTACGACCGTACCTTTGCCAAAGACCATAAATTCAATGCCATGGCCGGTTACTCATACTTAGACAATATGTACGAAGGTTTTGGTGCCGAACGTCGTGGTTATGATACCGACCGCTTCCTGTGGAACAACCTCGGTGCAGGTTCAGACTTCCGTATCGGAGATGTGTATTCGTACAAAGGCGAGTCGCAACTGACTTCCTTCTTCGGCCGTGTGAACTACGGTTACAAGAGCCGCTATATGTTGACAGCCACCGTTCGTGGCGACGGTTCTTCGCGTTTTGGCGACAACAACAAGTGGGGTGTGTTCCCCTCGGCTTCAGTAGCTTGGCGCATCTCGGACGAGCGTTTCATGGAGAGTACATCGTCATGGTTGAACAACCTGAAACTCCGCGCCGGTTACGGTGTCACGGGTAACCAGGACGGTATCGGCGAATACAAATCGCTTGCACTGCTCGGTACCGTGGGTGGTGCTTATTACGATGCCGCCACCAATACATGGAAGAACTCGTACGCTCCTTCGCAGAATGCCAATCCCGACCTGAAATGGGAAAGTACAGCTCAGTATAACCTCGGCGTGGACTTCTCGCTCTTCAACCGCCTGAACGGTAGTGTGGAAGTGTACTACAAGAAAACCAGCGACCTGCTCTGGACATACCCCGTATCACAACCGCCATACCTCTACAGCTCCATGCTGGCCAACGTGGGCGACCTGGTGAACAAGGGCGTGGAATTCTCGCTCAATGCCAATATTCTCGAAGCGAAAGACTTGTCGTGGGATGCCACGCTGACCTTCTCGTACAATCAGCAAGAGATTACCAGCCTGTCCAATGATACCTTCCAGGATCTCGGCACACCTGCCGGTCAGCTGCACGGACTTTCCGGTCTGTCCAACGCCTACACACAGATGGTCAAAGAAGGTTATCCTACGGGCGCATTCTTCGGCCCGCGTTGCCAGGGTGTCGATGAAAACGGCGAATTTATCATCAATAACCCCGACGAGAGCGTCTATCTGGGAAGCGCGCAACCCAAGTACAACCTGGGTCTGTCCACCACGCTGACCTGGCGCGGTCTTGACCTCGGCGTATCTGCCTACGGTATGTTCGGCCAGAAGATTCTGAATGCTACCAACATGAACCTGTACATGTCCAACCGTCTGCCGTCGCAGAACGTACCGGACGACTTTTTGAAAAGTGGTCTCAACCCGTCGAAAGTGACTTATTCCGACTATTGGTTGGAGAACGGTTCCTTCCTGCGCCTGCAATCCGTCACGTTGGGCTACACCATTCCGAACACTCGGAAGATTGGTTTGCAGAAAGTACGCCTGTACGGCACCGTGGACAATGTATGCGTCCTCACCGGTTACAAGGGCATCGATCCCGAAATCAATACCAGCGGACTGGATAATCCGGGAATCGACCTGTGCAACGTCTACCCGCGCCCGCGTACCTTTATGTTCGGACTCAATGTTACATTTTAAAATGAATCATGCGTTATGAAAAAGATATCATCCTTTCTATTGATTTGCTCAGCTCTGCTGACCGGTGCCTGTACAGACATGACCGAGAAACTGTACGACAAGGTACCTATGGACGAATACGGTCAGACGGATTCGGAAATTGCCACCATCGTGGGAGCATCGTATGCTTCGCTTCGCGGGTTCTCCGACGAGTCCACCAAGATAGCCTGTTACCCCACGTGCGAGTTTGTCTTCTTCCTCGACGAGTGCGTTTCCGATGAGGCTTGCATCCCGGCGCGCGGAACCGACTGGTATGATAACGGTGTGTACATCGAAGCACAGACGCACAACTGGACAGCCGGCAACAAACTCTTCGAAAGCTACTGGAAGTATTGCTACAACGGTATTGTGAGTGTCAATAGTGTGATTTATCAGATCGATAAGTCGAGCCAGTCGGAAGCAGACAAGAACCGCATTAAAGCCGAGTTGCGCGGACTTCGGGCTTACTATTACTGGCTGTTGCTCAATACCTTCGGTGATGTGCCTGTGACCACTAATTTCGAAGAGTCCGAACTTCCCGCCAAAACCGACCGGAAAGAGGTATATAAGTTTGTAGAGTCCGAACTGTTGGCTGCCATCGACGACTTGCCCTCGGCTATCTCTTACGGGCGATTCACCCAGAATGTGGCATATACGCTGTTGGCCCGCCTCTACCTGAATGCCGAAACGTACACCGGCACCGCCCGCTGGAAAGAATGTCTGGAAGCCTGTAATAAGGTATCGGGCTATACCCTCGAAAGCGAGTATAAAGCCAACTTCAAGGTAACCAACGAGAAGAGCCGCGAAATCATCTTTGCCATCCCGTACGACCACAAGCAGGGAACGGTAGGCAACTACCTCAACTCGATGAGCTTCAACGACCAGCAGTGGAAAGCTTTCTCTGCTGTGAAGTACGGCGGCAACTGGTCGGCCAACGGTATCGCGGCCCAGCCGGGACTGTACTCTTCATTCAACGAGAAGGATGTACGTCGCGAGTGCCTGCTCATCGGCGAACAGCACGATAAAGCTACGGGCAGCATCATCACTACCACCAAAGGTAATCAGCTCAACTATACGGAAGACATCCGCAGCATCGACATGCAAAACGATGGATTAGGAGCCGAGTGCATGGGTGCCCGCCTGTTCAAATACGAAGTGAGCCCCGACGAAGAGTGGGAGCGCGATTACGACTGGGTACTGATGCGTTGGGCGGAAGTCTTGATGATGAAAGCCGAAGCTAACCTGCGTCTCGGTTTCCCCGATGCCGGACTGCCGTATGTCAACGAGATACGACACCGTGCCGGGCTGGGCGATCTGACTTCCCTGACATTGGAAGCCCTGGACGAAGAGTGGCGTCATGAGTTCGTATTCGAAGGTTTGCGCCGCACGGTAAACATCCGCTTTGGTACCTACTTCCAGCCTTGGTGGGAAAAGCCCGCAACTGCTTATGACACATCGAAAGCCAGTCGTGTATATCCTATACCGGCCAATGTGTTGACGTTGAATCCCAACTTGGTGCAGAATCCGGATTACGCCAAATAATGGATTTGAATAGTTGAAAAAGAAGACGGACGAACCGTCTTCTTTTTTAAACATTTTACAAATATGAAAACGTACAGATACAAATGAAGAAACTATTAATCAATATATGCGGATGCCTGATGCTCCTTTTGAGTATGGGTGCCTGCTCCCCCGTTTCGGACGATGTGAGCTCTCCCGACGGACGCCTCCGGTTCAGCCTCAGTAGGCAGGACGGTGTGCTGAGCTACACGCTCTCGCGTGGCGAAAGCACGGTACTGGCACCCTCCCGTCTGGGGCTGGTGCTTCGCGAAGCCGACCTGAGCAAGAACCTGAAAATAGAAAAGGTGTCTCGCTCTTCCTTCAGTGAAACCTGGCAGGAACCTTGGGGCGAAGAAGCCGAAATCAATAACACGTACAACGAAATGCGTGTCGATCTCCTCGCAGGCGGCGAACAGCCGATGAAGTTCACCCTTGTGGTCCGCTTGTTCAACGACGGGCTGGGCTTCCGCTATGAAGTCCCGGAAGGACAGGGACTGGACGCACTCACGGTGATAGACGAAATTACCGAATTTGCTCTCCCGACGGATGCTACCGCCTGGTCCATCCCCACCCATCGCACGGAGTACTACGAAAATATCTACCGCGATGCTCCTGTCAGTCGGCTCGATACCGTCTGCACACCGCTGACATTGCAACTCGATCCGACGCTTTACTTAGCTATCCACGAAGCCGCCCTGACAGACTATGCCAAGATGAACCTGACGTCCACCGGGAGTAATCGTACTACCCTCCGTGCCGATCTCACTCCGTGGTCCACGGGGGAAAAGGTATTTGCAGGAGCTTCGCTCACTACTCCCTGGCGCACGGTGATTGTGGCCGACAAGCCTGGCGACTTGATTCTCTCCCGCCTGATGCTCAACCTGAACGAGCCTTCTCAACTGACCGATACGTCATGGTTGGAACCGGGCCGTTACATCGGTATCTGGTGGGCTATCCACATGGACACATATACCTGGTCGCAAGGCGAACGCCACGGTGCTACCACTGCCAACACAAAGCGGTACATTGACTTCGCAGCCGCTCACGGTTTCGCCGGTGTGCTGGCCGAAGGATGGAACACCGGATGGGATGGCGACTGGACTAAGAACGGCAACCTATTCAGCTTTACGCAGTCCACCCCCGACTTCGACTTGCAAGAGATCGTTCGCTATGCCACCTCTAAAGGAGTACGCTTTATCGCTCATGCCGAAACAGGCGGTGCTGCCTCTAATCTGGAAGCGCAGATGGAAGAAGCCTTCGCTCTCTATGAGAAGTTAGGCATCAACTGTGTAAAGACAGGATACGTAGGTGCCTTGATTGACGGAAAAGAACGTCACGATAGCCAGTACGGTGTACGTCACTACCGCAAGGTGGTAGAAGCTGCCGCCCGTCATCACCTGATGATAGACAATCACGAACCGGTGATGCCGACAGGCTTGCAACGCACTCTTCCCAACCTGATGACGCAGGAAGGGGTACGCGGTCAGGAGTACAATGCCTGGGCGACGGATGGCGGAAACCCGCCTTCGCACACTGTAACGTTGCCTTTCACACGCGGCTTGGCCGGTCCGATGGACTATACGCCGAATGTGTTTTGTCATACCAACAAGGTGCATCCTGAGACACGTCCCGGTACTACCACTGCCGGCGAACTGGCACTGAATGTACTTCTGTACAGCCCGTTGCAGATGGCTGCCGATGCGATCGAGAACTTTGAAAATCTGCCTGCCTTCGAGTTTGTAACATCTTGTCCCACTACCTGGGCGCAGACAGTAGTACCCGAAGCGGAAATAGGAAAGTACATCACCATGGCCCGCAAAGAACGCGGGGGCAACCGCTGGTTCCTTGGTTCGCACACCGGTGAGCAGGCACGCCAAACGAACATCGCTCTCTCTTTCTTGGATAAAGGTGCCACGTACCGTGCCCGTATCTTCGCCGACGGCGAGGGGGCGCATTATGCCGGGAACCCTTATCCGGTAGCTATTTCTGAACGGGAGGTTACAGCCGATGATGTGTTGCAGTTGCCATTGGCACCCGGTGGTGGTGCCGCTATCATCTTCGAGAAACTTTAAATTAAACGACTCTATATGAAGTTATTACAAAAAGACTCACTCCTTTACGCTGCTTTCATGCTGCTGTCGGTATGCTGCTTCGCTTGCTCGAGCGACGAAGGTGGCAGCGAAGACAATGGTCCGAAGACGGTTGCGAAAGTAGACAAGCGCACCGACATGCGTATCTTCGTACACTATATGCCTTGGTTCCAGTCCAAAGGCTATAGCGGCGAATGGGGCATGCACTGGACCATGGCTAATTGCAACCCCGATCAGACAGATGCCAATGGACGCCGTAACATCGCCTCGCACTTTTATCCACTCATCGGCCCGTACGATTCCAGCGATCCGGTGGTGCTCGACTATCATGCCTTGCTGATGAAATATTCCGGCATAGAAGGCGTACTGGTCGACTGGTACGGTTCGCGCAACGGTGCCGGTTCCACCGAGGTACTGATGGAGGCCATGGCGCGCGCAGGTCTGGAACTCGCTATCGTCTACGAAGACCGCAACAATCTGGACGGCACCTCCTCGCTCGACCAACGGATCCAGTGGGGCGTGGCCGACATGAACTATTTGGAACAGAGCTTCTTCAAGCGCGACAATTACATCACCGTCGACGGACAACCGTTGCTGATGTGCTTCGGCCCCATCGTGATGAGCAAGGAGAACTACCCGAATAGCCCCAGCTACTGGAGCGAAATCTTCGCGCCCCTCACCATCAAGAAGAAACACCCCTGCTTCCTTACCCTCTATGGCGCAGCCGGCAATGCTGCCGACGAACGCAATGCCAATGTGGCGGGTGAATTTACTTGGGTGAATACCAACAATGCTTCTTTCCTGGATGGGCTGAAAACGAAGTACCAACACTACATGGCATCGGCCTATCCGGGCTTCCACGATTATTACCACGAAGGCGGATGGGGTAGTAGCATCACCTCGGTGGATTATCGCAACGGTCAGGAATTCCAGGATCAGCTCAATGTAGCCGATACCAAGAAGTGTCCCATGATTCAGCTTGTGACGTGGAACGATTTCGGCGAAGGTACGCAGATAGAACCCACGGTAGAAGATGAGTACAAGTACCTCGAAATGGTGCAGAAATACGCCAAGGTGAAGTACAACAAGTCCGTGCTGGAGCAGGTTTATAAGCATTATACCCTCCGTGTGAAATATGCCGCAGATAAGAATGCCACGAAGAAGTTGGCCGAAGCCTATCAGGCATTCGTGGTGTTGAACCCGGAGCGGGCGCAGGAACTGATGCAAGGATTGTAAAACTAATTATAATGAACAGTCAGAGGTAAAAACGATTTTAAATTTTAGTTTTCAGGGTATAGAAACCCGTTGATGGAGTTGGTCGGTCAGATTGGTTCTGTTAACGGGTTCTTTCTTTGCACATTTACACCCTTCGCTGGGAAAATGTGTAGATAATAAGTTAAAATAATGTACCTTTGGTTCGATTTGTGTTTGCACGATAGAAACGAAACCAATAATACCACTAAAATGAAAAACGAAACATCTTCATTTGCCCGTTGCCGGCGCAACGGATGGATGCTTGTCCTGGTCTGCCTCTGCGGGCTTTGTAGTATGGTAAATGCTCAGCCTGCAAATGGGCAGCGGAAGCAACTCTTCGATGCGGGCTGGAAATTCATGCTCGGCGATGAAGCCGATGCCAAAACACCCGGTTACAATGACGCCACCTGGCGAACGCTCGACTTGCCTCATGACTGGAGCATAGAGGGAACGGTCGACGCCAAAGCTCCGGCAGGCAATGACGGAGGATATTATCCTACCGGTATCGGTTGGTACCGTAAGGCATTCACTCTCTCTCCTAAGGAGCTGAAAGATAAAAAGATAGGCATCTATTTCGAAGGTGTGTACATGAACTCCGAGGTATTCCTCAATGGGAAGTCGGTAGGCATGCGCCCGTACGGGTATTCTTCATTCTTTTATGACCTGACGCCGTATATGCAGGAAGGAACGAACGTGCTGGCCGTGCGGGTGGACAATGCACAACAGAAGAATTGCCGCTGGTACTCCGGTTCGGGCATATACCGCCATGTGTGGCTCACAACGACCAATCTGGTGCATGTAGACCACTGGGGAGTGGCTATCACCACCCCGGAAGTATCTAAAGAGAAAGCACAGGTACAAGTGAAAACCCTCCTGAAGAACGAATCGTCTACCGTCCGCCAAATCACCCTGACTACTCGTCTGACTAAAGCAGGACAGGCATCCGGGCAAGAAGAAACCACCGTGGAGCTTCCTGCCAACGGCGTGAAAGAACTGACACAAACGATATCTGTCTCTCAGCCCGAATTGTGGAGTCCCGAGACGCCTCACTTATATGATGCTTCGTTGACTGTAACTGAGTCGGGTCGCCTGCAAGATCAGGTGACTGAAACATTCGGCATACGCAGCATTTGTTATTCGGCCGAGAAAGGATTTGTGCTGAACGGTCAAAAAACGGTATTGAACGGTGGGTGTCTACACCATGACAACGGTTGCCTGGGAGCTGCCGCCTACGACCGTGCCGAAGAGCGAAAGGCAGAGTTGCTGAAGAATGCCGGATTCAATGCCGTACGCACCTCGCACAATCTTCCTTCCGAAGCTTTCCTGTCTGCCTGCGATCGTATCGGACTGCTCGTCATCGATGAGGCTTTCGACGGCTGGCGCGATCAGAAGACCCCGTACGACTACTCCACCTTGATAGACCAATGGTGGAAGCAGGACATAGAAGCCATGGTGCTTCGCGACCGGAATCACCCTTCTATCTTCTGCTGGAGCACGGGCAACGAGATCATTGAACGCAAAAAACTGGAAGTAGTCACTACGGCCCGGAAACTCGCCGACCATATCCGCCGGTTCGACTCCACGCGCCCCATTACCAACGCCTTGGCTGCCTGGGATAGCGATTGGGAAATATACGACCCGCTGGCAGCAGTACACGAAATTGTGGGCTATAACTACATGATACATAAAGCCGAAAGCGATCACGAACGTGTCCCTGCCCGTGTGATGATGCAAACGGAATCGTACCCGCGCGATGCCTTCAGCAATTGGACAAAGGTGAACGACAATGCCTACGTCATCGGCGACTTTGTCTGGACGGCCATGGACTACCTGGGCGAGTCGGGAATCGGTCGTTACTACTATGAAGGTGAATCGGAGGGTGAACACTACCATCGCGATCAATATCCCTGGCACGGTGCCTACTGCGGTGATATCGACCTGACGGGCTGGCGAAAACCTATTTCCCATTACCGCGATTTGCTATACAATGCCGAAAAGAAACTCTACTTAGCTGTCAAAGAGCCGAACGGTTATTACGGAAAGATCAAAGAAACCCAATGGTCGGTATACCCCACGTGGGAAAGCTGGAACTGGCCGGGTCATGAA
Source organism: Bacteroides sp. (assembly GCA_031555765.1). GTDB lineage: Bacteria > Bacteroidota > Bacteroidia > Bacteroidales > Bacteroidaceae > Bacteroides. The sequence goes on along the minus strand of JAVBUC010000031.1, from coordinate 51,457 downwards.
GGAAAGCAGATCGAAGTAGAGATCTATTCCCGCTACCCGCAAGTGCGTCTCTACCTGAATGACAGACTCATTGGTGAGCAACTCACCGGACGCGATCAGCAATTCAAAGCTGTCTTCCCCTTGCCATACGAAGCAGGCGTACTGAAAGCCGTCGGCGTGCAAGGCGGTCAGGAAGAAGAAACCACGCTCTTACAAACAGCCGGCAAAGCCGCCACTATCCGTCTCACGGCCGACCGCACCCAGCTTAAAGCCGATGGGCAAGACTTATCTTTCATCACCATAGAAATCTTAGATAAAAATGGTGTGATAGAACCCAATGCTACTAATCTGCTTACGTTCGATGTGAAGGGCACTGGCAGCATAGCTGCTGTAGGCAATGCCGATTTGCAGGATAAAGATTCTTATGTAGGCAGTCAACGGAAAGCCTGGAAAGGACGAGCCCTTGTAGTAGTGAAGAGCACACCAAAGGCCGGAAAGACCACGCTGAAAGTGAGCTCGCCAGGCCTAACGCCTGCTACGCTCACCCTTTATTCGAAGAAGTAATAGGCATTACCGGAATATACACCTCCGTCAATAATTCCTCTTGCGGTACAGTATCCGGGCTGTTGAGATAGCATTCGAAGAAAGAAACATTTCTCAGCTCGTACTGGCTGCGGGGAATCCAGTTCCGGTAGATGTAGCAATACAGCCCTTCAAGGCTTTTGTAGGCACCCTTATACGTAAATACCGCATACAGACCACCTTCAATAGTCTGGCAGCCAAACTCTCCCCGGGATTGGATGCCAGGCTTTGTAGTAATACAGGCATACTTCCGGCAACGGTCGGGATGGGTGATGGTCGAAACATCCCTGCTCAACGTCAGGTACTCATGCCCGTCGCCTGGAAGTCCGCTGATACCAGCAAAGCGAATTAACTTCTGCCAGGCATGGACGAAAGCATCTGTCTGTTTGTATGGATTCACTACCCGGACAGCAATCACTTGTTTGCTTCCTATTTCCCTAATATCAGGTTCTATGGTGATAAAGGCGATAGGCTTGATGGGTATAGTCAAATCCGATGGTTGAGCGCGATACAACGACGGACATAGACCAAATCGTTTCTTGAAAGCCTTCGAGAGAGCATGCGGACTCTGATAACCCGTTTGTTCGGCTATCTCAGTCAGTGTCTGGCGGGTGGTTTGTAAGCAGAATATTGCTTTCTCCAATCTCAATCGTTGGATATACTCCCCAGGACTTTCGCCTATGAACGACTTGAATATCCGGTGGAAGTGGAAGCCGGAGATATGAGCTACTTCTGCCAGATCATTCAGATTGATAACACTGTCGAGGTGCTCGTTGATATAGTCTACTGCCTTATTGATAGCTCTGAAATACTCCTGGTGAGTAGTTTCGTGCGCGTGCCAACGTTTTAACTGAGGCAAAATGGCTTTCATTTCTGCCCGAGCCTCCTCTACAGAAAACTGCTTCTCCAAATCTATGTTAAATTCGTTGAGATACTGGAGGTTGTGCTCAATCATTTCCTCCATGCTGAAGTTTTGTGTGAAACCTCCGTTCTGATAACAAAAACAACAGTAGTCCGGGGTGGGACTACCGTTGCTGTTTGTTCCGAAGTGTTCGGTGGCCGCCATCGGCATGCCGCAACTCTGGCAAGTCTTTTCTGCAGTTACTTCGTGCATGTTATTGAACTTTCCATCGTTTCAATTGCGGGAAGAAGGCTTTCATTTCCGCCCGTGCTTCTTCTACGGAATATTGCTTCTCTGAGTCCTTGTTGAATTCGCTGAGAAATTGCAGGTTGTGCTCTATCATTTCATCCATCGTGGCCTCGACGGTAAACTTACCATCTTTATAGCAGTACACACAGTAGTCCTGATTCTGGCTACCATCGGCGTTGTTCCCGAATTCTTCGGCGGTATTCATCGGCATACCGCAGCTCTGACAAAAACACTGTTCCATTTTGCTTGATTTTTAAGTTAGACAATTCGATTTATTGAACAGAGGCAAAGGTACAGCCGTTTGGCGGAACACACTTTGTCCAAATTTGCTAATTGATGGTTTGCCGCAACATTTCTGTTCCGGCCCTACTGCAAAGATATTTTTTTCTTTGAGTATGAACACTATTCTTGGTGAAAAGTCTACCTTGGAATCAGAGTCCGATTACTTCGTCTACCTGCTCATTGAGCAATGCCATGAACTCTCTGTAGTTCTCAGGCTGAAAACGGTTCTGGTAGAACAACTGTATCCCCATGATGACGAAGCGGAGCTGTTTCTTTTTCTTCTCAGCCAATTCCCGGTCGAATATACCTTGAGCGATACACTGCTCCCAATAAGGTTGGCACAACGTATCAAGGAAGGTGTAAATCAACTCAATGATCGGCTTCCGGTTTCGGATATTACCCATCTTCTCAATATAAAAGAGTTCAAATACACCGGTGTATTCCGTGAAATATTCTACGTAAGTCAGTACTGCTGTTTTGAGTTTCTCCTTTCCTGCTTCACTTTTCCGTGTTTTGTTCTTGACTGCTTTCTCGCATTCTTCCTGAAAGTCCTTCACGCATTCGAAGATCAAATCGTTCAGGTCTTTGAAGTAATTGTACAGTGTGGCGTATGAATAGCCTGCTTTATCGGCCACATTGCGGACGTTGACTGAGGTTAATCCTTCGCTTTTCACTAACTCTTTGGCTGCATCGATGAAGTACCTCTTCATGCGTTGCTCTTGAATCTGTTTCTTGTCCATATAATCTCCATTAATTGTTTGACGGCGCAAATATATTGAACAATGCTCAATAAAACAAATATTGTTTATATTATTAATTGTTTTTATGAATGGTTGTGCTTTCAGCCCCCACTCGACATCTGCATTCCGCATAGAGAACCGCCTGCAAGTATGTGGACTGCTCTTTTTGTGCACATTTTTTTCTTTTCGAACAAAATATACCTATATTTGCCGGACTAAAGCAATTTGATGTTTAACTCAACACTAAAATCGGATTTGGTGCAGTAAACAATTTGTATCTCTTGTACAGATTGTCCTTTTGCATATTCTCGGGAATTCTCCTTCTGAGAATAGTTTTCTATTATCTATAAATTAAGTATTTACCTTGTGTGCTGCGATGAAAGTATGGCTATGCTTTCGCGTGCATGCTATATACATGATAACAATGAGTAACGAAAATATTACAACCATCCACGAATTCGATTTTATCCTGCCCGAGACTTGCTGGACAGCGCATTATTATGCTCCGTTGGCGAAAGCGCAGGAAGCGTTTCTCGATAAATACGCCGGAAATAAAATGGCAGAAGAGTTTGTAGAGCTTCAACGGTATGACGCAGAGGTATACCACGCTTATAAGGAGTTCTACGGTTATGTGTTTTACATTGCAAAAAAAGTAAAGTAATGAATCAGTTAAATAAGTATGGTTGGAACACTCAGTTGGGCCAACTAAAACAGGCCTCGACCTACCAGGCACTTTCTCACGGCCGCGTAGCCGTGGTGCATCGTACATGCTACGAAGTCATCTCCGAGGGCGGGATGTACCAGTGCGAACTCACCGGGAATATGCTCTACGGCAAGGAGAGCTTTGAACTTCCTTGCACAGGCGATTGGGTGATTTTTCAGGCTTTCGACGAAAGCAAAGGAATCATAGTTGATATGCTACCGCGCCAACGGACCTTGTACCGGAAGAAGAGCGGGACCATCGCCGATAAGCAAGCCATCGCCTCGTATGTGGACAAGGCGTTTATCGTGCAAAGCCTGGACGATAACTTCAATCCCCGCCGCGTGGAACGTTTCATGGCGCAGATCCTGGAAGAGGATATTCAGCCGGTGCTGGTACTCAACAAAGCGGATCTGGACTTTGACCGCTGGAAGGTAGAAGAGGCCATCGGGCATATCGCCCATCAGATGCCTGTGTTCCTGAGCAGCATCCTGCAGCCCGAAACTATTCTCCGTTTGCGGGAGTTTGTCGCAGCAGGCGAAACGGTAGTATTTGTCGGTTCGTCCGGAGTAGGGAAGAGCTCCCTTGTCAATGCCCTTTGCGGACGGGAGGTGCTACTCACGTCGGGCATCAGCGACTCCACTGGGAAAGGACGACATACCTCTACCCGTCGGGAGATGGTGTTGATGGATGGTTCCGGCGTGCTGATAGATACTCCGGGAGTACGCGAATTCGGCTTGGCAATTGATAATCCCGACGTGTTGGCGGAGATGTTAGACGTGGCAGACTATGAAGGCTCCTGTCGCTTTGCCGACTGTACGCATATCAATGAACCCGGCTGTGCAGTGCTTGAGGCAGTAAGCGATGGCTTGTTGCCGAGAGAGGTGTACGAGAGCTATCTGAAACTTCGACGGGAAGCGTGGCACTTTACCACTGCAGAACATGAGAAGCGGAAGCGCGATAAATCATTCTCCCGCTTGGTGGAAGAAGTGAAGAAGCTGAAAGAAAACCGGTAATATACCTTTTATAATAGATAAGCCCCATCGACGGAATTTGTTCCTTGCCGATGGGGCTTTTAAATAAAGATACATACAGCTATTTCTCCCTTGCAAACCGCCAAACAACATCACCTGCTTTGGATAGGATCAATGAATCGGCATCCAGTTTCTCAACCACAAGTGTGTCGATTACTTCAATCGTCTGCTTGTTGCCGATGCTTTTGCTGGTCAGTGTCAATTCAGAACCATTGAACTCCCATTTCTCAAAAAGCAGAGTTGCCATGCCTACCGATGAGGCTGTGCCGCCTTGTTCCAGCGTAACCCCTTGCGTCTCGGCTGCATTGATCGGATTAGGCTCCAGCCACGTACCTGCAATATAGAAGTAAGGAGAATGCACCGTAACCGTCAGGCTGTCAGCTTTCAGAATCTCATTCTCACCTATCTTCTCTTTCGAGTAGAAGATTTCCACCGAGTCGTTTATCATGACACCCGGAACTTTGGCCGGGTCGGCATCCATCGTGCTGATGTTTAGCGTATCGCCGGAGTTGGTGATGATCATGATGTTGTTCATGGTGGCGTCTGCCACATAACCGGTTAAACTTTCCGCAGCCGGAACAGCCGGTTGGCAGGAATAGATGCCTGCAGTCAGGGCTACAGCCACTAAGGCATACATACTTTTTCTTGTTTTCATACTTCGTTGCTTTTTTATTAACACGATAAATAAACAGGCAAATATACTTATTTGTTTTAAAATGAGTATTCACTGAAAGTTAGAATATGGTACAAATAAGATTAAAACGGGTGTATGAAGCACAGGAAGAAACCGATTGCTTTCGTGTGTTGGTGGATAAACTCTGGCCGCGGGGGATGAAGAAGGAATACCTTCAGTATGATTTTTGGGCGAAGGATATAGCACCTTCGACTTCGTTGCGTAAATGGTTCCACGAAGCTCATGATATCCATTGGGAAGAATTCAGGTTAAAATACATCGAGGAGTTGAAGACATCGACAGCAGTGGAAGAGTTCTTGGCTCTTATCCGGGAGAAGCAAGTCGTTACTTTACTATATGCCTCAAACAATGCAACAGAGAACCATGCTTTGGTGTTACAGGAACATCTGCAACAAGCATTAGGTTGAAGGGAGAGAGCTTCTTGAGCAATGTTTCTATTCATACGAAGTAGCAAGAAAGTGTGTCAAAAAGCGACGGAACTTTTGACACACCCTCTTGTTACTTCATGGTTTTTTAGTTCCCATTTTATGGGTTTGGAGGGTGAGGTGGAGAGGGTTACTTATCTGCGTACAGCCCCAGTTTATTTCCTTCACTGTCGATAAACAAGGCAAAATATCCTCTGCCTTCTGCTTCGATCTTCGTTTTAAGACGAACAGTCTTTCCACCGTTTTTCTCGACAGCGGCTAAAGCTATCTCCAGGCTCTCCACTTGCAGGTTGATGAGCACACCATCCTGCGAAGGCTTATAACCCTCAGCCCAAAATACAGCTCCCGGGCACAACCCATCTTCTTCGGGAAAGAAAGCCATCTTCTCCCCACCGCAATCCATCACGGGCAATTGAATACCTAAAACCGCTTCGTAGAACTTTACTCCCCGTTCAAAGTCTTCCGTGGGAATCTCAAAGAATGCAACTACACTTTTCATTGTCTTTCGTTTTAATGAGTGAATAATTCTGCGTCAAATGACTATGCAAAATTACGCTGTTTCCCTCTACCGGAATTGTAAGAAAAGGACATTATTCTACTCCATGCCGGGAGGCTTCCCAGCCTATGATAGCCGCTTTCCGGGCAAGCCCCCAATGATAACCGCCCAATTCTCCCGATGCACGAATCACCCGGTGGCAAGGAATGAGCAGTGCCACCGGATTGTCTCCGATAGCTGTGCCGACGGCACGCGAGGCATTCGGGCTGTTCACTGAGGAGGCGATGTCACCGTACGTAGACAGTTGCCCCATCGGAATCCTCAATAAAGCCTCCCATACTTTGAGTTGGAAGTCCGTACCTTTGAGGTGCAACTTAATTTCATTCAACCTACTCCAATCCTGCGTGAAGATAAACAAGGCGTTCTGCTGTGTGGCATCCACTTTCTGGTGGAACTGCGCGTTGGGAAACTTCTCCTGCAACACCCGGAAAGCATCATCCTGCTCATCGGCAAAGGCCAGGTGACAAATTCCTTTTGGCGTAGCCGCCACCAGCACATCCCCAAACGGACTTTCGGCAAAACTGTAATTGATGGACAGATGTTCGCCGCCATGCTTGTACTCGCCCGGCGTCATCCCTTCGATGTTGACGAACAGATCGTATAGCCGGCCGGTGCCCGATAAACCGGTTTCATACGCTGCGGCTGACAGCGTGCTCTCGCTCAACACCTTCTTGGCATACTCTATACTGATGTATTGCAAGAACTTCTTCGGGCTCACACCCGCCCAGTCGGTAAACATCCGCTGGAAGTGTGCGGGGCTCAGACCAACCTTGCCCGCCACATCTTCCAATGCCGGCTGGCTCTTGAAGTTCTCCCGGATGTATTCGATAGCCTCGGCTATGCGGGCGTAATCGAGATGCTGTTGCGTATTCATGGCTTCGGTTTTTGCTGTTTCTCTTTACTCTTTTCCTGACGCGCTTTCTTTTTCTGCGCCTCCGTCATCGGGGCACAATCTTTCAGGTTGCATGCACCACCGGCGATGGCCCACAGATAGAGTGACGCCACCGTATTATAAGGTGCATACCGACGGCGATATTTCTCAAATAACTTCCTGTCTACTTTGCGATGCCGGTACAGCATCCGCAATCCCCGGTGAATAGCCAAGTCGCCCCAACTCAGGATATCGGGACGTTGCATGGAAAAGGTCATCAGCATTTCTGCCGTCCATACACCGATGCCGTTGAGGGCCGACAGTTGCCGGCATACTTCCTCGTCCGGCAGCGTAGGCAGGAGGTCGATATCCAGCTCTCCGCACACTACTTTGTATGCCGCATCCCGGATATAAGTGGCTTTCCGTACGGACATGCCCAGTTGCTGAATCTCTTCTACGCTGGCTGCGCTGATTACCTCGGGTGTTATGTTACCAAATCGCGCCTCCATCCGCCGCCAGACAGTCTCGGCTGCTTTGGTGGATATCTGCTGGTTGACAATGGAGTGTATCAGTGCGGTAAACACATCGGGAATCACCCGGCGTTCTATGAGGCCGATCTCTTCTATAATTTTACCTAAAGCCGGGTCTACCTTTTTCAGGTGTGCTATCTCTTTCTCACCGTAGTGGAATATCTCTTTCATAATGGGGTTGTTTTCGGCAAAGGTAAGAAAATAGCCGAGATACCGCCAACCCGAATCTTGCTGTTTTAGGTAAAGAAGTCGGAATAAGGCGCACAGATAGCCAGGTATTCCGTCGGCGTATATCCGCAGAACTGTTTGAATTCTTTAATGAAGTGAGCCTGGTCGTAGTAACCACATTCGTAAGCCAGTTGGGTGAGGCTGATGTCCGGGTGAGTTTGCAGGATGTGCAAGGATCGCTGGAAACGAATCACGCGCAGGTACTCTTTGGGGTTGGCACCTACGTACTCGGCAAATACCCGTTTGAACTGCTTGTAGCCGAGGCAGGCGGTTTGTGCCAACATCTCTACGCTTTGTTGTCCGGAGTAGATGGATTGGATGGCGGCATCGACCCGTTTCAGATTATGTGCTGCCTGTTGACGGAGGCGTTGGAAGAGGAATTGCTCGATAAGGAGCACGCAGACATTCGCGTCGGGCGTGTCTGTCAGCCGTTTCTCCAGGTCGGAGAGCGACGTGTCGCCCAGGTCGTGCACCGATACGTTCAGTTCGTTCAGCTCTATCAACGGGAGGTGGAAGAACGCTTTGGCTCCGGCGGGGCGGAACACCACACAAATCATATCGACATTTCCCTGGTAGGACAGATCGGTATAGCCTGTTCCCTGCCCACCCAGAAAAGCGCGGGGTTGCCAGTCGTTTTCAGAAGAAGAGAACATACGTTCGCCCCGGTGAAACATCAGGCTCATCATGCCCGTGGGGATGACGCGTTCGGATGCTTCGACCGCACTGGCGGTGGTCATGAACCAGTAATGTTTCACGTACGGTGCCAGTAAAGGCGAGGGTTGTATCAGTTGGAAATCGTCCATGCTTTGTAAAGGACAAAGGTAATGAACGGTTTGGTTCCGCGATTGTATAAAACGGACTTTTCTTCCGGTAAAGAGTGAAGAATGAGTTGCTTTATAAGTAAAGAACCTATACTAAGGAAGATAAGTGGCTTACCTTTTAAAGGTAGCTTGCTTTGGTTTAAAAGGTAGCATGTACGAGATGTGCATCTGGTACAGTATGAGATGTACATCTCGTGCTGTATGACATGTGCATCTCGTACTGCTCCAGATGTACATCTCGTACATCGTTGGTTTAAAAGATAAATAAGCTATCTTTTAAACCAAAGGCTCCTATCTTTATAAGGTGAGCAAGGAAGCCTTTATTCTTTACCTGAAGGGCACTGGTCGCGTGGGTTATTTCGCTTTCCGGGCTTTCAGTTTCTCCTTTTTCGCTTTCTCCTTTTCCTTGGCTTTCGCTTTGGCTTTCGCCAGATTCTCTTTCACCCGGGATTTCACGATCTTCTTCACCAGAGTCACCGGGACAGGTTTGCTCAGCGGGAACTGAATGGTGCCGCCCGCGGTCTTATACTCTGCCAGTTCCTCGCGGAATGCTGCGATGGCTTCCGGCCCGGTGAACAGGCTGACATGCTTAGTGAAGCCGCCGATGTACACCACTACACCTTCTTGTTTGTACACAGGCATTTCAAAGCTGATACTTTCCAGTGCTTCGGGTGCCGCCTGCACGACGGCGATGCGTAGTTTCATCAGATGTTCCTTCACCGCCGGCGAAGCCAGGGCAATGTATTCGTCTACGGTCTTGGGTTTGGATGTTTCCATAACGATTATTTTATACGGTTAGTAGTTTCTCTAAATGCAATAGCGGATAAGGCTTTCCCGTCCCGTCGCGCTCGGAACGGCCCACCACAGTGAATCCCATACGGCGGTAAAAACCTACAGCTTGCTCATTCTGTTCATTCACATCGACTTTGGATAGATGCAGCTCATCGACAGCGTAATTCAGCAAAGAAGCACCGATACCCTTCCCACGTACATCGGGGTGGATGAAGAGCATCTCGATGTTCTCGTCGGACACTCCCAGGAAACCGAGTATCGTACCGGCGGCATCGCGCGCGGCAAACAGTCGCACGGCATCGAGGTACTGCTCCGGTATCAGGCGGCGGAACAGCAGGATGTCTTCTTCCCGGAGGAAGTGATGGGTAGCCAGTACGGAAGCTTCCCATACCCGCATTACTTCGGGGTACTCGCTCGGAGTGATGGGAGATAATTGGCTATACATATTCTATATATAAGATGATGGCGGCAAATGTACGAAAAAAACAATTCGTGCTTCCTTTTTACCTGTTGCATGGAGCGAAATAGTGTGAATTAGAAGAGTTTTCCCTGCTATTGTCCCTGATAGGGTTTTGCATCCTATAATAGTAGCACTATCTCCTCCATAGATTCCTCAATTGACGGGGCTAACTATTTGGTCGATAGTCTTTTGCCATTGACGGAAAGTCATACCTGTTTGTCGCTTGAAGACCCGGCTGAAGGTGGCGACATGGATAAATCCCGACTTCTGCGCAATCTGTTCCTGCAGTAGAGCAGGGTTTTCTGTGGTTATTTTCTGGGCAAACCGGATGCGTTTGTCGTTGATATAATCATAAAAGCTGCATCCGAACTCCGTGTTGATGATTTGTGAGATGTAGGTACGGTTGGAGTGCAGCAAGCTGGATAACTCGCTCAACGAAAGGTTGGGCTGGAGGAAGATCTGTTCTTCATCGATCAGCCTGACGAGTTCCGGGAGGAATTTCTCGGAAGTGTTGCGGGGAGCGTCCGTAGGGGCTTCTTCGGTATCCGCTGCTAATGCATCTTCGGGAGGGATGCTCTCGATGGTGAAACGGAGGCGGGACACATGATAAGTCATGTAATATATCAGTATACCCCCGGTGGACATCAGGATATACCGGATGAGATAATACTGTTCATAAAATAAACCCCATAAGACTACACACACCAACGACATGCCCAATAGTACATAGAGGCCTATAAGTACCGCTCTACTGTTTTCGATGGATTTCCCATCGAGGTTAGAGAAGAGGTGGATCAGTTCTTTCCGGTACCGGACAAGGCTCACTGTGGAATACGTTAACACCATGATAGTTTGCAGAAAGAAAACGGTATTGAAAACATACCACGTAAGGAGGTGCGCCCACCACGGAAGTGTTCCGTACTCAAAGCTGAAGTCGGCTCCCACCTCTTTCTCAATACTCATAAACTGGATAGATTGCTCTTCGCCCATCAGGCAAAAAAGAAGTGTGATACCCGAGCCGACAGCCAGACCGGGTGCCAACCAGATATATTGCCGCCAGGTAAACGGTGCCGGATCAGTGAGAGCCCGGAAGTAAAGAAAGATAAACGGAAACAACAGCAGCATACAGGTGATATCGGCTGCGAAGAGCTTATAGTAAACGGAATAGTCTTGTATGTCGTTGAACATAATTCCCCAAGTAAACGCGCAGATGGCCATGGTAAGCAGAAACACCATCCACACACGTTGTGGACGCGAACTTTCTCTCCACTGGCAAAGCAAGGTTGTTGCTCCGAAGGCGGAGACGAAAAAGGGGAGAAACAGGAGTGTGTTATAGAAAATATCCATTGTTTTATTGTGCTTGTTTGTTGTTAGCGTCGATGCCCTGAATTAGCACATTGACTATTGACTGCTTCCCGGAGGAAGTGATGGGTAGCCCGTACGGAAGCTTCCCATACCTGCATTACTTCGGGGTACTCGCTCGGAGCGATGGGAGATAATTGGCTATACATATTCTATATATAAGACGATGGCGGCAAATGTACGAAAAAAACAATACGTGCTTCCTTTTTACCTGTTGTATGGAGCGAAATAGTGAGAATATTGCAAATTAATTGTTTTTTAATTCCATATTAACCTGTTTCCAAGGATTGTGTTAACCCCCTTCCCCTTACTTTGCAGCAGATAATTTATCCACGTAAATAATATGCTGATGAAGAAAAGACTAAGTATGATGTGTGTCCTGCTGGCAGGAGTGACTTTGTTGCCGGGTGCAGTGAATGCACAGAACATACGGGACAATCAAAAACTAGTGTACGATTTTGCTTTTGCCCCGAGCGAGGGCTTGGTGAATAAAACAGAGCGGGAATACCGGAAAGAGATTTGCCTGAACGGCTATTGGGACTTCCAGCCGGTAGCTCTACCGTCCGGTTATGTTCCGGGAAGCGGCATAGCACCGGAACTCCCCCTGCCCACGGAGGGTGCGTGGAGCAGCACCCGTATCAAAATACCTTCTCCCTGGAACATCAACGACTTTGCCAACCGGGACCTGGAAGGACCGGACCATCGCAATTACCCTTCGTACCCCAAAGAGTGGGAGCAGGTGAAGATGGCCTGGATGAAGAAGAACATCACCATTCCTGCCGACTGGAAGGGCAGCCAACTGAAACTCCACTTCGAAGCAGTGGCGGGCTTTGCCGAAGTCTATGTCAACCGGAAGAAGGTGGGCGAGAACTTTGACCTCTTCCTCCCGTTCGACGTGGATATCACGGAGTACGTTTCTCCCGGCCAGACAGCCGAAGTATGGGTAGGCGTACGCAGTCAGGGCTTGTTCGAGGACCGGTCTACCATCGGTCGCCGAATCGTGCCGGCCGGTTCCATGTGGGGCTACCTGATCAATGGTATCTGGCAGGACGTCTACCTGCTGGGCTTGCCGCAGATTCACGTAGAAGATGTGTATGTGAAGCCGTTGGTTTCGCTGCATACCCTGGAGTTGGAGGTCACTGTACGGAACAATACCGCCCGGCAAGCCGATCTGAAACTCCAACCCACCATCCGCGAGTGGACGAACCTGGCCGGAACGGATGTCAACTCGGCTCCCGTACCTGCCTGGGAACTGGGGCAGGAAGCTTTGCCCGTAGCCCCGACGAGGGCACTGATCAGTGGCAATACCACGGCCAAATTCACCATACAGGTATCTGTGCCGGAGGGCAAACTGAAGTACTGGACGCCCGAACACCCCAATCTGTATGCCCTTTTGCTCTCTGTCATAGACAAGAAACAAACCATCGACACGAAATACGAACGCTTTGGTTGGCGTGAATGGACACTGCGAGGCACTGAACAATGCCTGAACGGGCAACCGTATGCTTTGCGGGGCGACTCCTGGCACTTCATGGGCATCCCACAGATGACCCGTCGCTATGCCTGGGCCTGGTATACGGCCATCAAGGGAATGAACGGCAATGCCGTGCGTCCGCATGCGCAGGTTTACCCACGTTTTTACCTCGACATGGCCGATGAAATGGGCATTTGTGTGCTGAACGAGACAGCCAACTGGGCCAGCGACGGCGGACCGAAGTTGGACTCCGACCGCTTCTGGCAGGAATCTAAACGGCACCTCGAACGCTTCGTCCTGCGCGACCGCAACCATGCTTCCGTCTTCGGGTGGAGCGTGAGCAATGAGAACAAACCGGTCATCCTCCATGTGTACAACAAACCCGAGCTGATGCCGGCGCAGAAGAAAGCCTGGGAAGAGTGGCGCGACATCGTCCGCCGGAACGACCCAACCCGTCCGTGGATATCGGCCGATGGTGAGGACGATGGCGACGGCATCCTGCCCGTCACCGTAGGACACTATGGCGATATGGGCTCCATGAAGAACTGGATCGGTATAGGTAAGCCTTGGGGGATCGGTGAGCACAGCATGGCCTACTACGGAACACCCGAGCAGGTGTCTGTGTACAACGGCGAGCGGGCGTACGAATCGCAACAAGGACGCATGGAAGGACTGGCCAACGAGTGCTACCACCTCTTAGCCAACCAACGCTCCATGGGTGCTTCGTACAGTACCGTATTCAACATGGCCTGGTATGCCTTGCAACCGCTTCCGCTGGGCAAGCGCGACAAGACCCAGGCTCCTGCGTTGGCGGACGACGGCATTTTCTTCAAAGCATACCAGGAAGGCGTACCGGGCGTGCAACCGGAACGTGTAGGTCCGTACTGTACCACCTTCAACCCCGGATACGATCCGAGCCTGCCTTTGTACCAACCCTGGCCGCTCTACGAAGCCATGCGGGCAGCCAATGCACCGGGCGGTGCGGCCTGGTCGCCTTATGCCGATGCCAACAAAGCGCAATACGATGCACCCGCAGCCATTCCGGCCACACCTTATGAAGAAGTCATCTTCATCGGACCGGAGAAGGGTCAGCTGAAACAAATCCTGGACGGGCAGGGAGTACAGTTTGCCGCGAAGGTCATCGCCCCGGTACGTATGCTGTACATCGTCGACGGAAGTCGCCCGCTATCGGCAGCCGATAAGAAAACCCTGTTGCAGCATATCGACAAAGGAGCCGATGTATGGATCTGGGGATTGGTGCCCGAAACCGTACAATCATACAATGAAATCCTCCCGCAACCGGTTGCCTTGGATCGCCTGAAACGCTCCTCTTACCTGCCGGTACAGAAATCATGGATGCGCGGCCTGAATAACTCGGACTTCTATTTCTGTGAGTTGCAACGCGCCGATGCTTCCGCCTACTCGCTCACCGGCACCCTGGTGAACGAAGGAGAGGTACTACTCAACGCCTGCCGTACCGACTGGCGTACCTGGAATAAACGTGCCGAAGAGCTCAAAACTGCCGCCGTGCTTCGCAGCGAGAACGAATGTACAGCTGCCACCCCGGTATTTGTGAAGTACCAGCAAGATGCTTCCTCCTTCTACGTCAGCACGCTGACCGAGTTTGCCAATTCAGAAAAAGGATATAACACACTGGCTGCCATCCTGAAACATGCCGGCATCCCGTGCCAGAAGATACAAGCCAATGTCAATGAGGTATTCTTCCTGCGCGACGGCCAGCTCACCTTCCCGGCCACCATCAAGGACAAGCTTGTGAAAGACGGCGACGGATGGACCTTGAACCTCTACGTGTTCAGCCCCCGCCCGTTGGACGACCTGCTCATCGAGCCAAACATGCCGAAGCTTTCCCTGCTGATGCGTACGTCCGCTTGCGACCTGTCCATCAACGGCAAGGCTTATGGCGCTGCCGCGCAGAACCGTCACGAAGCCAATTACAAAGAACTTCCGCTGCTGCAAGGCTGGAACAAGCTAACTATCAAGATCGGTGCCGCCGACCGGAATGAGTTCAGCGGATACTTCCGGTGCGACAACCGGGAAGACTTCTTGCCGCTGTTACAAGTATCGCTGACCGATAGGGGAGTAAAATGAGAGTATGCCAAAAGTCCAATTGCTTTTTGTCCTTCAAAGAGCAATTGGACCTTTGACACGCCCTCAGAGTTATAGAGATGATTTACTATGACTCGGGATTGTTATTCCTGTGCTCCTACTCCGGATTTTCCTAAATTGGGCAGAATGGGGTGGTTATTTGTATTACCTGAACCTTTAAATGTCGTTGTGTAACTAGAAGAAAGGTATCCGACAAGCCACCCGACATAACTCTTTCCATATATTTTAGTTGAATAGTTAATATTCCTATTCACTATTGACCGACTAATTTTGAATTTAGTCGGTCAATAGTGATTTCTTTTACTTGTTTTGATTAAATGATAGCTCTTAATTCCCCGTTTTATAGGCGTTTCGTGTTTGGCCGGGACAAAAGTATACATATAAAAAGACGAGTTGAAATGTTAAGAAATATTCTTAATTAGGATGCGTAAATTGGTGTGCTTAATGGCTTATCTGAGAGTCTTTTGCCATTCGCGAAAAGTCATGCCTACCTGTCTTTTGAAGACACGGCTGAACGTGGCAACGTGTGCGAAGCCCGATGCCTGCGAGATCTGTTCCTGCAAGAGGGTAGGGTTCTCCTGGGTCAGTTTCAAGGCAAACCGGATGCGGCGTTCATTGATGAATTCGTAAAAGCTACACTCGAATTCGGCGTTGATCATCTGCGAGGTATAGGTGCGGTTGGTGTTTAGCAGGTGAGACAGGTCGCTCACCGAAAGGTTGGGTTGGAGGAAGATCTGTTCTTCGTCGATAAGCCTGATCAGTTCCGGGAGGAATTTGTCGGGACCGTTGGGATTGGTTGCAGAGTTAGTGGGTTCGCTATCGGTATTCGGAGCAGCTTTAAGAGTTTGGGCCTCTTCGTTTTCGGGAAGGATGCTCTCGGCAGCAAAACGAAGTCTGGACACATGGTAACTCATGTAGTAGAGTAGTAGGCCGAAGGTTATCATCAGCATGTGCCGGATGGAGATGTACTGCTCAAAGAACCAGCCCCACAGAAACTCTACTCCCAATCCCATGCCCAATAAAAGATAGAGAGCGATAAGCACTGCGCGACCGTTTTCTATAGACGTTTCATCCAAGTTAGAGAAGAAGTGGGTCAGCCCTTTTCTGTATCGTCTGAAATTTATACTGGAATAGATCAGGACGGCTGTCAGCTGCAGGAAAAGGATGAGGACAAAGGCATAGCTGCTCAGCATGCGATGCCACCACGGAAGCGTTCCCGGCTCTAAATAGGCATAGATGCTATCTTCTACCATGATGCGTATGTATTGGATGGATTGCTCTTCGCCCATCCGAATATACAGAACAGTGGAGATGGCTCCGAGAATCAGAGAGGGAGCTAACCAGATGTATTGCTTCCAGGTGAAACGCTCGGGGTTGGTGAGCGACCGGAAGAAATAATAGACAAACGGAAGGAACATGAGCGTGAAAATCAGGTCGACCACATCCAGCTTATAGAACAACGCATAGTCTTCTATGTCATTAAAGAGTATACCCCATACTAAGGAACTGATAGCCACAGTCAGCATACAGAGGCCCCATACGTTCTGTGCACGAAGGTTCTTTTTCCAGGTGGTCAGCAAGGTGATGCCCCAGAAAGCGGAGACGAAACAAGGAAAGAATAAGAGTGTGTTGTAAATAACATTCATAGGAGTGGCGGTGCTTGTTTTTTGCTACTTTGACTGAATTGTTCGCTTGTTTTGTTGAAGAATCGAAAACACTTCCCATGGGCGCGTTCGTATTCGATGAGGCAAAAGTAGGAAATAAAAAGACGACTCTCCGTGTAAGAAAATGTTCTTTTTGAGGATTCGTAAAAATATTTTGAGGATTCGTAAATTGTTACGCCTAATCAGTTAATTAGCAGACCTTTGCCATTCGCGGAATGTTTTCCCCGTATGCCGCTTAAAGACGCGGCTGAATGTGGCTACATGAGTAAAGCCCGATGCTTGGGAGATTTGTTCCTGTATGAGAGCCGGATTCTCTTTCATCAGTTTCAGGGCGAAACGGATGCGCCGTTCGTTGATATGGTCATAGAAGCTGCTTCCGAACTCTGTGTTGATGATCTGTGAGATATAGGTGCGGTTGGACTGCAGCAGGCGGGCCAGGTCGTTCACAGAAAGGTTGGGCTGGAGGAAGATTTGCTCTTCGTCGATCAGCCTGGTGAGCTCCGGGAGGAATTTCTCGGAGGTACTGAGGAGGTCTGGCTGATTGGTGAATTCGCCGGATACCTCCGGAACGACTTCGTTCGTCTGACTCTCTTCTTCCTCGGAGAGAAGGCTCTCGGCAGCAAAACGCAACTTGGATACATGGAAGCTCATGTAGTAAAAGAGTAGGCCCGTGCTTACCATCAGGACATGTTTCAGGAAGAAATAATGCTCCTGGCTCCAGCTCCACATACACTCTACTCCCAGTCCCACAATCAGTATAACATATACGGCGATGAGTACCGCGCGAACGTTCTCTATGGATTTCTCGTCCAGGTTGGAAAAGATGTGGGTAAGTCCTTTCCTGTACCGCACAAGATTTACCGTGGAGTAAATCATAACAGCTATCAACTGGAGAAGCATGATGAGGGCAAAGCCATAATCGCTTATCAGGCGGTGCCACCACATCAGTGTTCCCGGCTCTAAATAGGAATTGACACCCTCTTCTACCATCTGGCGAATGTATCGGGTAGATTGCTCTTCGCCCATACATGCGTACAGAACGGTGGAAATGACTCCGATGGCCAGGGCGGGGGCCAACCAGATGTATTGCTTCCAGGTGAAACGATCGGGATTGGTGAGCGACCGGAAGAAATAGTAAATGAAGGGGAAGAATGTCAGCGTGAACACCACGTCGAGCAGATCCAACTTGTAGTACAGCGAGTAGTCATAGATTTCATTGAAGAGTATACCCCATACCAGCGTGCAGGCAGTCATGAATAGCATACAGATGCCCCATATGTTCTGTGCACGGAGGTTGTCTTTCCAGGTGGCAAGTAAGGTGATGCTCCAGAAAGCGGATACGAAACAGGGTAGGAATAAGAGTGTATTGTATATGGTTCTCATGGGGCTTGCTGTAAGTGATATTTATTTGTTGTCAACAAATCGGAACGGCCTCATGGACGTTTCGTGTTTGCTGGCTCAAAAGTAGAAATATATAGAGGAAGTCTTTTTTGTATGGAGTATTTATTTCTTGAGGATTCGTAAAAGCTTTTGAGGATTCGTAAATTGGTTGTTGTAATTAGTTGATTAGCAGATTTTTTGTCTTTTGCAGAACATCATGCCCGTTTGCTTGCTGCTAACAGTGGGTGAAGATATATCTTTTTTTGTTTTAGGTATCGAAAGATTTAGTTAAACATTTTCTTTTTGCTTGAATGCAACTACAAAATAGTTACATTTGCACAAACATTATCACAATGGGTACAAAAGACAAGTTAATAGAACGTTTTAAAACCTTACCTACGGATTTTACATTTGACGAATTAGAGACGATGCTTAAGGTGTTTGGCTATGAGAAATCCAACAAAGGCAAAACATCAGGGTCGAGAGTGTTGTTCAAGAACAAACAAGGAAGACCGATAATGATACATAAACCCCATCCGGGAAACATCATTAAGAGTTATGCCCTGAAACAGGTATATAATGATTTGAAAGAAGAAGGACTTATAAAATGAGGAGGTCATTATGAATAATATTCTTACTTATAAGGGGTATATGGGTTCCGTAAACTTCAGCGAAAAGGATCATGTGTTCTTTGGGAAAATTGAAGGGATTAACGGGCTCGTAAACTTTGAAGGTGAAAGCGTTAAGGAATTGACTAACGCTTTTCATCAGGCTGTGGACGACTATCTGGCCTATTGCGCTGAGGAAGGTATTGAACCTCACAAAAGCTATTCGGGCTCTTTGAACATCCGTATATCTCCCGAGATTCACAGCCGTATTGCTACGCTTGCCCAACAAGCGGGAATCTCTATCAATGCTTTTATAAGGAAAGCGTTGGAGAATCAAATAGCAACCATGTTGTAATAATGCGTTTCTTTTTGCTTACATTTGCAGCGTTTTATATCTAACTAATTGAGAACAATGGACATGGAAGAACAGAATAACCCGGTACAGCCGTCCGAAACGCCTGTGGAGAACAATCAGCCCGATCAGCCTGCGATACAACAATCTGCGCAAGAGCTACCGCAACAACCTGTGAAAGCGAAGAGCAAGTTGGGAAAGAGGATAGTGATAGGTGCTGTCCTGGCTCTGTTGGCATACATGGCTTACTCGGTGGCTCATCTCTACATCTCGCCCGACCGCAATGTGCAGCAGATTTACCTCATTCCCGGGGATGCTGCTTTCATCATCGAGTCGTCCGATCCGATTAACGACTGGGCCAAGTTCAGCGGGAGCGAAACATGGAAGTGCCTGAAGCAAGCTAAGTCGTTTGCCGAAGTAAATCAGAACATTGATGCGCTCGACTCTATCTTCCAAAGCAACAAGATACTCCTTTCGCTCGTCGGGAAACGCGATATGCTCATCTCCCTACACAAGACAAGAGCGATGAAATGGGACTTTTTGATGGTCGTCGACCTGCAAAAGGCATCAAAAATGGAAACGCTCAAAGAACAGATCGAGAATGTTTTCTCGGTAGGTGGCTTCCGGGTCACCGGTCGTGATTACAACGGGGTGAACATCCTGGAAATACGCGATCCCGAAACACGCGATATCTTCTACCTTTCCTTTATCAACAACCACTGCGCCATTTCCTACACCTCCAAACTGGTGGAGGCGGCCATCGACGGACGGAAAGAACCGAAGATAGGACTGGAAAATAGCTTCATCGATGCCGAGAAGTTAGTGGCGGGCAAAGGCTTGATACGCATGTATATCAACTATGCCAACTTGTCCGACTTCATGACCATCTACCTGGGCGGACGGAACGAATATGTCGATATGCTGGGCAACTCGATGGACTTCGCCGGACTCTTCTTCAATACCGACAAGGAGAAGATGGAGATCAAAGGCTATGTGTTTGCCAAAGAAAATGTGACCGACCCTTACATGACGGCACTGCTCAACTCAGGGAAAAGCAAGATGAAGGCGCACGAGATACTCTCCGGGCGGACAGCACTCTATACCAACGTAGGTTTCGATAACCCGGTGGAATTCATCAAGCAGCTGGAAAAAGCATTGGCCGAGAAAGACCCTGTCTCTTTCGAAACGTACCAGAGCAGCCGCAAGAAGCTGGAAAGCTACTTCGGCATCTCGCTCGACGAGCATTTCCTCGGTTGGATGTCGGGCGAATTTGCTATGACGCAGTCTGAACCGGGACTGCTGGGGCAAGACCCGGAGCTGATTCTGGCCATCCGCGCCAAGAACATCAAGGATGCCCATAAACAAATGGACTTCATCGAGAAACGCATCAAGAACCGCACACCGGTAAAGATCAAAACGGCTAACTACAAGGATTTCGAAATCAAATATGTGGAGATGAAGGGCTTCTTCCGTCTCTTCTTCGGCTCGTTGTTCGATAAGTTCGAGAAACCTTATTATACGTACGTGGACGATTATGTAGTGTTCAGCAACAAGCCTGCCTCTCTGCTCTCGTTTGTCGAAGATTATACCCAGAAGAATGTGCTGGAGAACAGCGAAGGGTTTAAGAAGGCATATTCTTACTTCAATAATAGCTCTACCGTTTTCGTGTATACCGATATGCAGAAATTCTGCCCGCAGCTCCGCTCCATGCTGAACGCTTCTACCTGGGCCGAACTGCAAGCCAATAAGGACGTGCTCTACTCGTTTCCGTACTGGAGCATGCAGGTGGTAGGCGGCAGCCAGCAGACTTCGTTGCATTACATCATGAACTACCAACCCTATTCGCCAGCCGTGGCTGCCGAACCTGTCGATACCGATGTAGATGCGGAAGCCGGGGAGGAAACGGTCAGCGAAGAGGAAGAAATGAATGAACTGCAACGTTTCTACATTGAGAAGTTCGAAGGAAATGTGCAGCGAGAGTTCTACCCCGAAGGTGCTTTGAAGAGCGAATCGGAAATCAAAGACGGCAAACGTCACGGACGCTACCGCGAGTACTACGAAGATGGTAAGTTGAAAGTTCGAGGGAAGTACTCCAAAAGCCAGCAGAAAGGAACCTGGAAATACTATACCGAGGAGGGCGAAGTAGAGAGAAAAGAGAAATATTAATAGGTGATTATATGGAAAATGCGACAGTAGTAATGCTATTGTCCCATTTTTATGTGTAGATATAGATAATATTGGTAATTTTGTTGAATTTTTAAGATATTTGTCTTTGTTAATTGATTATTATAACTATATTTGCAAATAACGATCAGAATATACAAGTAAAATAGGCAAAATAAATTCAAATAACTAATTAACATTTATTGATATGAAAAAAAACGTATTATTCTTAGCAACGGCCTTGCTGGCACTCATCGGATGTGTCCAAGACAAGGATCTGTACTCGCCGAACCTGCCGGAAAATGGGAACGACTTTAGCTTGTTCGACAAGATTAATGTGGGGTCGTCCTTACCTGATGGAACCCTCTGTTTGCTTTTTACCTCTTATCCGTACGAAGATGGTAGTTTAGTAACTGAACCGGTGATGACAGCTTACGCTCCTTTCGACAATGTAGTTAGAATACCGAAGGGAGTTGACAAGCTTTATGTGTATGCCAATGGATTGTTAAAAGAGTATCCCCGGGGAAATATTAATGTAGAAGGTGTAGGTGCAACGAAGGCGATTACTCGTGCAGATACCCGGCCGAGTACTCCGGGTGGATATGACTGGATTCCATTGTCGGATGCTTTCATTGCAGCCATCTATGCTTTCTATCCGGAGGCGCAGCTCAATATCACGGAGGCCGACCGGGTGATCAGTACCGACCTGGTAGCTCCGTCAGGTGTAAAAGAAATCATCGAAGGGCCGAATGGTTCTCAAGTTACGATTGAATGGGGAAAAACCAAAGTGTGGGTTACCTATGTTGGTAATGGAGGTTCCAATTTCGCAGGCGATCTTTGGTTCTATACCTATGAGGTAGACGATAATAAAATGCCGATTAATTCACTTAGTGAGATTGAAGCCAGCCTAACACCGGTCTTCAATCGCGCTGCTCCCGGATTGGTAGAGCCCAAAGACGGACCGGGCAAACGGGTGTATCTGGGCGAATTCGAACCGGGAACCAGAATAGGATTCAAATTTTTTGGAAATGCAATGCTGAATAATCTTCCCTATTATAAATATAGTACACCTTATTATAATAATCTGGCTTACGGTCGATTGAACGCTAAAAATAACTCGACCTGTGGGGTTATCCGTAGTTGGGAATATGAAGGTGTGACGTATGCTACTTTAGGCATGGAAAACCGTTTACCGTCGGAAAGCTCTTATGATGGCGACTATAATGATATGATTTGCCTGATTGAGGCCAATCCGATCGTCATCGAAAACAAGATAGATCCTCCTACGCCTCCCATTGAAAAGACCGAATGGGAAGGTTACTGGTTGTTCGAAGACCAATATCCAAACGAGGGCGACTATGACTTCAACGATTTGGTGGTGAAGTATGCCTTTACTGAATTTGCAAAAGATGACAAAAAGCCTACCATCATCCACTTGCAAATTATGGCCAGAGGGGCTAGCTATAACAATAGCTTTGGTGTCAATGGCGTTATTTATTATGAGAATCTGGCTGGTTTTGCCAATGTTTATGGCGATGTAGATATGGTAGATCAACCTTACAAGCAGATCACAGTACCCAAGGCTGATAACTATATACCCATGCTGAACAATGGCATGGTCTCGTTCGATCTGAAGACATTCAATCAGTACAACCTGGACTTCCCCAATGTCCTGGAGATTCCTATTGTAAACAAATCCAAGTTTCTGTGGTGTCTGGAGAAAACGAGAATTGATGCAGCTTATCCGCGGTATAAGGAATGGGTGAAGAACAAATGCACCACCAATACCGACTGGTATAAGGACACTCCGGTTCTTGGTACTGTCTGGGATAAGTAAATGTTTAACTTTTAGAATTGTTTGGGAGGGCACCTCTTTTACCAGCGTATGGTAAAAGAGGTGCTTTTGTTATTTGACGGATGAATATTTTTGTCTACTTTTGTACTTGTAAATCCACAAAGTAGACCTCTTATGATTCATTCTGTTATATTGTTGTTGCCAAGCTTTGTCAGCTTGTTTTGGACTGTTACTCTCTTTTTGCGGAGGAAGGACAATACGCGGACGCAAAATTACTGGATTGTTGCTTTGGGGCTGATGGGGGTCAGCACGTATATATGGAGCGTGTATTTCTCCGGAATAACCGATTATCGCCTTTTTTATAAGGTGGAACTCCTCGAAGGATTTACTACCCTGCTGCTTATTCCTTTCCTGCAGTATGGATTCAAAACACTGACCAACGAAAAACCATTGGGCTGGAAAGATGCTCTGTGGCTGTTGCCTGCATTCCTCATCGGGGGAAGCATGTCTATCCTTTACATCATCATGGGCGATACGCAGGCCGCTGAATACCTCCGCCAGGTGGCCACCCATCAGGAAGATATGTCGGACTTTTCAGGTATTATTTACCGGGTACATTACTACATTAGCGGACCTATTTATACCTTGGTCATCTTTACGCAGATTCTGATGGTGCTGTTTATGGCTACCAAACGGATTATCAAGCATCGTCACCGGTTGAACGAATTGTTTTCCAGTCCCGAGGGAAAGTCGGTGCATCACTGGTCTTTACTGATTGGGCTTTACCTGATATTATTACTCTCGCTGGTTACTTACCGGGGGCGTTTCTTTTATACCAACAGTTTGTTCATCGAGGTAACCATGTGCATCTGGGGGATTCTGATCTACTTCATGGGCTATCACATGCTTCGCCTCAACTATACAGCCGATGAAGTGGCGTCCGATCTGGCCCGGGCCGACCGGGAAGCTGCCGAACATGGGTATGCTCCGGTAGAAGGAGGGCAAGACTTGCCCGATACCAGTGAAGAAACGGCTGCCAAGAGACAGGTGCTTATTGTCGCGCTGGGCTACCAGATGGATCATAACAAGATCTACCTGCAAACTGACTTGCGGCTGATTGATCTGGCTCGTGCCATGCGTACCAACCGTACTTATCTCTCTCGCCTGATTAACGACGAATACGAGTGTTCTTTCTCCGAATACATCAATGCCCGGCGGGTAATACATGCCCAGCAGCTGGTTCTTGCTTCGCCTCTCCTGTCTCAGGACGAGGTGGCTGCCCAGTCCGGCTTCTTGTACACTTCTTCTTTCTCACGTATCTTCAAACAACACGTTGGAATTACCTTCCGCGACTGGCGGAAAGAGCAGGGATTATAAGGTACTAGGTGTCTGTGTCGGCGTCAGATCATATTTCTCTACGGTTCGTGGGGCGGATTCATTCCTTTTGTCTACTTTTGTATCGAAAACAACCAATCAATTCTGTATATGAGCATTAAATTAGGAAGATTCAATACGTTGGAAGTAGTGAAGGCGGTGGACTTCGGCATGTACCTCGATGGGGGCGACGACGGCGAGATATTGCTGCCTGCACGTTATGTGCCCGAAGATTGCCAGGTGGGCGATTGGCTCCGGGTATTCCTCTACCTCGATATCGACGAACGTCTGGTGGCTACTACGCTGACCCCGCTGGCGCAGGTGGGCGAGTTCGCTTGTCTTGAAGTAGCGTGGATCAACCAATACGGTGCTTTTCTGAACTGGGGGTTGATGAAGGACTTGTTTGTTCCCTTCGGCGAGCAGAAGATGAAGATGCAGGTGGGCCGGATGTATGTGGTGCATGTACACCTTGACGAGGACAGTTACCGCATCGTGGCATCGGCCAAGGTAGACCGTTACCTGTCGAAGGAGATACCCACTTACGAAGCCGGCGAGGAAGTCGATATCCTCATCTGGCAAAAGACCGACCTGGGCTTCAAAGCCATCATCGACAACAAGTACAGCGGGTTACTGTACGATAGTGAGATATTCCAGCAACTCCATACCGGCATAACGATGAAAGCTTTCGTGAAACAGATACGCGAGGACGGGAAGATAGACCTGGAACTGCAAAAAGCGGGATTCAAAAAGGTGGACGAGTTTTCGAAGGTGCTGCTGCAATACATCAAAGACCGCGGTGGACGCATCACCCTGAACGATAAAAGTCCGGCCGAGGAAATATACGACGTGTTTGGTGTGAGCAAAAAGACCTTCAAAAAAGGGGTGGGCGATCTGTACAGGGGACGGTTCATCGTGCTGGATAAAGACGGCATAGAACTGGTAGCTCCTAAACGGAATAGGGAAATCCCTACGAAGGATTAGAGAGAATCATTAGGGTGGGGAGTTTCCTCACCCTATTTTTGTGACATAGAAACAAAACAAGATTGTCTCACTTAAAGACATACGATTATGAAACGGATACTTATCACTCTCTTTGCCATCGGGATGACTGCCATGAGCAGCGTGAGTATGGCCGCAATGAGCAACAGTCAGGTACGCAAGGAAACTCGTTTCCTTACTGACAAGATGGCTTATGAACTCCGCCTGAACAATGCACAGTATAATGATGTATATGAGATCAATTACGATTTTATTTATAACATCCGTTACCTGATGGACGATGTGGCCCGTGGTTACAACTGGGCGATGGAGGATTACTATGCTTTCCTCGATGTCCGCAACGATGACTTGCGTTGGGTCTTGAGCGATATGCAGTACCGAAGCCTCCTGGGAATGGATTACTTCTTCCGCCCGGTGTACATGAACGGCTCCCGTTGGAGTTTCCGGGTATATCTCAACTATCCCAATGTGAATATGTTCTTCTTTGACAAACCTTATCATTACCGTACGTACAGTGGCGCACACTACCGTTCTTACTATAATAATATCAGCTTCTACCGCGGACGTTACAACCACAACCATTACGGTAATATATACAGCGTAAGAGACAACCGGGTATTCTCAGGATACTTCCGCTCTGACTTCGGATCGGTCACTTTCCGTGCTAATTCATCCAGCCGTCCGGGCAATGTGAGTTCCAAGACTCGTCCTGTACCTCCCTCTTTCAATGTAGCCCGCGGCAGCGATCATAACGATAACCGTGGTACCGTGAACCGTAATAACAACAAGGGTGACAATGGAAACGGCCGTAGTACTGTCACTCCCAGCCGTAGCTCCACCGAGACCCGGAGAGAAAGTACAACGTCGACTGCGACAGCTCCCAGCCGTGCCACGACCAACACTCGTAGCACTACGACTACCACTCGTAGCACTTCTACCAGTGGAAATGATAACAGCACTTCACGCAGGGAAAGTACTGCTACTCCTGCCAAGAAAGAGAGCAAGTCTTCATCTGATAGCCGAAGCTCCAGCAGCAGCCGTACTACGGTAACCAGATCGAGCGGCAGCTCCAGTAAAGAAAAAAGTTCTTCTTCCAGCAATACCCGCAGCTCCGGTAGCAGTAGCAACAGCAGTTCCGGCAGCCGTTCTTCCAGAAGATAACTTTATATTGTGTCTAACAAAAAAAAGAGGTCATTCCGCGATGGAATGGCCTCTTTTTGATTAAAAATGCGTCAAAGATCAGTCCTGCATATAGTCATCGTAGTGCTGGCTGCGGTGTCCGGCGATAGTGTACACCGTGCCTTCATCGTCCTGGAATTCCATATCCAGGCGGATGCTGTCGGTCAGGATAACTGCGCCATTCGTGACTTTCACCCAGATATCATCATAACCGGGAATGTTGTTCATGCTGCCTTCCGTTTGGAACGTACGGGTAGTCATGTCTACGGCCGCCTTGACCTTGAACTCCCAGAAGTTGCCGCCGTAATCGTCTATCCAGATAGAATCCTGTCCTACGGACGTGTTGTAACTCTTGATCTCGAACGGGCCGTAAATGAGTTCACCATCAATATAGGCGTTGCATTTCCATTGCCCGGCCACCGGG
This sequence comes from Bacteroides sp., assembly GCA_031555765.1. Lineage (GTDB taxonomy): Bacteria > Bacteroidota > Bacteroidia > Bacteroidales > Bacteroidaceae > Bacteroides. The sequence goes on along the minus strand of JAVBUC010000031.1, from coordinate 24,712 downwards.
TAGGCCCAGTTATAGGTCTTTTCGTATTCTTGTTCGCAGGAAGTCAATGTGAGTACTCCCCAGAGTGCGAATAATAATCCAACTATCTTTTTCATACTGTTCTTATTGTTTGGTTAGTGTTACATCGAAGAGGTAAGCATCGGAGTCGCTCATCTTCGCTACATAGTGAATGGTTCCCGTAGTGGTGTCGAGTGTAGGGACGACGCTGCCCACTACAAACTGCCCTACACTTCCCCAGGCCGACTTATAGGCCGAAACGATGGAGAGCGTGTTGCTGTCGTCGAACTGTACGAGGGCAGGAAAGGCATACGTGGCTCCATAGCCGGAACCGTACCAGTACCATCCGCCCAACAAGTCGGGAATATAGAAGGTGTTTTCGCTGAACGGAATCAGTTCGAGCGTGTACGGACCGCGGTTGGTGCTTCCGTTGCGTACGATGGAGGCACTCCAGTTACCCATGATATCATCATTGGGGTAGTACACGATGACTTCGCGTACGGTGGAGGCCGAGAAGCCGTCACTATTCACGGCACTGTACACGATGGTGTACAAACCGCTTTTATTTGCATCTACATTAGACTTGGTCGTTACATCCACTACCTCTTCGCCTTCGTAGGCCGTGCAACCGGGATCGGTGAACGGAGTACCGACAACGTGGTACGTCACCTGGTCGCCGTTCATGTCGAATGTACAATAGGTGGTCACTTTGGACACGCCTTCCGAATCCTGGCTGCACGAAGCCAGGAAGAAGGTGCCCGCCACCAGTAAAAGGTAAACTATCTTTTTCATATCTTTTTCGTTTTTAGTGTTTACTTGCCCCACCATACTTTTGTAGTCAAGGGGACTTTGTCGGGGGTGTTCGGGTTCGACTTCCGTTCGCTGTCAGGGAAGAAAAGGCGTTTCGGTTTCGAATCGCCTTGCAGCACCGATGCAGCCGAGCGGACGAAGAAATCGGGATATCCCGTACGGTTGTAGTCGAAGAACGACTCCAGCGACCGTTTGTCGGCAGCAGCTACCCATTTCTGTTCGATGATGGACTGGATGCCGTTGTACGGATAGGTATATCCCGCTACTCCCCAGCTGGCCAGTGAGGCGTCGATTCCGGCTTGGTATGCTGCTTCAGCCTTCTCTGCACTTCCGTAGCGGGCTTCCGCTTCGGCAATGAGGAACAGTACCTCCTCCTTTGAGAAGAAGTAGACCGCATCGGTAGCTCCGATGTTGGGCTGCGAGTAGTTGTTATACCCACCGGAAGCAGTCTTGTACGTACCCTGATCCATACCGGCCATCAACCCTCCGATGCTCGACGGCTTGTATATCTTGTTCAGACGTGGATCTACTTCTTCTTTCAGGAAGTTCATCGTGGTGTTGCTGGCTACTACGTTGCCCGAGAGTTTGTAGTAGTGGAGGGCATAGAACGGATTGTAGCCGTTGACCTCGTTTTTGAAAGCCTTGAACGAGGCATCTTCCCGGAGGAAGTTGTTTTCGGCCAACAAAGATTTGATCTCGCCCGCATACTTCTGCGGGTCCACGTTGACGAAGCGCAGGTACATCTTCAGCTTCAGCGTGTTGGCAAAGGAAACCCATTTGCTGAAATTGCCGCCGAAGATCAGGTCCTGGTTACCCGGATTGGTGACCGTCTTGGCTGAGAGGTCTTTCGAAAGTGCCTCGTCTATGCGGGAAAGCAGGTCTACATAGATGTCCTGACCGTTGTCATACTTCGGTTGCAGGTTGGCTTCTCCCTGCAAAGCTTCGGAATAGGGAATCTGGTCGTACAGGTCGGCCAGCACCTGGAAATCGTAAGCCTGTATCACGGTAGCAATGAGGTAGTAACCCCAGTCTTCGGCTTCTTCACTCTTGTCAATGATCTTCTTGGTGTCGGTCAGTGCTCCTGCATAAAGCAAGGCGAACTGCCGGTCCAGATCGTCCTCGGTGAGGTTATAGGTTTCGTACGCCGCCCATTGTGAGGCAGCCGGACTCTGTGCGTAATGCTGTGACCAAAACCCGCCCAGCGTTTGGTAGTATCCTCCCGTCACGAAGGCCGTGTTGGAGAGGGGAGAGGGCAACGTAAGTGCCAATGTGGCGTCTTCCGGATTGTTCGGGTCCTTGTTGATATCGAAGAAGCTATCGCTGCAACTGCCCCAAAGCAATGTACCCGCCACTATGATGGATGATAAATATATCTTTTTCATACTCTGTCTTGTTTGTTTTAGTTAGAAACCGATGTTGATGCTGAATCCTAAGCTCCGGGTGGTCGGTGTGGCACCGTATTCCCCGTAGTTGGCTTCCAGGTCGTTGCCGAACGTGGTGCTTTCCGGGTCGGTGAACATGTTGGAATCCGGTGTCCAGATGAACAGGTTACGCCCCACGAAGGCTACGCTGGCCGAGTTGATTACTTTGGTCTTTGCCAACCATTTCTGCGGCACATTGTAGGTCACAGTCAGCTCGCGCAGCTTAAAGAAGGTCTTGCTCACCAAGACGTATCCACCGCCTATACCGGCGTTGTAAGTCTGGTCGTAGAACGAGTTCAGGTTGTGGTCATAGCCCGAAACCGGCGTGGTGTTCTCAGCGTAAATGGGGTTGCCTTCCACGTCTTCGCCCACCTTTTGTACCGAGTTTGGAATGATCCACGGCTGACGGTCGTTGTAGGTAGTTTGCGGAGCGTTACCGGTGAAGTACATCATTTCCGCCGTACGTGTGTACATCTTGCCACCGTTACGGTAGTCGAAGGTAGCCCGTACATTCCAGTTCTTGTAGGTCAGTGACAGACCGCCACCCAGGCGGTACCTGTTCTGTGACGACCCCGCGCTTGCTTTCTGGTCGGAGAAGACCGGAAGACCTTGTTCGTCTACGATGATCTGCCCCGATTCGGTCGTGGCAGGAACCGTTACTTCGAACAAGCCGAGCGGTTGTCCCGGACGAGCCATGAATCCGATAGACGATGTTCCACCGAGCGAAATCTGATCCAGTCCTTCGGTCAGCGATACCAGTTTGTTGGCATTGCGGCTGTAGTTCAGGAACACTTCCAGTGTGAGGTCCTTCGTGCGGATAGGAATGGCATTCACGGCCAGTTCGATACCTTTATTGGTAATCTTACCCAAGTTCATGGTCTGGGTGGTGTATCCGCTGGTGGAGCTGATGTTGGCAGCCCATATCAGGTTGGTCACTTTCTTGTCATAGTAGGCCAGGTCGAAGTTCAGGCGGCTGTCAAAGAAACGCAGGTCCAATCCCACTTCGATATCGGTGGACAATTCCGGTTTCAGTTTCTGGTTGCCGATGCGGTTGGACACCGTGAAACCGTTGATGTTGCCGGCCAGCGGGTAGGTGAGGGATACGTATCCGTCCGTGTCGCCCGACTGTTGCATCACGGTGTCGAGCAGGTAGGGGTTGGCATCGTTACCCGTCTGGGCGATACCGAAGCGCAACTTACCGAATGTCAGGTACGGATTCTTCGGGATCAGTTCCGTAAAGATGAAGCTGGTGCTGAGGCTCGGGTAGAAGAACGAGCGTGTAGCTTTCGGTAGCGTGGACGACCAGTCGTTACGGGCCGATACACCTACGTACACCATGTTTTTCCATCCCACATTGACGTTCCCGTAGACACCCACCAGACGGCGTTTGCTGTTGTATTCGTACACTGAAGGAGTCGATGAACTGTTGGACAGGTTGTAGAAATACGGAATATCCAGTCCGATGACCGAAGTTGTTTCCTGTCCGTACGTCCGTTGGTTGAAGTTATGTCCTACCAATCCGTCTACCGTGAAGTCGCCCCAGGTCTTGTTCGCTTTCAGGGTGAAGTCCGTATTCAGCTCCGCAGCCGAGTAGCTCGATACCGATACACGTCCCGGTTCGTTGTTATAGTCCGCACGCTCACTTTCGAAGATGGCGCGCCAGTTCTTCAGCTTGCTGTTCGAGATGTCGGCACCGATACGTCCGCTGGCTACGAGCCACGGCGTAACCTGTACATCCAGTCCGATATTACCGTACACACGGTCTTCCGAGAACTGCGTCCCGTGTTCGTTCAGCACGAAATAGGGGTTCTGGGCATAGAGCGTGTAGTAATTGTCCTGGTTATTGAATTTGTTCTGATAGTCTTTGGCGTCCACGATACTGATGTCGCGCGGGTTCTGCCACACGCCGTCCAGCACAGATTGCTCCTGTCCGGTAGCTGTGTACTTGGTATCCTTCCGTACATAGTTCATGGAAGCGGATACGGTGAAGATATCCAGGAACTTGGTCGATCCTCTCACCGAAGCCGTATGGCGTTGGTATGAATCGGCATCCGTCGGCATGATACCATCACTGAATACGTTAGCGTACGATACATAGTAACTCTTGTTCTCATCACCATTGGAGATGGAGATACCGTTATTGGACGTCACACCTGTGTCGAAGAAATCTTTCACGTTGGTAGGCAATGCCGAGTAAGGTTTGATTTGTTGCTGCCCGTCGACCACGAATCCCCAGGGGCGGGTCACTCCGTCGAATTTCGGACCCCAGCTGCCGTTCTCGGCCAGGTCGCCATTCTCGGCGGTGGAACGGTTATACCAGCCTTGCCCGAACTCATTCTGCATCTTGGGCAACTTCAGCGGATTCTCGAAAGTAGTAGTCGAAGTCACTTCCACCTTCGCCTTACCTTTGGACTGCGCCCCGTTCTTCGTGGTGATCAGGATCACCCCGTTGGCAGCGCGGCTACCGTAGAGTGCCGTGCCCGAGCCACCTTTCAGGATCGTCATACTCTCTATGTCGTTCGGGTTCAGGTCGTTGGCACGGTTACCGAAGTCCAGCCCCCCGTTGAGGCTTACGTTATTAATGGCACTGTTGTCCATCGGTACACCGTCGATGACGTATAGCGGCTGGTTGCTACCGCTCAACGATGAAAATCCACGCAGGATAACACGAGTGGACGAGCCTGGTGCACCCGATGCAGAAGTCACTTCCACACCCGCCACCTTACCCTGCAGTGCATTCAGGGCACTGCGGTCGCCCGTTGCCATGATGTCTTTGGACTTGACCGATGTCGCTGCATATCCGAGCGACTTCTCCGAGCGTTTCACGCCGACGGCCGTTACCAGCACCTCGTCAAGTTGTTCCGCATCCGGTGATAAAATAATTATCAGATTAGGAGCAATGCTTACCTCTTTCGTTTTCATCCCAATGTACGAAATCTGTAAGGTTTTTGCCGTAGCCGGCACATTGCCCAGTATAAAATGGCCATTTATGTCTGTGATACCACCTTGGCTGGTACCTTTAATCAACACTGAAGCCCCCACAATCGGCTCTCCGTCTTCTTCCGAGATTACCGTTCCGGTAACACTCTGAGTCTGTGCGGTTGCCACACCGATGCTTACCCAAAGGCAAGTCAGTAAGAACATTAAATTTCTCTTCATAAGATTCTCTCTCTTTAAGTTAAACTTCCCGTTATTGTCCAATCTTTTGTGCAAATGCGTTAAATGTTAGATAAAATTTTCATTTGCTTCTTAAAGTTTCGGGAGAATTAAATCGGCTACTTTTTGTTGACAAAATGTTAGGTTTTCAGGTCTTAGTTATCTTTTATCCAATCTTTCTGCATGTTTCTAACTTTCTTGTCTGTAAAAGGTTAGGTCGGTTAATTCACTCTTGATAGGGTAAACAGTACAAGAAGATTAAAAGTTCGTCAATTTTACGAAAAAGAAAGTTTTGAAGTTCGTTGTTTTGGCTTTTCAAAGGGTCTGATAACTCATTTTATCTTGAAAAACGTAAAATGAATATAGTTTTCTTGTCTTTTTATAACAGAACATGGATTGATTTGTGCTGGTTTGCAGATATTCGGCTATCCTTTTGCCATTTTATCACAAAAGCCGATAAATAGGGAAAATCCTACTGACTGAAAGGGAAAAGTATTCCGTGGAAGAAAAATCATCCGGTATATTTGTGGCATACAAATAACCTGTAAAAAGTATCCAAGATGAAAAAAGTACATGCTATTTATTTGCTGGTTCTGCTGCTACTCTGCTGTAGTTGTGGAACAGCTTTCTGGGGCTTTGGAAGTGCCGACCTGATGAAGGTTCAACGGGGTCTTTCCAAGAACGAAGTTAAAAAAATATTGGGAGAACCTACCTATGTGCGTTTTGACAGGGCAGTAGATGAGTGGGAATACCGTCAGAAATTAGCTGAAGGCGGGTGGACGGTGGCCATTGTCACTTTTGAAGACGGAAGGGTGGTTTCTATGGATACTTTCCGCGAGCCGAACGATACTTTTGTCCTGCCTCCACAACCGTATTGATTTGGTAAATAGTAGGAATATATAAGCACTGGAACCTCTTTAGACTTTTCAGTGCTTATGTGTTGATAGCTTGGGGAACTTAATCAGAGAACCAAAGCAGCAGCTTGACTGATTTTTTTGCTAATATCAGTGAGTGTATTGGCTAGTGTTTTCAGTTCACTTTCATTGGACTTTACCGGCTTCCCGTTTGCAGCACTACCGTTCAGTCGTTGATAGAACCATTGAGGTGATAGCGAAGATAAAATAATAGTTCTTTTTCTAATTTCTGCTTTTCGTTGCTTTGGTTCTTCCATACACAAATATAGTACTAAGTGTAATGTTAGCTGGTATAATGAGGGTGGAAGAATAAAGAAGAGGGTGTGACTTTTGACACACCCTCTTCTTTATTACTATATAATTACCGTTTATTATTCATCCGCCGGGAAACCTGTACGTCGGAAACCAGATACTTTCGTATAAGTGAATCCGTAGTTGTCATCGCTGAACTTGATGTAGAACACAATACTGTCAGCAGGCATGCCGCTGGGTGTTGTAGCAGCACCTTCCATAATCTTGCCTTTGACGATCGTTACATCGATCGGGTCATAAGCCAAATTCTTGGTAGTAGGGCATTCGAATGTTCTTGCAGCGTAATTGACGGTAGCTTTTACATTGAACCCCCAAAAGGCATCTTTGTCTGTTATGAACATTTCAGTAGGCACATTGGCAGCAGTGTTGTATGTATACAGAAAGCTATGAGCATCATCATAAATGAAATCCCAGTCCCAGTTTTCGAGGTCATTTTCATTGGGCATAGAACCTTCGTCTTCGAATAAATAAAGGTATTCGTCAACACTTTGGTAGTAGTTTACTACCCAGTCGCCAGCCATTTTCTCTACAGCAGTTCCGCCCGGCTCAGTTTCGCTTTCGCAACTAACGAAGAGGAAAGAGAAAGCAGCAAATAGCATGAATAAATATTTCTTCATAATGTTATATCTTTAGTTTTTAAGACTTTGTTATTGTGCAATTGAAAATCATGTGATTGCCTGTATAGTCAATAGCCCAAGTAATTGTTTGGGTTTCCGGGTTGAATGAACCGGTCATGCCGTTCATCTCATCGCCCCAACCAGCCACATAGCTTTCCAATGGGGTAATCGTATTATCTTCATTCAATTCGAAATATCCCACCATGGCATAGGCACCACCGTATCCAGCTCTTTGATCATACCAACCACCTAAGAAGTCTGTCGTGTAGAATATACCCGGTTCAACCTGGAAAATAGAAATGGCATAGTCACGACCATAGCTTACTATTGCACCATTATAGGAACGGGTACTATTCTTGGAAGTTGTATAATAGCCAGACTCCATTGCTGAAGGAGTAGGGTCGTACACAAAAACTGTGCGGCTCTGTTCAGAAGAGAACCCATCGGCATTCATCGCTGAATAGGTGATGTTATAAATACCTGCTTCGTTTGTATTAACGGTTCCTGTAATCTTTACGTCCGATGAAACATCTTGTCCATCCATGATGGCGGTATATCCTGGATCCTGGTAAGGTGTACCTATGGGCCAGAAGAGCGTTGCGTCCCCTTCTATATTCAAATCAACAAAATAGGTGACTTTTGAATTGTCTTGGGTCGTTTCATCGCACGAGCTTAGCACGAATGACAGACAGAGGAACAAACCATATAATATCTTTTTCATATCTTTTCTGTTTTATTGTTTTCTTCTTATTTCTTATCCCACCATACCGGAGTAGAGGCATCATCTTTCGATGGAGTATTGGTGTTTAATTGCTTGGCAACTACCGGGTAGAACATGCTCTTAACCATTTTGCCAGCTCCCATACCGTTACGTACCGGAGCAATCAAGTCTCCAGGGTTATACACTGTCGGGTCTTTAAAGATTTCTACGCCAGTTTTGCTTGACAGCTTAGGAACATCCGTACGGCGGATTTCCGACCATGCTTCCATGTGATCCATGTAGCAAAGGGCTACCCATTTCTGCATATAGATGAGTTCCAGTCTTTCAGTGTCAGTGGTAGCATTAAACCAACCTACTGTGCCGGTTCCTTCAGCATACATGGCGGCACTGCCGCTCAATCCGCGTTCTGCAAAGTCTGCATCGATCGACGCTTCATAAGCTTTCTGAGCACGGCTGTTGTCACCATAGAAGCGTATGTAGCATTCAGCAATCAGAGACTGTAATTCGCTCTGGGTGAAAAAATACATCGGTTTGATGGCATAGTACTTCATCGGGCTGTAGTCATTGTTGGTAGGCTTGATTCCTAATTCATCCGTAGCTTTGCCCGAACCAGGAAGTTCGCCTGTATATTCGCCTGTATTAACTGCTTTGTCAAAGTTGAAAGCGATACGCGGGTCGTTGGTAGTTAGCAGATAAGATACGATAGGATAAGAAGCGCAGTGATTAACTGCCAAGCTTATCTTATTGGTCGTGTACCAAGGATTTCTTTTGTCAGACTCATCCGAATACGCATCAAATTTAATGCTTCCGGTAAAGAATGTGTTGGCGTCTATCAATGATTTTACCTTGGCTGTATATCCGCTGGCATCTACTCCGGCGTCGATAAAACGCAAGTACATTCTCAGGCGGAGAGCATTGGCAAAGCCTACCCATTGCGAAATATTTTTGTTACACATCAAGTCAGAACATGCCATCGGCGTGTTGTCCAGTTTTGCTTGAGCGGCATCTATCTCAGCTAAAACACCTTCGTACACAGACTGCCCTTCGTCCCACTTCGGCATGGGGATAGCACTTGCCTGCAGTGCTTCTGAATAAGGAACGCGATCCATGTTGTCTACCAATACCTGGAAAGTGTATGCGCGCAGTACTGTAGCAGCAAAAACGTCTGATGAACTGGTTGCTTTCTTGATGACAATATCCAAATCTTCCAAAGCACCTGCGTACAGGTTGCGATACGGACGGTTAAGAAGGTCGGACTGCTGTGTGAAAGTATATTCTGATATAGCTACGTATTGCGAGGCATCCGGCACCTGGTCGAAATATTGTGCAAAGAAACCAGCATTGTTGTACATCCCATCACCCACACAAGCAGCGATTGTGTTTTGAGCTGCCGGAAGTACCAATGAGACTGGTACGTCGGAGGGATTGTTAGGGTCCGTATTCACATCGAGGTCACAACCCGCAAATGCAAATGTTAGTAGGATTGAGTAAAATATCTTTTTCATATTTCCTTCTGATTTTAAAATTTAACCATTAAGTTGAAACCAAACCGGCGCGTACTTGGGTTGCCGGTAAACTCGCCGAACTTTCCACTAAGGTCATTACCGAATGTACTCATTTCCGGGTCAATAAATGTATTACTTGACGGAGTCCATACGAACAGGTTGTTTCCATAGGCTGATACTTTCACGGCCTGAAGGGGAGTGCTCTTTAGCCAAGCTTTGGGAATATCCCAACCTAAGGCGATGGAGCGGAGCTTCACGTATGATTTATCTACCAGTGTAAAGCTTTCCATATCGGTACCACCATCACCCCAGAATTTGTAAATATTGGTTGAAGCAATCGGGGTTACGTTCTCTACGAAAGTTCCGTCGGCCAGTTTGTTTACTGAGTTAGGAACGATGAATGTGTTACGATCGTTGTAAGTTGTCTGAATGGCATTACCGGTAAAGTAGTTGATGTCTCTCGTACGCGAATACATCACTCCACCCTGGCGGATATCCAAGTCAGCACTCAGGCTTATTCCTTTGTATTTTAATGTCGTAGATACGCCCATTTCATAATCGTAGTTCATGTTACCGCAAATCTGGAATTCTTCTGCGCCGATAGGTAAACCTGTGCTGGCGTTTACTACGATTCTGCCTTGCGAGTCACGTTCAGCTACCTGGCCTTTGAATGTTCCTACAGGCTCTCCGATGATGGCATACATAGAGGTGCTACCTGTCAGACCGTAGATCAAGGCACTGGTACCGAGTTCTTCAGGCAGGCTGATAACCTTACTGTTGTTCTTGGTGAAGTTCCATCCCAGATCCCAGCTGAAGTTTCTGGTTTCGATCGGGCGAACATTCAGCAACAATTCAATACCCTTATTGGCTACTTTACCGAGGTTCATGTTCTGTGCCGTGAATCCGGTAGACGGGTCCATATTCAAGCTGAAGATCTGCTTGTCTGAATTACGGTCGTAGTATGCAGCATCCAACGTGATGCGTCCTTTCAGGAATGCGAGGCTAAGACCAACTTCATACTCGGTGGTGATTTCCGGGCTAAGGTTCTGGTTGCCTAAAACGTTACCTTGCGTGAAGGCATTTACTCCTCTCAAGGGGAAGTTTACTGATCCGAAACCGCTACCTGCTCCGGTGGCTTGTGCATACACAGGGTCAATCATGTACGTATTAGCGTCGTTACCTGTCTTACCATAAGCTAAGCGCACTTTACCGAAAGTAAACCAGTCTTTGAAGTTGTCACCTATCACTTCTGTGAAGATGAAGCTACCTGTAACACCCGGATAGAAGAAGGCGCGATTGCCTTTGGGCAGGGTCGACGACCAGTCGTTACGGGCTGTAGCCGTTACGTACAGCATATTTTTCCAGGAAAGATCTACCTGGCCGAATACACCCATCAATCTTCTTAAGTTAATGCTTTCATAAGTGTCCGGAGTATTGGGAGAGTTGCTCAGATTGTACCAAGTCGGAATGTCCAGGCCGCTCACCGATGAGCTAAGTATAGAGGATCTACGTTCGTTGCCGTTGAAACCAGCTAAGGCATCAATGGTGAAGTCCTTTACCGGCATGTTGAACATTAACAAGAAATCATTGTTCATTTCACGACGGTCGGTTTTCTGTATTGTTACTGAACCGTCTGATCCACTGAAATTACTTGCATTAGGTGTTCCTTCATAGAGTGACGCCAGGTTAGGAGTTCCACTGTGATACTGGCTACTGGTGGAATCCAATCCGAATCGGTAAATGAATTTGAAGTATTTCAAGAAGTCATACTCGAGCTCGAATTTACCGAATAATCTTTCTGACTCATATTCATTCTGATAATTTTCCAGTATATAATAGGGGTTCGTTACACCATAAGGGGTGTAATAGTAACCTGGAGTATTGAAAGGATCGTTCAAATCCTTCAATCCAATAATGCTGATGTCGCGCGGAGTCTGATACAGTGAGTTGATCATAGACAAGCCTTGGCCGGTTTGGGCAAAATTGCTCTTCTGGTTGGCGTAGTTTACGGCAGTCGACAATTTGAGTTTACCTATATTATGGCTTCCGCGGAATGAGAAGGTGTATTTGTCATACGTATCTGCATCGGTCGGGAGCATACCGTCCTCGCTGATTTGTGAGAATGATACAAAATAATCTCCATTTTCATTGGCGTCATTGAAAGACACACTATTGGAGTATCTGAAACCTGTATCGAAGAAATCTCTAACATTGTTTTTCATCGGTGAGAAAGGTTTCAACTTCTGGGAATTGTTGTAAACCTGTCCCCAGAGCTGCATAGATCCATCCATACGGGGACCCCAGCTGCCGTTTTCGTCCAGCGTCTGCAAACCACTCCATCCCATGCCAAACTCGTTCTGCATCTCAATCAGGCGGGAAACGGTTTCAAATTGGAGACCTCCGTTATATTCTACACCAAGGCCGTTCTTCTGCGGTTTACCACTTTTGGTGGTGATAACGATTACACCATTGGCGGCACGGTTACCATATAAGGCTGTTGCGGCTGCACCTTTCAAGATAGTCATGCTTTCTACGTCGTCCGGGTTCACGGCGTTGGCACCGTTACCGAAGTCATATCCTTTGTTCAATCCGTCACTTGAGTAAGTAGAAGTGTTGTTCATGGGGACACCGTCGATTACATACAAAGGTTGATTGGAACCCGACAGTGAGCTTACACCGCGGATGATAACCGAGTTAGAAGCACCCGGGTCTGATGAACTGGCAGAGATCTGAACACCGGCTACTTTACCAGATAGCCCAGACATGATATCTGAGGTACGTGTTTCCGTAATTCTTTCGTTGTTTACAGAAGTTGCAGCGTATCCAAGAGCCTTTTCTGACCGCTTGATACCCATTGCTGTTACCACAACTTCATCAAGGAGTTTTGTGTCGGGCTTGAGGGTAATATTCATTAATCCAGCCTTTATTGCTGCTTCTTGAGCCTGCATTCCGATGTAAGAAACCTGCAAAGTTTTCGCGGAACTGTTATTGCTTCATAAAATTCTGGAATACATACTATTAATACGTTTTTTTGTTAACTTGAAAAATGGATTTCTTCGACAAAATTAATTAACTAATATATTGATATACAATACTGCTTAAATGTAGGGAGACATTAAATGTAATACCCGTTTTCTACCCGAAACCTCCGGGTAAGGCGTTCTGTCCTGCTCGAATTCGCTGGAATTATTGCACCTGAATCGGAAGTCGCTCACAATCCAATAGATTTCCAAGCATTCGGCCATTCATTCACTGCAAAAACGCGAATCAATCAACCACCAACCACCAAATTGATTTATGTATTTGATAAATAGATAGATATATTGGTGGTTGATGCCGGTATATCAACCACCGCCATCAACCACCAACCACCAACCACCTACTAAAGTTCTATAAGATGGTAGAACCGGTTACTACTTAGCCTTTTCACAGGTATCTTTAGTTTATTCAATATCCTGCCGAAATGCACAATTTTGGTGGCCGTCAACTTCATCCCACTCTTCTTCTGGATGTGTTCCAGAATTTCTACCGCCATCAGCCACTGGCCATTTTCGCCCTCCCCAACTGCCCGGAAATACCGCTGAAAAAGTTGTTCCACGGGTGTTTGCAACTCGAACTCCTGGTTGGACTCCATCATCAATGCCTCTTCCTCGGGCGAGAAGTAACTCCGTTCGCCCCGGCGTAACTCCTGCTCCGCCTGTGCGTACAGTTGTCCGTAGTTCATCTTCGAGATATCCCCGATGCGATCCGTCACATTGATACAGATGAACCGCCGGCTGCCCGACGGGTCGGTGAGCAGGTCGCTGTGGTTGCTCGTGCCGATGAACGAGGCATACCGCCGCATCTCCTCCACGGCCGTTTGGTGCGGCTTGCGCACATTCACTACCGGCTTTTGCAGAATGTGTTTCAGAAAACCCTGATTGGACGGGCTGATCTGGTCGAACTCATCGATGTTGATCAGCGCAAACCGGGTGAGATACAACTCTGCATCGCGCTTGCGCCCGAAGTCGATGCTGTCCGTGTAGTACACACGGAGCTCCGGCGGCAGGATGTTCCGGCAAAAGGTAGACTTGCCGCAACCTTGCGTTCCCACGAGCAGGGGCGATACCGAATTGGCAAACTGCTTCTGCCCACCCATCCAGTGTGCCACCATGGAAAGAAACCAGCGGCGGAACAGCAGCAGCCAGTGCGGGTTGGTACAAGGTACGCACGCCGCCACCCGGCTGATACGGTCCTTCCCGTCCCACTCCGGCAGAGTGTGCAGGAACTCGGCGATGGGCGAGTGGAACGGCACGCGTGAAGAGTTGACCCACCTCCGCACATCCCGGTCCCACAGGTTCAGTCCCTCACTCATGGCACACATGGCGATGGTGTTCAGTACCCGCTCCGTTACCGGCTCAAAGCCGGCGTTGAACGTCTTCCGCTCGCGATACTCCACCCCGCCCGTCATCCGGTTGTGGCGGAACTCGTACCGCCGCTTCATGAACTCGTCCATGCGGACCGACAGGGTGAGTGGTGCCGGGAGGCAGGGCTTCTCGCCGAACCGCTTCTCTACGGCGTACACATTATGTATGGTGTGGCGGATGAGCAGTTCCTTGACAGCGTGCGTCCGGAATCCTGTATTGGCCTGGAATACTACTTCCTCCTCAGGGATGCCCGAGTGGAAACAGTTGCGTGCCACCTCCGTGAGCAGAGGCGTGAGCAGGTCGTCCCCCTCCGGATAGCCTACCGTTTCCAAGGCGGCATTGAGTGCAGTCTGGTACATCAGACCGATTACCTCGCCCCGCTTCATGCCCGGCAGCAGCCTGCGCAGCGGGTCCGGGTCGGCTTGCACTACTTCCTCGTAAGTGGTTTCCGCAGGCATTTCGAAAGGTTGTTCCAGCCGGACGGGTTCGGAGGCAGGGTTGTAGTACACGTCCGGGTCGAACGACAGGTGGCACCCTTGCTCCGGCGACGAGAGATCCGGCCGGATGTTCTGGCCCAATTGCCGCAACTGCTTTTGATAAAACATCACTGCCCGGCGGAAAGCCTGCGCATGAAACATGCGGATATCTTCCGGCCTCTGTGGTAAAGATCCGTCCGGTAGACAAAAAGGAATAAGAATATTGACAGATTCCCCGCTCGCCCCAACAAAAGCCAGCCGCGTTTGCGGGATGGTTGCAACTTTCCGGCGTACCGATTCCGCCTCCTTCCAGCCTGAAAGCCAGCTGATAGTGAGAAGGATGCAGCCGTTGTACGCCCGGACGGAATGTCCGTCTCCCTCCTTGTTCAATTCTACGGAAAAGTGAATGAGCGGAATCTTTTCTTTGTACAAAATCTCGTCTCTCCAAGTGGGAGATTGTAAATAATTACGATAGTTAGTAACGGGCGTCCGGGAGGTTTCTTTCCGAAGGTTTTCTACTAGTTTTTCGAGTCTCGTGATACGAAGGGTAAAGTCTTCTTTACCCATCTTGCGGATGGTTACATTCATGTTTCTATGGTAAATGGTTTATGAATGTAAAGATAATCACGTCCTCCCGAAGTTGCAAGCTATCTGCGCAAAAAATCTTCTTGGAATGTATCATTTATTCGTTGATTTTCTTTCGCTTTCGCCGAAAGTTTAGTATCTTTATTACCGCGATCGAGTGGGCCCCCAACTGGGGGACAATGAGCCCCCATATGGAAAACCATGGGCCTCCAACTGGGGGCTGATGGGCCCGCAGCCGGGGGCTCACTTAGTCTCGGTAGGATAAAACTTAATCGCCAGAGGCAATCCTCTAAACAACAAGTATAAACCAATAAAGAATTGATTATGTCAGCGTATTATGACTTTCAGAAAAATCCCTCAAAGGCAGGGAAAGAAGGAGAAGCACCTTTATTGCATCCCCGCATTGTATCCCGCGGTACCATTACTACCGAAGAGTTATTGGGCGACATCGCCCATGCCACCAGTTTCACGAAAGGCGATGTGGAAGGAGTGCTCACGGCACTTACTGAGAACATTGCGTACTACCTCCGTGAGGGGTATCATGTGGAGTTGGGGCGTATGGGGTTTTTCTCGGCCAGCCTGAAGGCTACCCGTGAGGTGACGAACCCGAAAGAGATTCGTGCCGCTAACATTTACTTCGACAAGGTACATTTCCGCGTTTCGGCCTGGTTCCGGAAACATGCCCGCGGACGGGTGGAACGGGCTAAGTGGTTCCGGTTCCGGGAGTCCGAGGAAGTGGACGAAACGGTACTGCGCCAACGGTTGGAAAAACACCTGGACAAACACGGCTTTATAACGCGAATAGATTATTCCGGCATCACGGGACGGTTGAAGAACCGGGCGTTGAAGGACCTGAAACTGTTTGTGGAACAGGGAGTTATACAAAGGAAGGGAGCCGGGAATCAGCTTTATTTCGTGCGGGCGGAGGCGACACCGACGGAATAAGTTGGTGGTTGATTGGTGGTTGATGAAGTCGGTTAAAACGGCATCAACCACCAATTATTTATTCTGTAAATCAAGCATATAAGTGTCTTTTAGTGGTTGATGGTTGATTCACTGTGATTTTATAGTGTACACCGCCTTGCCCTGCCGGATCCCTTACTTGAACATGGAATGCGCAGTCAGATCTTTCACGATGGTCATGTCCATAATGTTGGTATAAACCTGGGTTGTTTTTACACTCTTATGTCCTAAAAGTGTCTGAACGGTTGTAATGTTTACACCGCTATATATTAATAAGGTGGCGTTGGTGTGCCGTGCTGTGTGAAAAGAAACTCTTTTTGACAAGCCGGCCAACTTCGTAAGAATCAACAGCTCTTTATTAACATTGGAATTGGAACGCAGCTGGAAGAACAACGACGTATTTTTCTTATACTTCCGCAGGATATTAATTCCTCTGCCACCAAAAAGCAAATAAACAGGCAAACGTACTTCAATCGAAGTCTTGACGGATTTATAGATCAGCCAGGTTTTATTTTCTACTTTCACCAGGTTGTCGGGGGTTAAATTAATAAAATCCGAATAGCGCAGCCCTACGTAACAACAGAACAAAAACGCATCTAACGTCTGGCTCAACTTAGCGTACCTGTTTTCCAATACCAGATTTTCCAGCACCCCCAACTCTTCGGGCGACAAATGAGTATGCTTGCTATCGATGGATTTAATCTTGTATTTCCGGAAAGCATACTGCTGAATGTCAATATGCTCCTTGTTGATAGCAATGTTGACATAACGTTTGAGATGCTTCATGTGCTTAGCTATCGTATTGACGTGATACTCCTTGCTTTTCAGGAAATACTCAAAACCAGAGACAAACTCAAATGTTAACTCCTTGAAAGACAAATCACTTTTATACACTTTTAGCAGATAGTAGGTGGTCAGGTGGTTGAATTTGGTGCTTTCCTTGAGCGAAGACAAGGTTACTTCCCGCTTATAAAATGCCAGAAAGGAGGCTATCTCCTTTTTAGGATCGAGCATAACCTCCCTCAGTGTCGTCAGGGAAGGTGTGTGCCCTTGCTGCCAAAGTTTTAACTCCTTTTCTTCTATTTCACTCATGAAAGCATAAATCATGTGGTTTAAGGCTTCTGCATTCGGATGGTTCTTCACCAGGCACTTTTTAGCATCCCACTGGTTAGGATATAGGTATATCTTGGTGGAAAAATATCTTTTCCTTCTGTTCTGGTAGGCCTCGACTTGCACCAAAGCTGTCCCTTTTTTATTCAGTTCCTTTTTCCTATTATAGATTAATCTGTAAACTATTTTCTCCATTCCCCCAATATGCTGATATTAATAAACTACGAAATAACAAATTGTTTCAGTTCAAATCTCATTTATACAACAATTAACCAATATATTTTTTGCATCTAAAATGCTAAAAAAGTTGATTCAGTGCAAAAAACAATTCACTTGACGTTTTATTTCACCTATTCCAGGCAGTAAAGTTTCACAATAGCAACCTTTTTTAAGCTAAAATCCGTTTCTTGTTGATAAAAACCCCAAAAACAGGCCTGGCAACGAGTAAGAAACATGAGCGGTTTTCGATTGTTTTGTGATCTTCCAACTATGTTTAAGAACAGGTTCGAAAGCAAACATGTATCATTTTGATAGATTTTAAAGATTATTTTGCCCTTTTGGTTGTGTGTTTCATATTTATTAATATATTTGCATTTTGTTAGAGCTTAGAAACAATTATTATAAAGTTAAACTTTAAGAGAGAATTTATGAAAAGAAAATTAATGCTGTTATTGACCTGCCTTTTTATTGGTATAGGTCTAGTAACTGCCCAAACCCAGAGAATTACAGGTGTTGTAATTTCGGAAGAAGATGGGCAACCAGTTGTTGGAGCCTCTGTGTTAGTAAAAGGTACGAGTTTAGGTACCATCACTGACATAGATGGTAACTTTACTTTGTCGAATGTGCCAAGTTCCGCGAAAACTTTGCAGGTTTCATTTGTCGGAATGCAGGCTCAGGACGTAACCATTAAACCGTCTGTGAGAGTAGTGCTAAAATCGGATAGTGAGATACTTGACGAGGTTGTGGTAACAGCCATGGGTATCAAACGTGACCGTAAAGCATTGGGCTATGCGGCTCAGGATTTGAAGGCTGATCAGTTAAATAAAAGTGGTACTACATCACTGGCTAGTGCTATTCAAGGAAAGCTTACAGGTGTGGATGTACGCCAATCTTCAGGTGCTCCGGGTGCTTCTTCACAGATCGTTATCCGTGGTGCCCGTTCATTCGATGGCAACAACCAACCTCTGTATGTAATTGACGGTATGCCTATTAATACAAAAGCTGACTTTGATACCGGTAATTCTGTTACAGGTGCCAACTTCGCTGACCGTAGCATCGATATCAACCCGGAAGACATTGAGTCTATCAACGTATTGAAAGGCCAGGCTGCTTCTGCTCTGTACGGTATCCGTGCATCGAATGGTGTGATCGTAATCACCACCAAGCGTGGTTCGAAGAATCAGAGCAAGCCTACTGTTACCATTTCTTCTAACCTGAGTGCTCAGCGCGTTTCACGCAAATTCGAGCGTCAGGATGTATATTCACAAGGTAATGGTATTTCGGCATACAATCCTACTTCATCTATGAGCTGGGGTCCCAAAATCAGCAATTTGCCTAACGATGCTGGTTATGGTGGTAATGTAGACAATACTTATACTGCCAAAGACGGTAAGAAGTCAGGTATGTATTACAACACCAAACGTGCTCAGGCCGGACTTGACGGTTGGACTACTCCACAGACTTATGATAACGTAGGTGACTTCCTGGGAACCGGATTCACAGAAAACACCAATGTTAACTTAACACAAACTGTCGGTGGAACCAGCTATTCTTTTGGTGTAAGCAATTCGCATCAGGAAGGTATCATTCCGTCAACCGGAATGGACCGTTGGGGTGCACGCGGTTTGGTAGATTGGACCATCAATTCTGAATGGAATACAGGCTTTTCTGTAAATTATTCTTCCAGTAAGATTACCGGAACACCGGGAGGTAATGACGGTGTTATGAACGTTGTTTATTCGGCTCCTGCCGAGTACGACCTGAAAGGTATTCCGAATCACGTTCCGGGTGACATCACTCAGCCGGTATTGTTCCGTTCTACTTCATTCGTGAACCCTTATTGGTGGGCTGAAAACAATGAATATCTGCAGCACACAAACCGCGCGTTTGGTAATGCGTACATTGAATTCTCTCCCAAATTGGGTTGGGGCGAGAATTACTCGTTGAAATTCCGTGAACAAGCAGGTTTGGATATGTGGACTTCCAACTATTCGGATGTTAGAGCCATGGGAACTACACCGTCACTGGCTGGTGGTGATATCGAAAATTACGGTACACAGCACAATGTGTTCAATAACCTGTTCACTGCCAACTTCGATGGTAAGTTCGGTCAGAACGAGGAATGGAGACTGAATGTGGTTCTGGGTAACGAGTTCAATGACGAAAACATACGTACCTGGGATTATTATGGTAGCACTTATAACTTCCCCGGTTTTAAAACTATCGGTAACACAACTAATCTTACTTCCAGCGAATATACACGCAAAGAACGTACCGTAGGATTCTTTGGTAGTGCTTCTTTATCATGGGAAGATCAGGTTTACCTGACCGTAACCGGACGTAATGACTATGTGTCGAGCATGCCGCGCGGAAGCCGTAGCTTCTTCTATCCTTCTGTATCATTGGGTTGGGAGTTCACCAAGCTGGCTGCACTCCAAGGCAGCAAAGTATTGAACTATGGTAAGCTTCGCGGATCATTTGCCCAGGTAGGACAGGCTGGTAGCTACTACAATAACTTTTACTATACACCGGGCTACGGTGGTGGTTTCTATATGTATACACCGGTTTCTTATCCGTTGCCAAGCGGCGTTTCTACATATGTACCTTATTACGTAGTATACGATCAGAATCTGAAACCTCAGAATACAGTGAATTATGAAGCAGGTGTTGATTTGCACTTTTTCAACAGCCGCATTAAACTGGAGTATACTTACAGTTTGCAAACTGTAAAGGATCAAATCTTCTCAGTGCCTGTAGACGGATCGACCGGTTACCAGTACATGTTTACCAATGCCGGTAAGATGCAAACGAAAGCACATGAAATCTCTTTGAATGCGGCCATTCTGCAAGCGAAAGATTATGATTTGAACCTGGGTATCAACTTCACGACCATGAAGAATAAGGTAATTGAACTGGCACCGGGTGTTGAATCGATTATGTTGGGAGGTTTTGTTGAACCACAGGTTCGTGCACAAGCCGGAGCTACCTATCCTAATATCTATGGTAATGGATTCAAGCGTGACGAAGCTGGAAATATGTTGCTGCTGAACGGTCTGCCCCAGGCCACTGGTGACAGCCAGAATTTGGGTAACTGTTCGCCCGACTTCACTACCGGTATTACTTTCGGTGGTCGCTACAAACGCCTGTCATTGTCAACTACCTGGAGCTGGCAGCAAGGTGGAAAGATGTACCACGGTACCAATTATACAATGAACTACTTCGGTGTAACGAAAGAATCTCTGCCTTACCACGAAGGAACCATGGTAGCGGAAGGAATCGACGAAGCAACCGGTAAACCCAATGCCGTTGAGGTGAGCAACCAGTCTTACTATATGGCGTATAACAATGTTACTGAAGCTGGAATTTACGATACCAGTTTCATTAAACTGCGCGATTTGACTTTGAATTATCAGTTGCCGAAAATGGGTATCTTTGATATCTCGATCTATGGTTTCGCCCGTAACGTATTGGTTTGGGCTAAGTTGCCGAACTTCGATCCGGAGTCTTCACAAGGAAACAACAACATGAGTGGTTACTTTGAACGTTTCTCTGTTCCTAATACCTCCAGTTTTGGTGGTGGACTCACTATTACATTCTAATAAGTAACATACAAAAAGATTTTAATATGAGAAAATATATTATAATGGCATTGTCGATTGCCTTCCTTGGACTCACAGCTTGTTCAGAGGATACCCTCGACGATATTAACAAGGACAACCAACATCCCTCTCCGGATGCGGTTCCTGCATACCTCCAACTGAGCGAAGCAATCATGTCTACAGGTTTCAGCACTGTTTCAGGAGATTATGCGTTCTATCTGTCATCACTTAACGAGCAGGAAATCGGTGTAGGTAATAACCAGCTGATGAATGCAGAGTTGCGTAACTCAAACGAATGGGCAGCTTCTACTACATTTAATAATGTATGGAACTCTACCTATACTAACTTGATGAACATTCGCCAAATCATCGCTAAGGTAGAGAATGAAGTTCCCGGTAATGTGGGTCAGTATGACCTGCTGGGTATGGCTCAGGTATTGGAAGCACTCAACTTCGGTGTGTTGACTTCTGTACATGGTGATATCCCTTACAGCGAAGCTCTGCAAGGACAAGGTAATCTTCAGCCGAAACTGGATGCGCAGAAAGATGTATATACTGGTATCCTGGCTACATTGGATAAAGCTATCGCTAACCTGGATAAAGGTAAAGCTTTGAAATCTACCAAGAATCAGGATCTCGCTTTTGGTGGTGATGTCAATCAGTGGCTAGCTACAGCCTATGCCTTGAAAGCACGCTATCAACTGCACCAACTGGCTGTTGAGCCCTCTCTGTTATCTCAGGTAGAAACAAACGCTACAAAAGCTGTAGAGTTGGGCTTCAAAGGGTTCACTATCTCAGAATTTAACGGGGTAACTTGTGATAATCCTTGGAGTGCATTTATTTGGAGCCGTAGTTATACTGCTTCTTCACAGACTGTATTGGATTTGATGGAAGCCACCGACGACCCTCGTGCAGATTTCTACACATATGGCTCGGGTGAAGCTTATACGCCTGGCGATGAGGAAATCGCAAAAGTGGCGGATGGTAGCTTGGCATTCCCTGCTTGGTTTGACTTAGGTTCACAGCCTATCCACCTGTTCAGTAAGCAAGAACTTTATTTCATTTTGGCTGAGGCTCAATTGCGTTCAGGCAAGGATGCTGCTAATGCCTTCCAAACAGCTGTTGCAACTTCTATTAATGAGATAGCAGGTTGGCTTGATGAGGAAGTAGATGGTGCAGAATTTGCAGAGTCTTTGGGAACTCCGACTCTTCAGAAACTTTTCGAACAGAAATACATCGCTCAGTCAGTAGACGAACAAATTGAAGCTTACAACGACCTCCGTCGTGTAAGAGCCATGGGTGAAAGCTACATCACGCTGACCAATCCGTTCAACACGCAAAGTGGTCTTAATCGCTATCCGGAAAGTTTACCTTACGGTAACAGTGCTGTTTTGGGTAACCCGAACGTCAAGGCTGCTTACGGAGATGGTTTCTATATTTATACCAAAAAGACTTGGGTAAATAATAAGTAACGATGGTCTTACATAAATAACTACCAGGTTATTTACTATACACATGCAGAGGCTGTGTCGAGAGTCCCCAAAACGGACTTTTGGCACAGCCTTTTCTAAACATAACTAAACAATTGTTATAGCAAAGCTGAACATCAACAAATGTTTGCTTGTTTACTTTATAACCAGCCCTAATTATTAACCTTATAAATCAAGGTGTTATGATACAGAAATTGAACTTTAGTGCATTTTATGCGATTGTAGCCTGCTTCTTAGCAACGGCGTTAGTTTCTTGTAATAAAGAAGACGATTCTCCTATCGATCTTAACCCACATTGCACTCTCACCCCTCTTCTCTTGGCCGTAGGAGATTGATTTCTTTATTGGGAGGGTGAGCTGGGTGCACTACAAATTTTCGTCTTTTGATTGGATTTTCTTTCAGTTTCAATGCCTCATATAGTTCCTTCACCAGTTCATTGGGCTCTGTCGATTGTCTTATCTCTACTACTGCCCCATCTTCGCGAACTAGCTGATTGCTTATTACCTTTTGGGTTTGTAGCACGCGGACGGTTTCCGTCCACAACTGGTGTATGCCGGCATTTGATAGCTGATAGTTTACTGTAGAAACAACCCAGTAAGCCAAAACGGCTAGATTCAGGTGGGCTTTGGTGCCGTCATCTCCCTTGTGATAGACCGGACGGATGTCCAGGTCTGATTTCAAACATCTAAAAGTGGCTTCCACTACTCTGATTATGTTGTAGAAGAACCAAATGTTGACCTCGTCGGTTTCGTCTATGTTGGTTCTCAATACATATTTCCCATGTTTGCTCTCACTGCATATACTTTGGGATTCTTTTCTCTCCCATTGAAAATGAGTCACAATATTTCTTTCGTTATGTTCATAACCAATCTGGTAGTCTTTCCAAACAGCAGGGCATTCGGATTTCAACCGGCCCAGTCGTTCGCATACTTTATCCAGCTTCTTGGTTCCTCCCTTTTTCTGTATACCGGTAAGTATGGAGGCAAGCCCCTCTTCAAAATATTGGCAGGAACGTTCGTACATACCCTTCTCTTTAAGCGTCTTTGCCTGACTGTCTACCAACAGACAGGTATCCGGGCAATCCTGAACAGTGACTTTTTCCAAACGGATGATCTGCTTTTTGTTGTCCGTCACCTGGCGGATACCCTGACCGGCACTGTTGTATTTCAGGCCGGCACTACGGGCCACCGTAATGTAGCGATACTTGTTTTCTTTCAAGTATTCCAGATTTTCACGGGTGGAGATGCCCGCATCCATGACGATGGTAATATCTTCCTTGTTCTTCCCGCGCCGTATTTGTTCACCCGTGAGGGATTCTATGATTTCCTTCAGGGTGGAACTGTCCGCGCGGTTGCCTTCGAAGATACGGGTACGAACCAATAACCCTTGTGCATTCACCACGGCGGCCAAAACTACGATGCGGCAGTCGGAGCGTTTCTCCTTGCTACGGCCAAAACGAGCGAGTTTACTCCCTTGCATCCGGCCCTCGAAGTAGGTATTGGTCAGGTCAAACAATAGAATTTCATCCCGGATGTCGAACAGGGAACATACACGTTCATGGAGAAAGTCTTCCAACCTTTCATGCTGTTCATACAAGCGTCTGGCTGATTTGTAAAGACGCTGGTGGTTGACTTTGGCGGGGTCTATCCCCATGAGCTCGCACAAACCGGAGTTTTCCTTCAGATAGGAAACCGTCTTTAATTCAGATACAGGATAAATGGCGCGTGAAGCGATTTGCATCAGGGCAAAGTGGGCATCTTCTACGCTCCAACCTTGCTGCTGCAAGAACTCACCAACTCCCAAGCGTTGTAAGGTGGACAGGCAAACATGTTCAGCACCGATTTCGCGGGGATCGATGTTCTTTAGGGTGGAAAGGTTTACTTTTTCAAGACCTTTACGCTCTAACTCTCGACGGTACTCCTCCATAAGACCTTGCACCTCGGATAGTTTTCCATTGGATACAATCCGGTCGTAATAATGATAGGTTAAGCGGTCGATGGTTTCGTTGCCCGACATAGGACGTTGGGCACGATAAGCCAACTCTTCAATGCAGTTCAGAAGCAACATGCGGTCTTTGAGCTCAGGGAGTTCCTCCAAATAACCCAAGGCACACAGCATACGTTTACGAGGCTCGCCACAACTGGTGCGGTAGCTTTCACACAGGCGGTAGTAATTACGCTTAACACCTGACGAATCGGTCTTGTATACGGTGGCTATGTGCATGATGGGCCAAAGGTCGCTACTTTACTAAACATAAGCAAACAGCTGGGTGCACTACAGGAGGGATAATTCGATTTTGAAGAGAAAAGCAGGGCAAATTATAACATCTTTTTAGGGAAAACAGGCCCAAAATAGACGCTTTTAATGTTTGTAAACAGGGTAGGAGAAGCTATAAGTGCAATGTGGGTTAA
>JAVBUC010000086.1:0-25298 GCA_031555765.1 Bacteroides sp. | reverse complement strand
GACCGTAGCCTAACCTGTATGATTATGGCAAAACTCCTGCTCAGGAAAATCGACTACCTTAGCAGGATTGGTCAACACCCTTCTGTCCGTCGGGTCGACCCTATCCACCGTAACCTCTTTGTACTGCGTATTGATCTCATACTTGGCCTTGCCATCGCAGAAAACTTCTGTGCCGGCAACCAACAAATAATACTTATCGCCGCTAACTACATAGCGTCCTTGAAGGGGATCAGCAGAAGGGTCGGCTTTAAAGGTGAATTTCACCTCATATTGACCATGTCCCTTAATTACGGACGCCATGCGCGCCATAATCTGTCCTGAACGCGTATCCCCCGATACGGCGAGTGCCGCAACCGCGAACAAGATTAACAGCAGCCCTCTACGCATAGTAAAGAGAGTTACTTACCTGCGTTTTTATAGACCAACTCCGAATCGTACTGAGTATACCACACACCGTCGGCAACTTTGCCTGCGCGCCAATCCATATACTTAGGATAGACTGTCTCGATGCTGTGAGTCTCAGCACACCACTTAAACCCTCCCGTAAGAGGCATATCGAGCATCCAAGGGTAGGTGTTGGTGTTTATAGTAGTTCCCATCACGTGATGAGTTCCATTATGAAGGAACGGCTCGATCTCGCCATAGAATGTAACCATCACCGATTTATCCAAACTGGAGTGGGCAACAGTGTTATCCACGTTGGCATAACCGTTTATGTTATCGATAAGGGTAACATATTTCTTGGTGCCCTTATCGTAGAAACCGAAGCTATTGGTAAACCCTGCTCCTTTGGCAACCAGCTCTACATAGACGTCTTTCTGTTTGTTGGAAGTGGTGTAATAGTCGGTGATCTTATACTTTATAACCACGTCATTGAAGTCGTAGTCACCCTTGTAAGGGTAGTTATCCTCGAACAGGTAGTATCCCTCTGTAACTTTGGTGGGCAGTATGTCAGGACGGGTAACCTCTTCTGCAGGTTGCAGATAGTTGGGGTTGGTCTCAAGCAGACACAGTATGTCGTTCTAGTCGCCATCATAAGCAGATTCACCCGGAGCCCGGTTCTCCATTCCCAGGACATTCCCTTCGAACATACTGCCTTTAGAATCCTCGATTTTGATGTGACGCATAAAACCATTGGATACTTTTCCGTTGACAGTGTAATTCCCATCCGGAGCACCATACTTGAGCGTTTTGTTATCGATCGTCGTATTCAGGTAGGGGGTAGAGAAGCGAACGAAACCTGTTCCGTAAAAAACGAAGCCAATATTCATACCTTTCTCGAACTCTCCGATCTTTATTTTCTTAAAGTTGGAAACACTACCCACCTGTTCATCTTTAGAATAGAACAAGAAGTTTTTCCTTTTCTCAATTTCGGTCTTGTACCCCACCTTCACAATTTCCTGAGTGGTCGGGTTCATTCCATAGAAGGTCACGTCATCGATGGTCATTCCTTCTTTCAGTTTATCGGCCGGATAGGTATAGAACCACAGGCATCCGTAACCTCCGCCTATGTGGAATCCACCGTCGTTGAGATACGTAAGCCATACTTCTGCTTTATCGAATTCACCTGTTTCGGCAGAATTTTGAATCACCAGATCGGTACACTTAAACAAGTCGGCCTTCCGCACATTGTAAGAAGCTTCCGGAAAACAACTACCATTGATGTACTCCATCACTTTGGCATCGATGGCATTGGTAGAAACAATACTACGGGTGGTGGAAATCTCCACGTCGCCTACATTGAAAGTACGGAGTGTCCCGTCGCCCACAACATAAAGTGTCTTTACGTCATTGGGTACATCCAATGTCGTATTAATCGGGGTCACACCGGTAAGCACAGGCGTTTTCACCAAAGCACCATCTTCGTAGGGGTATTCGTAGAATACTGAATAGTACGCCGTGTTATACGGAGAACTAATGTCTACTTTTACTGTTTTAACATTGCTGAACGAATCGGCATACGTTGCGCCACCGTGGTCTACAAACATATCCTTATCGTTTACGCAAGAGAACAGACAAAAGGCAAAAAATAACAAACCAACTAATTTCCTCATATCCATATTTATTTAATCAATTTTCTTCATAGAAATTCAAGGCGCAAAGATATAACAAGACAAGTATACCATCAAATATTGCAAGCTCTTTTTTTCAATATCTATGACAAATTGGCCGTTTTTTAACAAACTGGATAATAAAGGCCTTATAAAAACTCGAATTCATGGAGCACCGATATCTATCGTTTAGACAATTTGTCGCGGTATTCGGTGGGCGTCATGCCGTACTTGGCCTTGAAGCACTTGCTAAAGTAACGTGGGTCGTTGATACCCACCATGTAGGAGATCTGCGTCATGTTGAACTCCCCGGTTTCTATCAGCTGGGCTGCCCGGTTGATGCGCACTTCCTTGATGAACTCGATGGGTGCCAAACCGGTCAGTGTTTTCAGTTTTTTGAAGAATACCGAGCGGCTCACAGCCAACTCGCGCACCAGCGCATCAACCACAAGCTCACCGTTGTCGATGTTCTTCTCCATCAGTTCCATCAGCTTGTCCATGAACCGGCGGTCGATGGGCGACATCTCCATGGGCTGCGGTGCCTCGTTGGCCTGCGCTTCGGCCGCTGCGCTTTCTTCCGCAACGGATATTGTGCCGGTGCCCGCCATACTCATCAGGTGGTCGCGGTAGAAGTCGCGCAACTGCCGGCGTTGTGCCAGCAGGTTCTCCACCCGCGCTTTCAGGTAGGAAGCACTGAACGGCTTGGTGATATAATCGTCCGCCCCATACTCCAGCCCCTCGATGCGGCTTTCGATGGAGGTCTTGGCGGTAAGCAGCACGATGGGAATGTGGCTGGTGGTCATCTCCGCACGGAGTTCCCGGGTCATCTCGATACCGTCCTTCTCGGGCATCATCACATCGCTGATGATGATGTCGGGCAGGAACGAGAGTGCTTTCTGCAATCCTTCGGCACCGTCGGAGGCTTCGACCAACCGGTAGGTCGACGAGAAGATACTGCGCAGGAAGAAACGGAGTTCCTGGTTGTCCTCCACCAATAGCATGACTTCCTGTTGGGGCATCTCTTCGTCCTCCACAGACAGGTCGGCCTCGGTTGTAGCAATATCGGCCACTTGCCGCACCACCACCGGACGATCCATCGCCGTATCGCCCACCGATGTGGAGTCTTCGACCATGAATTCCACCGTCTTGTCGTAATGTTCCTTGCCCTTTGGGAAGTCCACCTGGAAGCAACTGCCTTCGCCCAGCTTACTGTCCACCGAGATGGTAGCACCGTGCATCTCCACCAGCTCCTTCACCAGCGAAAGCCCGATGCCGGTACTGCCCTGGTTGAAGAGGTTCTTGTCCACCAGGTTCTCGAAGCGTACGAAGAGCGACTTCTTCCGGTTCTCGGCAATGCCGATACCCTGGTCCTTGACGCCCACCGATATGCTGTGCTCGTCCTCACGAATGTAGACGGCGATCATTTTACCGTTGGCTGTGTACTTGAAAGCATTGGAGAGCAGGTTGAACACGATTTTCTCGAACTTGTCGGCATCTACCCAGAGGAAGAGTGCATCCTTCTCCGTTTCGAGCAGGAAGTCGATGTGGTGTTCCTGCGCCAGTGACTCGAAATTGGCCATGATCTTGCGTACGAATGCCACGACGTCGAGCCGTTGCACCTGCATCTTCATCTTCTTGTTCTGTATCTTGCGGAAGTCGAGTATCTGGTTCACTAACCGCAACATGCGGTTGGTATTGCGTTCTACCACCACAAGTTGCTCGCGGGCATCCTCGGGGAGTTGCGAGTTCTTCAGGATATGCTCCACCGGACCGGCTATCAGGGTTAGCGGGGTACGGAGCTCGTGCGAGATATTGGTAAAGAAGCGCAACTTGATATCGGACACTTGCTGCTCGATGGATACTTCGTGTTTCAACCGGTAAATGGTGAACAGGATGTACACCGCCACCAGGATGATCAGCACGATAAACAGGATGTAGAGGAAATAAGCCAGCGGCGTTTCCCAGAACGACGGAAGCACTACGATGTGCAGCGTGCGGGTATTGTCCACCCATACTCCGTCGCTGTTGGTGGAGCGCACCTTGAACTGGTAACTGCCTTTGGGCAGGTTGGTGAAGGTGGCACTGCGCAGTTTGTCCACGTAGTTCCATTGGTTGTCGAACCCTTCGAGCATGTAGGCATACTGCAGGTTGGCCGGGTTGGTAAAGTCGAGCGCGGCATACTGGATGGTAAAGATATTCTCCCTGTGCGAGAGTTCCAGCTCCTGCGTGTCGTCCAGGCCCAGTTTCAGGATGGACTCCGGTCCCGGCTCTACATTGTTATTGGCAATGACCAGGTTGGAGAAGACGATGGACGGAACGTAGCTGCTCTTACGCACGGAGTCGGGACTGAAGAACAACGAACCGCTGCTGGCACCAAACACCAGCTCGCCATCGGACATCATGGCCGATGCTGCTTCGCTGAAGCGTACCCGGAAGCCGATGCTCCGGTCTTTGTAGTTCTCAAAAGTTTCCGTCAAAGGCACGAACTTGCTGATACCGTTCTCAGTAGAAAGCCAAAGATTGTGTTTATGATCTTCGCGGATGGATAGCACCACATCGGAGGAAAGCCCATCGAGCACGGAATACGACTTAAACTCACCGTGTCCTTCGCCATTGATGGACACCAGTTTATTGAGTCCACCGCCGAAAGTACCCAGGTAAAGTTCATTGGACTGCGTGGCAGTAATCCAGTGTACATCGTTGTTGCTCAGGCTCTTCGGGTCGTTGGGAACACGGGTGAAGTGATGGAAGACAATCTCTTCGGGATTCTCGAAGTTCTCACTGAATGCCACCGCACCCACCGTGGTACCTACCCACAGCAACCCTTTATTGTCCGAGGTGATGAACCGGGCGCGGTTGCACAGGCTGATGGGATATCCCTTGAGATGGTTCCGGTGGTTGATAAAAGCGGGCCGCCCGTTCTTGTCGCTCGACAGGTAGTTGATACCGTTGGCAAAGGTAACCACCCAGATGCGTCCGTTGTGGTCTTCGTACACACAGTACACGTTGTCATTGCTCAGGCTGTAAATCTCGTTCTCATCATACTTGTAGCGGGTTAGATTATAAGTTGTCGATGTAGGCGAGGTTCGCTCGGCACGTACCAGTCCGTCGCCCTTGGTAGCCAGCCACATTACACCTTTCGAGTCTTGGAGGATGTAGTACACGGTGCCCTGCATCGGCGTACCGCTCTGGGCAATGGTACCGGCAGCAGTGAGGTAACCTTTGTATTGGCGGTGGCGGTCGTACACCCGGAGCTTGCCGTCTTTCAAACCCACCCACAGGTTCTGATCCCAGTCCTCACACAATGCACGTACCTCGTTGCCCAGTGTTTCGGGCATATCGGGGATGGGGGTCAGTAAGTCGAACTGCGAAGCGCGGAAGGTCACCTTCTCCAGTCCTTTCGAGTGCGAGGAAATCCAAAGGTTCCCTTGCTTATCAGAGAAAGCGGAGTGTATCTTGTTGGAGAATCGCCAATCGGTACTACCCAGCTCGTCATAGAAGGGCACCAGGCTGTTAGCTTTCCGGTCGAAATAAGAAAAGCCGCCGCCATAAGGATGCACCCACAGGTAGCCATTCACATCCTCGTGGATATGGAAAGCCGGACGCGAGCGGTCGGTAGAAGTAGGTTCTACCCGGATCTGTTCTTTCTTCAGTACGCCGGTATGGGGATTGAAATGTGCCACCACACCTGGTTCTTCCTGCTCGAACCAGACTTCCGACGTACGGTCTACATAGGCGGAGAGTATGGGTTTGGAAGGCAAATCCTTGCAAAGGGTATGAGAGTAATGGGTTTTCTCTTCGGTCTTCAGGTTGTACACAAAGAACCCGTCGGTCGATGTGGAGATTACCACCTTATCGGGCGACACGCTGTTGATCGAAGCAATGAAAGCCTGCGTGGGAAGTTCGAGCAGGTGGAACTGTCCGCTCTTCTTGTTGTAACGCCACACCCGTCCTTTATCGGAGCCGAAGCAGATCTCATCTTCCTGCTCCTGTACGGCATAGAAAGCCTGGTGGTCGGCTGTTTGTTCTTTGGTTTCCACGAAGTAGGTCACAGGAGTCCGCTCACCGGGACGAATCATGCCCAAGCCGTTATCGGTAAGTATCCACTCATTGCCGTTGGCATCCAGATGTACTTTGTAGACATACGTGGCCGGGAGAAGTCCCGACTTCACCGAGTAGATACTGGTGCTCACCTGCTTGGTTTTGGGCAAGGTAGTGGCGCGGATAGCACCGTCATTATCGGTGAGCAGCCATACCACTCCATTGGCAAGTACGCTGATATCCCGGACATTGAAGTTACTTCCTTCTTCGCCGGCAGCTGGAACCTGTTCAAATGTTTCCACCCGGGGATCGAAACGGTGGGCGCGATTGTCATAGGTCTGCATCCACAGGCAACCGTTAATGTCTTCATAGAAACGGTCCACCCGGTTGTTTGTCAGACTGATGTAGCTTCCTTGCCGTGCTTTATACACCATAAACGAATAACCGTTGAACCGGTTGATTCCGTCCCAGGTAGCAAACCACAGATTGCCTTTATGATCCTGCAACATGCTCATCACTGTCGTTTGCGATAAGCCGTCTTCCGTGGAATAGTGGGTAAACGAGCAGTTCTTCTGCGCACTCACCACCTGGAAAAGCATCGAAAACAGGATTAAATGTAAGATTCGTTTCATGCTTGTATAAATTCTTTGTCACAAAGATACGAATTTAACTGGATTCTGTTTCCTGTTGGACATATTTTACTATTTGTACACCAACCGATACTTTACCGGACATCAGGAACGTTTTATACCACATTTTAGTTAAATAATACAATATTCTCTAACAGAATGAAAAGAAACGTATATCTTTGCCACAAATCGTAAAATCAACAATGAACACTCACTTTTTAATGAAACGACACACACAAAAAGGGCGCTTTTTGCAATTGCTATTGCTATTTATGTTACCTCTCGCATCACTCCACGCCGAGAGGAGCGACAGTTGTATACTTGTCATTAACAGCTACATTGAGATGGAGCCGATGAACGACAAAATAGTCACCGGTCTTCTCCACAATCTTCCCGATGAGTACAAGAAATACCCTGTTGCCAACGAAAACATGAGCATGCTGCTTGTCAATGATGAGCAAGCACTGGACGAGCTGAAAACAAACATATTTCAATCATACGAAAAACGCCCGCCCAAGATCATCATCCTCGAAGGAAATAGTGCATGGGCATTGCTCCACGAAGACATCGAAAAACACTGGAAAGAGGTTCCCGTTATCCTGTGCGCTGAGAAAAGCTTTATGGGTCCTAAGGAGGCATACCTTAAAAAAAAAGCCATCCTACCTGCACAGCAAATACCACTGGAAGAGGCTTTAAAGGGTAAAAATGTAGCTGTAGTTCCCACACGTTATTACATCAAAGAAACCATCGCCCAGATGAAGAAGTTACTACCGGATATGAAGCGGCTGGCGTTCGTTTCCGATGGTCGCTGGATTAATGCTCAAAACCGGCAAGAACTGGCCGAAATCGTACGGGTACAATATCCGGATCTGAAAGTGGACTACTATACATCAACCGAAATATCAACCGAAAGTCTTATCGCCCACTTCAATCGTTTCGATCAGGAAACAGGCATTTTGTTTAGTTCCTGGTTCGTAAGCGACTCGCAATTAGGATATGGCAGCATTCACACGCGAGGCTATCGGGTACTGGCCCGCCATACCGCCTATCCCATCTTTTGCCTGTCAGATATCGGAGTCAGTAGCCGTGAACTGACCGGAGGGTACTTCCCCAGATTAGATAGCATCACATCGGTCGTTACGCAAACCGCCATCCAACTGCTGTCGGGCAAAGAAGCGCGCTTCCTGCCCCATATACAAATACCACCTTCTCCCGTTTTTAACTTCAAGGAATTCACCCGGGTGGGATTCGCCAAAGATCAATGCGCGCCGGGAACCTTCTTCTACGAGAAACCGGAAAGCTTCTTTGAAACATACAAGTACCACATCGGTGGCATCCTGTTTATTACCATCTGCCTGTTCCTGTTGCTGTATTACCGCATGTACTCCACCCAGAAGCTGCAAAAAAGCCAGGCTAAAGAACTGGAAACCATGCGTAAGCTCGACCATCTGTTTGCGAATATGCCCATTGGCTACATCCGCTCCCGGGTGATAAAGAATGAGCAGGGAGATGTATGCGACTACCAGTATCTCCGGCTAAACCCCGCATTCAGGCAACTCATCCTCCCGAAGGAAGAAGTAAATGTCACGGACTTTACCTGGCGGTTAGACCCGCTGCGCCGCCAAGAGTATATCTGGCATTTGGATACGGTGTGCAAAAAGCAAAAGAAAATATCGTCCCAGTACTTCCATAAAGAAACACAAAGTACCTTTACGATGATTTACGTCCCGTCGGAAACAGAGGACATAGTAGACATGTTCTGCGTGGACAATAGCGAGCTGGCACAAGCCCAGCAGTTACTCCGTACGGTGAACCATAAGCTGACGATGGCTCTCGATGTAGCCAATCTCGTGCCTTGGAAGTGGGACCTTTTAAACCGCACCATACTCTGTGATGTGAACCGTCCGCTCGAGCTGACCGACTCTGTCCCCAATGCCGAAGAGCAGCTGTCGGTACCGGACAAAGAATATTTCTCCAAGATCTATAAGGACGACCGCGAACGGGTTCGCCAATCCTACCTTGATCTGATCATGGGTAAGATGGATAAGATCAAGGAAGAGTATCGTGTACTGACTAATAAAGAGGGACAACGCTGTTTCGAATGGGTAGAGGCACAAGCCACCGTAGACCAACGCGATGAGCAGGGGCAACCGCTGACGCTTATCGGCTCCTCACTCGTCATCACCGAACGGAAACGCATGGAGAACGAGCTGATATCCGCCAAGGACCAGGCCGAAGAATCGAGCCGCCTCAAATCGGCCTTCCTGGCTAATATGAGCCACGAAATACGCACGCCGCTCAATGCCATCATCGGGTTCTCGGGTATTCTGGCCTCCGCCAAAGAGGAGAAAGACAAGCAAGAGTACGTCAGTATCATCGAAACCAACAACACACTGTTGCTGCAGCTCATCAACGATATTCTCGATCTATCCAAAATCGAAGCGGGCACGCTGGAATTTGCTTATTCCAACATCGACCTGAATACCTTCATGCGAGAGATTGAAGCCTCCACCCGTCTGAGAGATGGAGCCGAGCAACTGGAAATCCTCTTCGAGCAAGGAATGGACGACTGCTTTATCCATACGGAGAAGAACCGGTTGATGCAAGTACTTATCAACCTGCTTACCAATTCGCTCAAATTCACCGAACAGGGAAGCGTCCGCTTCGGCTATACGCTGGAAAGCAATAATTACCTGCGTTTCTTTGTAACCGATACCGGTTGCGGCATTCCCAAAGATGCATTGGGGCAGGTATTCGGCCGGTTTGTAAAACTGAATGCCTTTGTACAGGGCACCGGCCTCGGACTGGCTATCTGCGAAACCATCATCAAGAGCATGAAGGGAGAGATCGGTGTAGATTCGGAAGAAGGCAAAGGCTCTACCTTCTGGTTTACCATGCCTTACCAACCGGTGAATATGACGGAAAAACAGGTGAAAGAATACAAACAGATTACCGTGAACAAAGCCAAAGAAGAAAAACTCACCGTACTCGTAGCCGAGGACAATGCAAGCAACTTCCGATTGCTGGAATCCATCTTAGGAAACGATTACAACCTGATTCATGCCTGGAATGGTAAGGAAGCTGTAGAAATGTTCGAGCTGCACAGACCGGAAATGGTATTGATGGATATCAACATGCCCGAGATGAACGGCTACGAAGCAACAGAAGAGATCCGTAAATTCTCGGACAACGTGCCTATCATCGCTCTCACGGCTTATGCGTATGCTTCGGACGAAGAGCGGATTCTGAATAGCGGGTTCGATGCGTACACGCCGAAACCGCTGGATGCCAACCGTCTGCGCAAGCAAATGACCGATTTGCAACAAAGCCGCTTACTCTTCATGTTCTAACGTTTATGAGTAGAAGGCTATTCTTTTCGCTCATGCTCCTACCGGGCTTCCTGTGCATGGTTCATGCGCAAGGAACTGACTATGCGACATACGGCGTGCAGAAGTCTATGCCCACGTTCTTCGAGCAACTGAAGCAGCAGCTTACCTACCCCTTGGCTTGGGGGAATTCTCCCGTCAGTTTGAAGAACATGCACTTCTTTGCCATAGGAAAATCCTATCGCTTGATGTCAAGCAAGGCATTACCATTCTTCACCGGATTCCATCCGTCATTACCAGCCAATACGGTTTCCATCTCATATCCCTTCAAGTCCTTCAACTGATGGGAATAAGGTACACGTGCCTTCAGATTAGCACCTTCGCCTGTACTTTGGTACTCGGCATAAAACACCGTCTTCTCAGCATCTTTCTTGTTCCAGTTATCCCATCCCTCGGGGGCGATGTGCTTGCCCAACTGGCAACGGATGTAAACTGCCTGGGCGTAATCCCGCCACGGACGGGAAAGATAGACTTTATTCACTCCATCTGCAGCTGTCAGCGTACAGTTATGGAATACATATCCGTACTTCCGGCCTTGATCGGTGGAGGGAGCGGTGACGTAGCCATCGCGCAAGCTATGGATGATGCATTGATTGAACACAGCCGTGGACCAACCGAAGATGAAGTCGACCGTTCCTTCTATGTAGCAATGGTCGTAGTACTGGCGACAGTTCTTTCCATACGTATATAAGGTATCCTGGAAGCCCAGGAAACGGCAGTTCTTGAAATACGACCGGTCGGCCGAGACAAAGCAAGCCACCGCCTGCCCTACCGGACCGGCACTGTTCCTGAACGTGATGTTCTCGGCATAGAAGTCGGGGGCATAGATGTAGCAGGTCGATGAGCCCGATGTCCCTTTCTCCTCGCCAAAGACATTCCGTTTGGCGGCATAGTCGTCGTATATAAGGACGGCACCCTCTTCTCCTACCAACGACACGTTGATTTTGCTTTCGGGGATAATCAGTTTTTCTTTGTATTCGCCAGTGCGCACCAGGATGGTTGTCCGCACGCTCTTGCGAAAATCGGGCACGGCATTGATGGCTTCCTGAATGGTGAAGAAGTCGCCGCTGCCATCTTTGGCTACCACATAGTCGAAGCGACGGATGAACTTCGCCAAAGCGGGAAGCTGCTTCTCGATGGCATCTACCGCCAGTCCGCCCATGACGCGGGCGCCGTGCACATTCAGGTGTGTGTTGTCTTCACGTCCTTTCGGCAGTGCGGCAATGGTATTGGGCTGCACCCAGACGAAAAGCTTCTTCGATTCCACCGGACCGAGACCTTGCACCAAGTCGCGCGACAACCGGTTCATGTCGATGAACGTTACACCCAGTTCCCGGGCTACGTTGCGTGGAGAGTCCAGGTAGGCCCCGTGTGTATCATATAGTGTATCACCTTCTACCGGCAGAATACTAGCACCGGGTTCTTTCCGCTCGTCCTTCGCTATCGAAGCATCTTGCGGACGAACGAAGTTGCGCCGCGCAATGGAACTGAACAGCACCGGAATACCTCCCTTGGCCTTTGTTTCCTCAACAAAGCGTTTCAGATTGGCATCGAACGTCGTTCCCGGATCGGTGTGGCGGGCTTCGTCTGTCTTCTCGTCATTGTGCCCGAATTGTATAAAGACATAATCGCCCTTCTGCACCTGCGAGATTACTTTGTCCCAACGCCCTTCGTCAATGAAACTCTTCGAGCTGCGTCCGTTCACAGCATGGTTATCCACCCGCACCCCTTCACCGAAATAACCGGACAATACATGCCCCCATCCCCGTTCCGGGTTACCGCCCTCGATGGGTTTGTTGGCCATGGTCGAGTCGCCAATCATAAAGATAGTGATGACAGGCTGATCGGCGCGGAAAGCAGTCAGCAGGAAGAACGATACGAGTAGAAATAGGAGTTTGCTTTTCATGGTATTTCTCTATTTAGCTAATTGATGGCATTGATTCATTTAACATCCACTTCCAGGCAGGAATCACGTGTACGGCATAGCCTCGTTCCGTGATTTCTGCCTCTTCTTCCATCGTAATAATACTAAGTTGCGCGCAGCCTGTTGCCTCAGCAGCTTCCAGCAATCCTTCCAGCTCCCTGCGGCGAGTTTCCACATCCTGCATCTCCCACGATACCTGAATGAGTTGTGAAACCTGTTGCCGATGGGTCACCACAAAATCACATTCTTTCTTTCCTTTATAATAATAAAGTCCCTCTTGTAGAGACAGACGACGCCTCAGATGCAGGTAGGCCACATTCTCCAACAGTTTTCCTCTATCCTCGATTTGCGGGTTCAGCAGAATGGAACGAATCCCATTATCAATGCAATAATACTTTTTCTCGCCACCGCTTTCTTTCACCAGGGAAGGTTCGTACTTAGTCAAAGAGAAGAACAGATAAATGGACTCCGTTTGATCCATCAACTCATACAGAGTATTCTTTCCTATACTAACACCTTGCGATTTCAGCTCGTTATAAATTTTAAGAATGGAAGTTGGTTTGGTCAGATTGCTCATGACACGTTTGATGAAGTAACGGACAGGAGTGGCATTCTTTATTTCGTATCGTTCGACCAGATCCTTATAAAGCATCACAAAAAAATATTCCTGCAAAATCCTTTCTTTATAGACGGGCTCACTAAGCACCACTTCCGGGAATGCCCCGGTCTGCAGAAACTCTCTGAAAGCATTCACAATACGAGCCTTATTGACGACCTCATAGTAATTGGTATCAATACCACTGAAGCGGCAATATTCGTTGAAAGTCAATGGAAATTCTTCGTATTGCAACGTCCTTCCCCGTAGCGAGGTGGACAACTCGGACGACAACATACGCGAGTTGCTGCCTGTAATGTACAAATTTTTGCATTCCTGCTCGTATACCCTCCGCACGAAAGGTTGCCAGTCGTCTGCCATTTGTATCTCATCGAAGAAAAGATAAGCATCTTTCAGGGCTATGTCAGGGAATAACTCACGATAGGCTTGCAATATCTCATCCAGGTTGTCGGCATTGAACGACAGACGCTCGTCGTCAAAGTTCAGAAAGAGTATCTGTTCTTTCTTGACTTCTTTTTCTAATAGCTCATTGATGAGCAACAGGAAGAGTGATGACTTTCCACACCGCCGTACACCAGGCACAGTAATGATTTTGCCACTATCAGCAGGAAGTGACCACTCTCTCCCCAGAACAGCCAAAGGCAATGAATTCTGGAAAGTAACGATAAGCTGCTTAATCAATTCTTTATTCTTCATAACTACTGCTTCTTTTAAGAAGAGACAATACACCCAGCATCTGTCTTTCCGCGGAAGACAAATATAGCAAAACATTTCTTTCCACAAAAGAAACAATTACTATTTAACAGTCTTATATCCTTAACAATGAGTTGCAGAGGGAGATTCTTCGTATATTTGAAAGGTTAAACGCAACAATCGAACAAGATGAAAACAAGAAGCAATAACTTTATATTCGGGAAAGAGACGCCGTGGGAACCCGCCGGCGAAGGAGTAGTACGCCAGATGATGGGGTACGACGGACAGATCATGATGGTGAAAGTGAAGTTCGAAACCGGTGCCGTGGGTGCTTTGCACTCGCATTACCATTCGCAAGCTACATACGTGGTAAGCGGTAAGTTCGAATTCACAGTCAATGGCGTGACGAAGATCGTTGAGGCAGGCGATGCGCTTTACAAGGAACCCGATGTGGTGCACGGTTGCGTATGTCTGGAGGCCGGGATGCTGATAGACTGCTTCAGCCCCATGCGGGAAGAGTTCCTCTAGAATGTTTTTTATGAGAAGATAGTAGTATCTATGGACGTCAAGCAGGTATTTACTTAATCATAAATGTATCCAGCTTGAAAAAGCGGTGAAAATTAACTCATTTCACCTTGGAAAAGCGGGAATAAAACACTAAATTTGCCTTGGAAAAGCGGGAATTTCTCCCGGTTTCTACCCTCTAACACGTATACAATATGCTTAAAAGAAAGTAACACGCTTATATTCTTCGATGAGGTGCAGGAATGTCCGGACATTGTGACAGCTATTAAGTTTCTGGTCGACGAAGGTAGTTACCGATACATCCTTAGCGGTTCGTTATTAGGAGTAGAACTTAAAAACTTACGTTCGGAACCTGTAGGATACATGGGTGTAAAGGACATGTACCCACTCGATCTGGAAGAATTCATCACCTGCCTGGGAGTAAAAGAGGATGTACTGGCTGCCCTGAAAGCAGCCTGGGAGAATCACACTCCGGTAGATTCATTTGTGCATGGAAAGATAATGGAACTTTTCCGCCTGTATCTCATTATCGGCGGAATGCCTGCTGCTATCAATAAGTATATAGCGTCCAACAATCTTCAGGAGGTAATGGCGGTACAGCAAGAAATTATCAGACTTTACAAACGGGATATTTCGCAATACGACCCCACTAACAAACTGTACATAGAAGAGATATTCAACCTGATTCCACCTGAACTGAACGCAAAGAACAAGCGTTTCATACTGAAAAACCTCAACGAGAATATTCGGTTTGCCAACTATGAGAACAGTTTCCTTTGGCTTAAGAATGCGGGTGTTGCTATCCCGGTGTACAATGCCGAAGAGCCCAAAGTGCCTCTTCTGCTGTCGCGTTCACGCAATCTTTTCAAGCTATTCCAAAGCGATATTGGCCTTTTAGCCAGTCAATACGCCAATGGTATTCAGTTGCGTATTCTGTCAGGAGACTCCACCATCAACTTTGGCTCTATCTATGAAAATGCGGTAGCCCAAGAATTACTTGCCCACGGATTCGACTTGTATTATTACAATAATAAGAAAAAAGGAGAACTCGACTTCCTGATTGAATACCAGGGAGAAGTAGTACCGGTGGAGGTAAAATCGGGTAAAGATTATGAGCGACACAATGCACTATCTAATGTTATGTCCAGTGAAGAATATCGCATCCCCCGGGCCATTGTACTTTGCAATGATAATGTAAAAGTAGAAGGCAAAGTATTCTATGCGCCCGTGTACATGACGATGTTCATACAAAACACCCAGATGGCTCCTGCTTTCTATACCATTGACTTGTCAGGATTATCGGGATAAAGATAACCAACCTGTTTTGCCTTAGAAAAGCGAAAGAAAGAGCAAAAACTTCGTCCACAAACGAAAAAACACTGTATTTGTGCAAAATATTCAGTTATGGACGAAAATATAACATTCCTGCAGAAGTATAATTTATGGAACGGAAACGCCCTTGATTGGGGATTAGCAACGAAAAGCTTCAGGAATGTTATTTTCCCGACGACAGATCTGACAGAGTGATATATTTGACAGAATGATAAATCAAAGGGGGCTACAATCGTTTCTTTCGGATGAGGTATGTAGACTCCTTAGGCGGAAGCCCTTCCTGGCGAGTAAGAGGAATTCAATATGATCTTTACTTGTGCTTCATGGCCGATTATTTGGTTGTCATTATCTGCATTTGTAGTTATTATGATTATATTTCCTCTTCATCGACGTCAATCTTCCACATTGGTTTTGGTCTGGAAAAATCGCCTGCAAGGTGTAAACAGACGTTAAACAGGTTCAAGGACCCGAAGGTCTAAGAACATTCGGCCCGTTGCTCGTAGGGCAAAGAACCCTTGCTCTACGGCCATCGGCCCCTCCCTCTACGAGCAAC
Source organism: Bacteroides sp. (assembly GCA_031555765.1). Lineage (GTDB taxonomy): Bacteria > Bacteroidota > Bacteroidia > Bacteroidales > Bacteroidaceae > Bacteroides. The sequence continues at coordinate 9,548 of JAVBUC010000086.1, read as the reverse complement.
GCCCCCTTTGCCCTACGAGCAAGCGTGCATATTTACCCGGAAACCATCTCCGAATACCACGTATATGTATATTTATGACGCATACTTATTCCCAAAAAACCTTAGATGCCCGGATTTCATCGAAATGACGGTTATCATAAAGAGGCAATATCCGACATTTTGATAGGAAAATAGATGAAATGTGCACCAAATCGTTTGCATTCGTATGCCCACGGGGCGGCGAAACCTTGTACGTTCAGAAAATCGTCGAAGCAGGAGATGCTCTTTACAAGGAGCCCGGTGTAGTGCATGGCTGTGTCTGTATGGAAGCAGGGTGATAGACTGCTTCACGCCCCCGACCCCACAGTGCTGACGACTGCAAGGCCGGGGCTAATAATCACTTGTTACTTTCAGCTTGCTATATCTGCCGGATGATCTTGATCATCCCCAGGGCAAGCTAACGCTGCTTGCCCACCACATAAACTGAGCCCGCCGCTACTGGTATCCTCACAACAATCGTATACCTTACCGCTATTATAACCCACAATGGAAGCAGTATAACATGTTGGTGCTGTAGCCATTATTTGTGCACTTGTATTTGTAGACTCATAAACCACTCCAGTCCCGCCATTTTTCCCGCATATTCCACCGGTTTCTGCCTGAGAGTACAAACCGGTCACAGAAACGGCAATCGCCCCGTTGTTAGTGCATCCGGCAACACCGCCGTAGTTCCTTCCACAAATTCCACCAGCATAAGAATAAACGCCCATAGCCAAGGAATTCACTGTAACCGCTCCGTTATTGGTGCATCCGGTTATAGTACCTAGGTTATTCCCACAAATTCCACCGGCATAAACATACGTATCTGAATTTACAACTGAAATATCCAACGCCAATGCAACTTCCAGGTCAGATATACTTCCATAATTACGCCCCAAAAGGCCAAAATCGCATCGAAAGTCATCGTCAGCGATGTTAATAGATCCACTTATTTCTTGGCTATTACCATCGAAGTGACCGTAAAAGTCAAGAAAAGCCCAATCCGTTTTCGTACCGATGTCAACACTATTTTCCAGTTTGTAGTACGTGCCGGTATTGCTTGAATTCCCACAATAAACCGGATTCAGGTCTACATCTTCCGCCTCAAAGAAGCACTTCAAGTCAGAAGCATGACGAATGTGATACGGCGATGCGGCCGTTCCAAGTCCCAACAATCTACTGGCTTTCCTTGTGGAAGTATCCCATGTGTTATTTACGATCTGAGAGGTTTGCTGATTCAAACCGAAAGGAGTAAGAATAAATGCTCTACAACACCCTACAGCCTTGTTTACCTTCTTTCCTGTATTTCACAGGCGTCACCCCTTCGTGTCTCAGAAAAGCAGTATGAAAAGTGACGACAGACGAGAAACCGCAGCGACTGCTCACCTCTTCAATCGTCAACTGATGTTCTTCGAGGAGCAATTGACGGGCTCGTTGCACCCGGTAATTGGTCACCACCTGACTGAAAGTGCCGCCCATCCCTTCATTGAACACGCGGGAAAGATACGTGCGGTTCAGGTAAAGCACTTCGGCTGCATCGACGAGTTTCAGGTTGGCACGAAGGTAGGGCTTCTCGGTATCCAGCCAATATGTCAGCTTCTCGACATAAGCGGGTAGAAGCTGTTCGAAGGTTTCGTCGGGGATAGGTGCTGACGGAAGGATATCGTTGGCTTCCTCCGCCCGTTCTTCGTTCAAGGTCTCTCTAAAGAAGTCTTCGGAATAAGGATTCTCGTGAAACATCCCTTTATAGATCAGGTAGCCGAAGACCACCATATACACCAGGCGATGAACCACGGCGGAATACTGCCACACATTGAACAGAACGAAGCAGTAGAGTACGGTGATTACCAAAAGTCCCCATCCGAAGTATCCTACCCATGACAAGTCCATTCGCTCTGTGTTGGCATGGTTACGGGCACACCAACGCTCATAGAAGGTACGGTACCGAAGCAGCATGCCAAAGGAGAGTATCAGGTAGAAGAAGAACATCAGCAGCAAGACAAAGCGGAACCAAACGTTGAACTGGTGAACATGCGCCATCATATCGGACGCGCCGGTAAGGAGAAGAACTGTTTCGCCAGACGTGCGCACACCAACAAAGTATCCGCCCGTGGCTACTATCCACGGTAGGGAGATCAAGAGACCGTTCTTCCACCCTATCCAGCCGGGGCGTACCAGCTCGATGATGTAGAACGAGATCATCAGTAGGACAAGACTGCCTCCTATGATAAATTTAGACGGGAGATATATTTGATGCAAGATGGCGAAATGCTCGGGGTTGGCCGAAAGAAGCATCCACATGGCATTGAACCAGGAAAACAACAGGACACTGCCTAATATACGCCGGGAACGATTGCCCCGCGAACGGACAAACAACAGAATGCTACCAAATATAAACATTTGGGAGCAGGCGATATGCAGGGCAATAACTATATTCATGCGAATGGTAACCTTTCTATTAGCCTGCAAAATTACGAAATATCTTTATATGTTTACGTATATACCTATAAAAGAATCTCCCTTACACCTCTTATCAGGGGATGTAAGGGAGATTCCCTTTTATTAGAAGAACTTACTTCTGTTCAAAGTACTGTACTTGCAAGGCATCGCTCTGCGAGCTACCGCCCACCATCACTTCGAAAGCTCCGGGATATGCGTGCATGGTGTTCGTGGCTTCGTCCCACCATTCCAGTTGCTTGGGGGTGAGTTCCAGTTCCACATTGACCGTCTGTCCGGCAGGAATGAATATACGCTTGAAAGCGCGCAGGGCTTTGATAGGTCCTTGTGCATCGTCTTTCTTGCGGAGGTATACTTGTACCACTTCTTCGCCACCGAGTGCGCCGGCGTTCGTTACCGGAACGGTGAACTTCAGCGCGCTGCCTGCTTTGACGGAATTACTGCTCAACTTCACGTCACCATACTTGAAGGTGGTGTAGCTTAGTCCGTAGCCGAACGGGAAGAGCGGAGTCTCCGTCATATACCGGTACGTGCGACCGGTCATGTCGTAGTTCTCAAAGTCGGGAAGCTGGTTCACGTTGCGGTAGAACGTTACCGGCAGACGTCCGGCAGGGTTGTAGTCGCCAAACAATACTTCGGCAACGGCTTTACCACCTGCCTGACCCGGATACCAGGCTTGCAGGATAGCTTCGCAGTTCTCCACTTCCGGTTCCAGTCCGATGGGTGAGCCGGAGCAGTTCACCAGGATCACCTTCTTGCCTTTGGCTTTCAGTGCCTTGATCAGTTCGCGCTGAATAGCGGGCAGTTCGATGTCGGTACGGTCGCCACCGCGGAAGCCCGGGAGGCTGACGCCCATCTCCTCGCCTTCCAGCGACGGAGAGATACCGCCCACGAAGACTACTACATCGGCATCCTTCACGCGGTCGGCCATCTGACCGACGTTGACTGTTTCCTTGAAGCCGAGGTCGAAGTTGAGCTGTGCATCGCTGCTGAAGAAGGTGAACTCTATTTGGATATCGTACGACTTTCCTTTCACCACCGGCATCTCGTAGAAATGTGTGCGACTGCCGTGGGTGCTGTACGTCTTATTCACTTCCTGACCGCCTACCAGTACCCGGGTAACTCCACAAGTGTAGAAGTCGAACACCACCGTGCCCGTTTGCTGCGAAGTGAATACGGTGTTATAGGTAGCCGAGAAATCGGTCAGGTTCACACCGGGGGCGAATACCGTAGCACCCGACGTGCAAAGACGGAACGGAGAAGTGAGTTGTGCAGTAGCTACAGGCTCACCTTCGCGCTCCTTATTGTTCCAGTAACGGGCCGAGAAGCCTGCACCTTCTTTCGACTTACACTGATTGAATACACTCTTGATCAGGGTGCGTTCCACCCAGCTACATCCGGGTTCGTACACCAGTTGGTCATCGGCCGAGAGGGCGGCACGGATACCGTCCAGTATGGTAATGGTGCGCGTGGGCGTACCGTTATAATTGCCCCACTGCATCACCGAGTCGTTGGCGTTGGGCCCCATCACGGCTATCTTCAGTCCGCCACGCTTCAGGGGAAGGGCGTTATCTTTGTTTACGAGCAACGTCATGGAGCGACGGGCCATGTCCAGTGCCAGCGAGTCATGTTTCGCCGAGCATACTACCGAATACGGTATCTTCGACCACGACACATCGGCCAGTTCGTCCATCTCGCCGAGTTCAAAGCGGGCTTTGAGCAGGCGTTTCACAGCCACGTTGATATCTTTTTCGCTGATCAGTCCTTTCTGGGCACTTTCTACCAGAGCACGGTAGCTCGATCCGCATTCCAGATCCGTGCCGCTCAGTACAGCAGCTGCCGAGGCCGAAGCTGCATCGGGATGTGTCCCGTGACGGTTCTCGCGGTAGAAGTCGTCGATGGCACCGCAGTCGCTCAGCACGATGCCTTCGTACCCCCACTCTTCGCGCAGGATGTGCAGCAGCAGTTTGTCGCTACCGCAGCAGGGATCGCCTTCGAAACGGTTGTACGCACACATCACCTCTTTTACTTTCCCTTCCTTGACCAATGCTTCGAAGGCAGGCAGGTAGGTTTCGTAGAGGTCGCGTGGTTTGATGTCTTTGGCATCGAACGAGTGACGGTTCCATTCCGGACCGGAGTGTACGGCGAAGTGCTTGGCACAAGCATGGAGCTTGTCATACATGCCGTCATTGGTGCCTTGCAGACCTTTGACTACTTCGACGCCGAGTACGGCAGTCAGGTATGGGTCTTCACCATAAGTCTCAATGCCCCGTCCCCAACGCGGGTCGCGGTAGATGTTGATGGTGGGCGTCCAGAACGTCAGTCCCTGGTAGCGTTCATAGCTTCCTTCCGAAGCAGCCAGCGTGTTCTTGGCGCGAGCCTCATCGGACACGGCAGAGAATACATTGTACACGGCGGCATCGTCAAAAGCAGCGGCCATACCGATGGGTTGCGGGTAGACCGTTGCCCGTCCGGCACGTGCCACTCCGTGCAACGCTTCGTTCCACCAATTGTACGGTTTTATACCCAGACGCTCCACGGGTTTGGAAGCATCCATCATGAGTGACACCTTCTCTTCGAGTGTCAATTGCGCCAGCAACAGTTCGGCACGTTCGTCGGCCGAGAGCGACTTGTTCTTGTAAGTTTTCTCGCTACAACCTGCCAGAACCAGCAGAGAGAGTAATAGAATAAGATTCTTTTTCATTCGCATATTTATTTTTCAATGGTATACAATAAGGGGCTTAAAGCCAGACTGTGAGCGTACAGCCAACTGCGAAAATAAGCATTTTTCCGAGAATGCCAAGCATTCCCGAGGATTAGTTGCGGGGGTTGGAGAAGAGTGCAAAAGATTCAGTCGATTTGCTCTCCCGAGGTGGGTAAACGGGAGCTACCTGCAAGCGATTTGTTTCCTACCTGGAAACACTCAGTTTCATACGGGGAAACAACGAGTTTCCAGGTAGGAAACAGCATGCTTGCAGGTATGTAACGGAGCACTTGCAGGTAGCTATCTGCGTAAGTGCTTCCTGCTTATTGTATTTTTCTTAAATGATGGAGTCGCGGATGGCTCTTTCCTGCGGCGTGCACTCGGTTTTCGGTTTCAGCTGCCAGCTGCGTATCGTAACCGTACCGTCGCCTTGTTCCGGCAGCGGGGTCAGGTCGACTTCCAATCCGGCATAGCCCAAGTAGCGGGTATAGTCTATCTCCTTGGTGGTGTCCACGTATTCGCGCATCTCCGTGAGAGGCGTTCCGGCCACCTTGGCGCACACTGCCCAGAACTCTTCTTCGGTGAAGCCGCGCTGCTTTTGTTGGTAGAAGTCGCGGTACAAAGTCCGCATCACATCGTCCAGACTGCGTTGGTTGCTCGTCAGGCGACGTATCTCGATGTCCATCAGCAGTCCGAGAATGGGGCCTTTGTTGTAATAAGAGATGCGGGTGTCGGTATTGGCATTGCTGTTGAAGAAGTTGAGCCAGATGTCGTAGCTGCTTTGGCGCAGGCTCATGTGCTTCCGGCCTTCGCTGTTCTCTATGATACCGAGCCATTCGCTCATCTTGGCCAGGGCTTCTGCTTGAGTTATCAGTCCGGCGCGGCGCATCAGCAGGGGCTCGTAATACACGGTGAAGCCTTCGGATATCCAGAGGCTCGGAGTGTGCACTTCGCGGTCATAGTCGAACGGACCGAGTTCGATGGGGCGGATGGTCTTGACATTGTACAGGTGGAAGAACTCGTGGGTGATGAAAGAGAAGAAGTTGAGGTAATAATTGCGGTCGCTGAACCAGAACGAGCCGTCGGTGAAGCAGGCTTGCGAATTGGTATGCTCCAGTCCACCGCGACCGGCTCCCATCAGGATGAAGGTATAATGATGGTACGGCACGTGGCCTATCATACCTGTGGTTGTGGCGATCATCTTCTTCAGGTCTTCCACGAAGGTGGTGTTCTCGATGTCGTAAGGAGTTTCCAGGGCGAGCTCGTACGGGCGACCTTCTACGTCGAAGTGTATCAGTGTCTGGTTGCCCAGGTAGACGGGGCAGTCATAGAGTACGTCGAAGCTGGGGGCCGTGTAGGTATGGGGGCGACCCTCTACTTTATCTAATCCGGTGGATATGTGTTTCCAGTCAGCGGGCAGGTCGAAAGTCACCGTTACCGGATGGTCTTTCTCGTTTTCTACGTACATCAGCACGCCATTGATGGGGACGAATGCTTTGTCGGGCTTCACCATTGCTTCGGCTACACTCTGCGCGTTGGCGTAGACGCGGTAGGTCACCGTCACTTCCTGGTTCTTGCCGTTGGCTATGTTCCACCCGTTCTTGTTGACCTTGGTCCAGCGGATGTCGTTGCCTGCGGCGTCTTTCACGGCGAAGTCCACTACATTCTTCGGGTAGTCCACGATGAGGTAGTAGCCGGGAGCCCAGACGGGGAGCCTGAGCATGGTCTCGGCGGATTGTAAGTCGGTGACCGAGAGTTCTACGTTGATGTATTGCTTCTCGCAGTCGAAGCTTACGTTGTAATGTAGCGATGCGGCGCGCAGAATCTGTGCCGAAATGGCGAAAAGGAGAAGTACGGATAACCTGAACAGGAACGAATGCGGTGTTTTCATAAGTGATATGCTTTATTGAATATCGTGCTAATGAGCAAATGTAAGGTTTTCTTTCAAATATCCAAAACAAGTTCTTATTTTGTGCCGCCCCAATCGTCACACCTATTATATATAGTATCTATCGAAAACTTCTGTACTTCCTGGGCAGTGAGTTGCTTCGCCCACTTTACCCGCCAGGTGATAGAGGCACCTTCGCCTTGGTTATCGTATTCGGCATAGCGGGCAGTGGCTTCGTTGGCCTCGTTCCGCCAGTTGTCCCACCCCGCCGGGAGAATATGCTTGCCGAAGTTGCAATGGATAAAGACGGTGGCGGCATACGGACGCCAAGGGCGACCCAAATAGACTTTCGTGACATCCGGTGCAGCCGTCAGCCGGCAATCCCGGAACACATAGCCGAACTCTACATCGGCCGGTGTGGAAGCGGCGGTGATGTACGAATCGCGTTTGCTGTGGATGGTGCAACCTTCGAACAGGGCGGTAGAAGGGCCGAAGATGAAGTCGGTCGTTCCCTCGATATAACAATCCTTGAAGTACAGGCGGGTACGTTCGGCACCGGTATAGATGGTGTCCTGATGGCCAAGGAAGCGGCAGTTGATGAACCTGAGGCGGTCGCCCTCGGTGTGCAGGGCAACGGCCTGTCCCAGTTGAGGGGCATTGTTCTCGATGGTCAGGTTCCGGAAGGTGATGTCGCTTCCTTCCACCTTCACGGTGTAGGTGCGGAAGGTGCCCATCTTGTTGATGTTGGCGTGATCATCGTACGTGATGATTACTTCTTCCGCGCTTTCGCCGACGATCTCTACATTCTTCACCCACGAAGGGATGATGAGTTTTTCCTTGTACATACCTTTCTTTATATAGACCGTGACCGTGTAGTCCATGAATGCGCGGATGCTCTCCACCGCTTCGCCGATGGTGCGGAACTTCCCCGTCCCGTCCTGCGCTACGACCAATGTATCGGCTTTCTCCTGTGCCTGCAACAGAGTGCTGCAGCAAAGGCAGAAGCACATCAGAACAAGATACGCCCTTCTCATCGGTTGCATTCTTTTTGCAAGCGTTCGTATTCCAGGCTGGCCATGATGAACGGGCCGACCGATTTGGGGTCGTTGTCGCGGATGGTTTCACTGAGGTAATACTCGTACGTACCCGAGCGGTAGTTCTTTTCGCCTCCCAACCCGGCTACGGCGCAACACTGGGTGATGCTCACCACACCGTCTTTGTCGACTTCGATCAGGGTATCGAGCAAGCCTTTGTATCCTTTCAAGGCTACGTCCAGGTAGGACCGGTCAATATACCCCATGCGCACGGCTTTGAACAAGGCGTAGACGAACATGGACGAGCACGAGGATTCGAGGTAGTTGCCCGTATCACCGCTGCGATCAAGCACTTGGTACCAGAGCCCCGTCTTCGGGTCTTGTATCTTTTTGAGTTGCGTGGCGATGTTGTTAAGGATCACCAGCATGGAGTCGCGTCCGGCTTCGTGCTTCGGCAGATAGTCGAGCACATCGACGAAAGCCATGGCGTACCAGCCCATCGCCCGCCCCCAGGAATGTGCCGAGAGCCCGGTCACGGGATCGGCCCAACGTTGCTGACGACTCACATCGCAGGCGTGGCGGTAGAGCCCGGTAGCCGGATCGTACGTGTGACGGGCAGCCACGAGGAACTGGTTCACGATATCGGCATAGTCGTTCACGCGGTTGTTGCGGAAAGCGTATTCGGCGTAGAAGGGTGTGTTCATGTACACACCGTCCAGCCATACCTGATTGGGGTAAATCTTTTTGTGCCAAAAGCCGCCGTCGGCATTGCGCGGATGGGTATCGAGCTGGCTGCGGAGCAGGTCGAGAGCTTTGCGGTACTTATCGTCCTTGGTCTGCTCGTAGATGCGGAAGAGGAACTTGCCGGTATTCACCCGGTCGATGTTGTACTCTTCCAGTTTGTAGGTCTTGATGCTTCCGTTGTCCAGGATCATCGTGTCAGCGTATGCCAAGGCGTAGTCGAATATCTTATCGTCGCCGTAGGTATCGTATACATCGAGCATGGACTGGAGTTCCAGGCCATGGCAGTAGTCCCACTTCAGCGTGGGTTGGAAATCGAGCTGCCACGACTCCGGGCAACGGATCATTTCGGACTGCACCATGCGTACCGACCAGGGAAGTTTATCGCTCACCGTCTGAGCACTCAACGAGGTGGAGCCAAGCAGTGCTCCGATTACTAGAACTTTACACAGTTTCATTCTTTTTCTATTTGGTTATTAGACTTATTCGGTTCTTCGTTACTTTAGGTGCAGCTTTGCCCCAGAGGGGCATTGTGTTCGTAGCCGTGGGCTTCAGCCCACGGGACTGTGCACCTCCCATTCACGCGCCACGTAGTGGTGCCGTCTGTATGACACAGGTATATACAAAACACAGCACCACTATGTGGCGCATCCGTGTGGAATGCATTATACCGTGGGCTGAAGCCCACGGCTACGAGCACAATGCC
>JAVBUC010000028.1:0-60647 GCA_031555765.1 Bacteroides sp. | reverse complement strand
GATAAACTGAACAAAAAATAAAAAAGAAAAACGAGGTACATATCACAGAAGGGGAAGATACCAAGGGAATCCCCATAGCAAGTGGAACGTACAACACGGGCTCCATATGCCCTACGGACACACGAAGCCCTATCTCGTTTCATTCCTTGAAACACTTCGTTTCAAAGGACGAAACTAAGCGTTTCCGGGCATGAAACAAAGTGTTAGCTTCCTTGAAACTGAGGAACTGCTTCCCTGTAACCGAAGAGTTGCTTCCCTGTCCCAGACAGTTTGCTTCCTTGTAATAGTGAGTATCCTCCAGCGTAACAGAGTGTTACCTTACCTGAAACAATTCGTTTTTCACAGTGAAACAACGTGCTACGGGTAATCACCATCGGCAAATTTCGTCTCTATTCCATAAACCACCGATAAACAGCAATATGTCCGGCAGAATGGTGAATGCCCCAGAAAATGGTGACAAAATGGTGAATGAAAAAGCATTCACCATCCGGCAACTACCACATAACCAGCCAAATAAATCAAAAAAGATGGTGAATGGTGATAAAAAACAATTTATCAGCCTATGTAGAGTAACACTCAGCGAGCGAAGCAAAGCACACCCTTGGCGGCACAAAAACAACACGAGCGAAGCGATGTGGCGAGCCCTAAAGGTCGGCCTCATTTTCGGAGCGTTAAGCGGAGCGTGTGTGAAAAACGAGTAAAGGAGCGATTGTCTGAGCGAAACGAGTTGGAGCTCCGATCGTTTTTCGCACACGCGGAGTAGCGGAGAAAATGCAGCCGTGGCTTTTCTTTGTTACTTTCTTCTTTGCGCCAAGGCAAAGAAGAAAGTAAAAGCCCGCGCAGCTAACCTTCTTCGTGCAAAGCCTCAGCAGGTTCGATCTTCACCGCCTGCCGCGCCGGCATATAAACCCCAATCAGGATCATCACCGCCATCAGCACCAACGTGATAGACTGTCCGGCCAGGAAACGCCCCCAAAGGAAATGATCATCGCGAATAAAATCTTCGATCAACGCATATGTAATATTCCAGTCGATGATGATAGCCGGTACAGCTGCCAACAGCAGCAGTATCAACCCCTCACCCATCAGCCACGAGCGGATGCTGTTCCGGGTAGCCCCCATGGCAATGCGCACACCCACCTCCGAACGACGGTGCTGTGTACGTATCCAGAACGTACCGATGATACCCAGCAAGATATTCAGCATCAGGAACGAGAGTCCGGCCAGGCGGGTTTTCACGTCGTTTATTTTACCGTTGCCCCGGAAATAGTTATCGCGGAGGTCGTCAAACGGAGTTACCTCCATCAAGAATATATTACCCAGGCGGAGCTGCGTCTTCATCTGCTGCCGGAAGCGGGAAGCAAACTCGAGATCGTCGGCCTCGGGGCGTACACGGACACAGAACTCGGTCCTTATACCTTCTGCCTTTATCAACTCGGCATCCGTACGGCATTCGTAAAAGGCTGGATAAATCTCCTCAAAATCATCGTAACGGATGTCGTTGCAGATGGCTCCCACAGTGAGCGTAGGGATGGTGTCCCGGTGGTTCTTGATTCCTGTACCCGGTCTCACCTCATGCCCCTCTGCAGCAAATCTCCGGGCGACATCGGCCGACACGATAATACCCCTGGCACCACCTTCCATGAGCGGTTCTATCTGTCCCCGCTCGTCGGCAACGCGAAACACGCGGAAGAATTCCGGAGATACCGAATACGCATTTCCGTGTACCCAGGTGGTATCGATGGCTCGGGAGCCCATGGAGTGACTGGTATTGTAAGGGTGTGCGCCCAAGCTGGTGCCCACGGCTTCCACTCCGGGATAAGCACGCATGCGAGCCAGAGCCGTGAGCAGGTATTCGGTACGCAGGCTATCCGTCTGACCGGCATCATACGCCGGACTTTGTGGCGATACCGAAGCCAGGCTGACCAGATACACATGCTCAGTGTTGTAGCCCAACGGAGTGAAATAGGTACGGGCGGTGCTATACAGGTAGTCCACCAGATAGGACAGACAGACGAAGACGATGAGCAGTTCCATCCATATCCAAAGATTGACAGCACGTTGCGCCCAGATTTGTTTGAACAATTGCTTTATCATGGCAGTGTTATTTTAATGCGTTGACAATGGAGGTACGAGACACACGCCAGGCCGGAATACCTGCACTAAGCAGATTCAGCAGCAGGCAGAAGAGCAGGGCGGAGGCAAACACGGCGGGGGTGATGACCATACCGGTGGACACGGAGATGTCCACCCCGTAATAGCCCGCCATCTGGGTGTTGAGCAACCAGTCGCGCATGCCGATCACGGCTACGTAGGAGAATACCCAACCTACCACACCGCCAATCAGCGTCAACAGCAGGTTCTCGGCCAGGACTTGCCCCATCAATTCGCCCCGGGTAGCTCCGAAGGCGCGGCGTACACCCATCTCCTCCATCCGCCGGCGCATGCGCGACAGGGTGATGCCGGACAGGTTGATGGCAGGAACCATCAGCAGGACAACGATGACCACCACCCAGGTAAGGATGAGCTTCGTGACACTAGGCTCTTCGAAAATATCTCCTCCAGTAGCCAGAACCATCAATTTCGTTTTAGGCGCGCCGAACAACATGATCTTGAAATCCCGTTGGTTTTTATTCATGTCGTCTACCCGGCGGATAGCCTCTTCGCGTACCTTATCTATTTCGCCGATACTGGGGGCCAGTATACAGCATCGGAAACTGCCCAACAGTCCGTCTGTATGCGATTCTTCCCAGGACGGGTAAGTAGTGTACGGTGCCCAAGCCTCGGCATACGCCCATTCGGCTAGTACGGACACATCCTCCACCACACCACACACGGTATAGTCTACAAAGGAGAACGACATCGTACGTCCCACCACATCATCGGTGTCGAACACACGACGGGCCAGAGAGCGGCTCACCACGACCGTCTTCACACCGGAGATATACTCTGCGCCATACGGCTGTCCGCTGAGGAAGCGAAAGCGAAACACCCGCCAGAAAGCGTCGTCCGTATAAGTCACTTTGCACTTCACCTCATTGGGTCCTCCCGGCGTGGTAGCCAGTTGGGTGCGGTTGGGTACATAACCCGTCACCGCCTCGGCCGATTCGATGGGATAAAAGCACTTCTTAATGGTATTCAGCGAGATGTTACTGGCACTGTTCCACTCTTCGTCGTTGATATTCCGGGCTACGGTCAGCCCCACCGACAAGGTACGGTCTCGATACACTTCCGGCTCATAGTTGCCCGTCCGGGCCTGGAAGATGAGCACGATACACATGATCATGGCAATGGCCAGTGCCGTACCGACGATGGCGATGCCGGAGAGCAGTTTACTCTCGCGCATCAGTTGCCAGGCTTGTTTGAAATAAATCTTTATCATATTGCTTCTGTTTTAGTTCACCACAGAGTCACACAGAGTTCCACAGAGTAATGAAGAGCTTCACTAATCACTAACCACTAATCGCTATTTTTACTCATTATGCAACGCTTCAGCCGGTTCTATCTTCATGGCCTGGCGAGCGGGGAACCAGATACCTGCCACAATCATGAGCAACATCAATACAAAGGTGATGAGTGCACCGGGGATGAAGCGTGCCAGTCCCCATTTCATCTCCCACACATTCATCGGATCGGCCACACCGATATTGTAACAGGCTATCAGGGCGGGTAGGAAAGCCGACACGAGGAGCAGGACACCTTCGCCCATGAGCAAGGTACTTAATCCGCGGTGCGAAGAGCCCAATGCTACCCGGAGTCCTAACTCGGAACGGCGTTGCTGTGTGCGATACCAGAAAGTACCAACGATGCCCAGGAAGATATTAACCATCAGGAAGAGAAGGACAAACATACGTTTCTGCACCTCGTTCACGGTATCGAGCTGGAAAGAGCGTCGGATGTCATCGAACGACTGGATGTTCTGTATATACATATTGCCTACATTATATAGACGTGGAGAGTCTTTCAGCAGGTTCTCAGGAAACTCTTTCGATGCTTCGGGACGAACGCGTAGGCATACCTCGCCATAAGAGAGATCAGATCCCGATGTTTCAGAGATCTCTTTCTCCGTCAACAGCTTGGAGAAATAGGGTCTGCCCCAATCGGGCTCGTAATCGCCATAACGCACCGGTGTAGTAATGGCTGCTATCTTAACAGGATTTACTGTATCTCCACCAAAGTAGAAATCTGCTCCCAGCAGTTCTTTCCCTCCAGGAAATTCCTCTTCGCAGAGATTAGAGGACACCACCAGGGCATTCTCCTTCAAAGCATCGGCCAAGGACTGGCTACCACTTCCATCGACATTCTCATAACGGAACACGTTGAAGAAGTCGGGCGTACAGACGCGGGCCAACCGGTTGATATAGGTACTATCGTGCCGCAAGCCCCACGAGCTGTTGGAACCGTTGTACGGCGACGAGTTGTGTGAAACACTCACATACTCGATGTCGGGATTATGGCGCAGCCGTTCCAGGATAGCCAGGAAGTCGTCTCCATCGGTAGTCGTTTTCTGGTCGCCAGGAATGTAGTTGACACTTTTAGGCGTCAGTTTGTTGAAACGTAGCTGGTACGTATGTTCATAGTCGAACCCACGGGGTTGCAGATAAGTGCTGAGCTGCACATAGCCCCAATCCACGATGACCCAAAGTGCGATGGAAACGAGCAACAGTTCGGCCCAGATCCAACTGTTGGAACGACGTTCGTTCCATATTTGCTTGATAATATGTTTTGTAATCATGGCTTTATGAGTTTAGTGCATTAACAATATTCTGCCGGGAAGCCCGCCAGGCGGGAACGCCGGAGCTGAGCAGGTTCAGCAGCAGACAGAAGAGGAAAGCTCCCAGGAAGAGTACAGGATCGAACAAGGTAGATAGCGATACGGCGTTCACTCCATTGAGGAAAGAATTCTCGGAATTGGCAAACAGCATATCGTTCAGCACATAGATACTTCCAAACGACAGCAGCAGTCCGACGAAACCTCCGATGAGTGTCAGCACCATACTTTCCAACAGGATCTGGTTGAGCAATTCGCCTCGGGTGGCACCGAAGGAGCGACGTACACCCAGCTCGGGGTACCGCTTCCGCATACGCGAGAGGGTCATGCCCGACAGGTTGATGGCCGGTACGAGCAGCAACAGGGAAATCACCACAATGAACTGAATAATGATTCCTTTGACATTGGGAGCTACATTAGCCCACTTGCGGTGGTTGTAAACAAATTGTGTATCGGGCTGGTCACGATACCTGATCTCTTTATCATCGAGCGATGCATTGAACTTCAGTCTCAAGCGTTCCGCTTCTTCTCGAATGGCAGGAAAGTCGTCCGCCGAACGAGCCAGCATCACTACCCGCATCGCCCCCATGACGCCTCCCCAACCGGCATCTGCGATATTGGTACTGCTGTAAGGTACCCACACTTGTGCGTATGCGGTGGAAGCCAGTTGGGAAACATCCTTTACCACACCACACACGGTATAGTCGGAATGGTCTATGCTCATGGTGCGCCCCACTACATCGGTAGTTCCGAACAGCTTACGGGCTACACTTACCGTGATGACTGCTTTGGCTAATCCCGACTCGCAATCGGCCAGGTCGTATGGTTTGCCACTTAAGAATGGAAACTCAAAGACGGTCCAGAATGCCTCATCGGTTTGCAGCATATCCACCGACATCAGGTCGCCACCTTGTACAGTAGCCAGATGATTGCCAAAAATAGGAGAATAGACACACACCGCTTCGGGGGTAGTCAGGTCTTTGAAACACTCTTTGGCAGTACGTAAGGCCATCGGGCCGTTACTGGTTCCATCTTCTTTTTTATTAGCCACAGTCATCCACTTCACATGCAACGTACGGTCGCGGTTCTCTTCGGGAGAGTAGCTTTTTACCCCCACCCGTTGTACGATGACCATTACCATGATCATGGCTATAGCCATGGCTGTACCGGCAATGGAGATGAAACTCAGGAGTTTGTTTTCCTGGAGTTGGTACAGAGCTTGTTTTAAGTAAATCTTTATCATGTTTTCTTTTTATTATTCATTATGCAGAGCTTCGGCTGGTTCTACCTTCATGGCTTGGCGGGCCGGGAACCAGATACTGAGCAAAGTAATCAGAGCCAGCAACAGGTAGGTGATACCTAATCCGATGAAGAACCGGACGGCGGTAAACTCTACCGGCCAGGTAGCCACCAGATCGGATATTCCAAGGTTGTAACACACGATAGCTGCCGGAATAAAGGCCAGTGTGAGCAGAAGCAAACCCTCGCCCCAAAGCATGTGACTCAGTCCTACCTTGGAACTGCCCAGTGCAATGCGCAGTCCTAGTTCACTGTAACGTTGCTGAGTACGGGTCCAGAAGGTTCCCAAGACAGCGAAGAAAGCATTCAGCAGGAAGAAGAAAGCCACACACAGATTGGTATACAGTTCGTTACGGTAAGACTTCAAATGCTCGTCGCGGTAGTAAGACATCGGCTTCATATCGGCCAGGTACAGATTGCCTATGCGGAGTTGCGCGCTCATCTCTTTCCGGAAGGTACGGGCAAACTCTTCAGAATCGGCCTCGGGACGAACACGCATATAGAATCCGTAATACATAGCCTCCTGACAATTCATTTGACTGACTTCGTCCATGTTGAAGAATAAATAGGCGGCTCTCAAATAGGCCGAATATTCATTGTACTTCTGGTTCTCAGTGACGGCAACCACGCGGTAGCTGGCTTCATCGTCCTCACGACGAATATCCTGTCCGACAGCTTCTTTACCGGGAAACAATTTATCAGCCATATTTCGAGTGATGATAATATCCCGGTAAGTCCTTTTATCGGCCAGCACGTCGGGCGAAGTACCGTCGGCACCCTCTACCCGGAACACCCGGAAATAGTCGGGCGTCACATAACGTGTCCATGAAGAAGCCTTAAGCGTATCTACATAGTATTGGTTACTGCTGTTGGTCCAGAGATAGTGCTTATGGTAACGCGTAAAACAAACAGACTCTACTGCCGGATGATTCTGCATACGGTCCAGGAAGGTGATGACATCCTGTCCACCGTGTACGGTATGCTGATCGTCGGGCGTATATTCATCGCTCTCGGGAGTAAGTGCACCTACCGACAGGCTGTACACATGATGCCAGTCGAAACCCAGTTTGCGGGTTTGGTTCACCGCTATGCTATACCCATAATCCACCGCATACCACAGACAAATGGAGATGAGAAACATGCCTGCCATGAGCCAGAAGTTCTGCCGGCGGTTGTTCCATATCAGAGAGAATAAATGTTTCAACATGGCTAATTTTCGTTCAAAGAATTAACAATAGAAGCACGGGCTACACGCCAGGCGGGTATACCTGCCGATAGCAGGTTGAGCACCAGGCAGAAGAGCAACGCTATCAGGAATATCCACGGACTGATCATGGAAGGGTGCATAGCAGCCACTCCTCCACCGTCGGTAGCAAGCAGCCAGTTGGACATCAGCCCGATGCACAGGTATGAGAATACCAATCCAAATACTCCTCCTATCAGGGTGAGTATAAAGTTTTCTATCAGCACTTGCCGGATCAGTTCGAACCGGGTGGCACCGAACGCCTTACGAACACCCATTTCGCCAACGCGTTTATACAAACGGCTTTGCGACATCCCTGAAAGATTGACAGCAGGTACCATCAGCACGACCAATATAATAATAAGGTAGCGGAGCACAATCTCAGAGAAGCGAAATTCATTGGCAAATACATGAAGCATCTGGTGGATAAAATCGTCGGGCTGATCCATGATGTCCAGTTCAGCTTCTTTCGAATTGGCATTCATCTTCGCAATGGATTGCTTCAACTCTTCCCGTATGGCAGGGAAGTCGGCACTGGAACGAGCCAATATCTGGCAGGAGAAGTTACCGGAATGCCCTTCACCCCACTCCGAAATGTAGAGTTGTGTGATTTCGCTATTGGTGGTATAGGGCAACCATACCTCGGCATACGTCCATTCGGCAAACTTACTCACGTCGCGCACCACTCCGCACACCGTATATTCTACGTAGTTGACCTTTATCCGTTGACCGATGGCTTCCTGCACACCGCCGTACAGACTACGGGCAATGCTTTCGCATAGCACCGCTTGTTTGATACCGGCTTCGAACGATGCCTGATCGTAGGGCTTGCCAGCCAGAAACCTGAACTCGTTCACCCGCCAGAAAGCGGCGTCGGTATAGATCATAAAGTCACAACTCACCTCCTCCGTACCGCCAGGCAGCGATAGAAGTGCTCCCCCATAAGGGTGGATAGCACTTACAGCCTCAGGAATTTCGAGGGGATAGAAAGCCTCGCGGATATCGCGCAAGCCAAGTCGGTTGTAGTTCCGGTGATTGGAGTTTTCTTTCCTGACCGCACTGCCCCACTTGACGTACAGCATCCGGCTCCGGTTCACCTCCGGCTCGTAATCGGCCGTCTTGGCGTGCAGGATAATGATGATGACCATGATGATAGAGATGGCCAATGCTGTACCGACAATGGATAGCGTACTGAGCAGCTTACTCTCGCGTATCAGTTGCCAGGCTTGCTTAAAATATATCTTTATCATATTATTTTAGTTATGCACCACGGAGTTATTCCCTACGAAGTACGTAGAGATTAGGATGATGATATGAAAGAATGGGTTACTGCACCTGACGTCCGTCGAAGAAGCGGATGGTGCGTGAAGTCTGCTTGGCCTGGTCTTCGTTGTGCGTCACCATGACGATGGTACGTCCGTCTTCGCGGTTCAGCTGGTGAAGGAGTTCCATGACTTCGGCACCCATCTTAGAGTCGAGGTTACCGGTAGGCTCATCGGCGAGGATAATCTCAGGATTGCCGACAATGGCGCGGGCGATGGCTACACGCTGGCACTGTCCGCCGGAAAGCTGTGTGGGGAAGTGACGCATACGGTGGCTCAGTCCTACTTTGGCAAGCACTTCCTCGGCCAGGCGGCGACGCTCGCTGGCTTTGACACGACGGTACAGGAGGGGAAGTTCTACATTGTCGAGCACACTGAGGGAGTTGATGAGGTGGAACGACTGGAACACGAAGCCGAGCGAGCGGTTACGGAAGGCGGCCAGCTCTTTGTCCTTCATGCCGGTGACACCTGTGCCGTTGATCTCGATACTGCCGATGGTCGGTGTGTCGAGCAAGCCGATGATGTTCAGCAGGGTAGATTTGCCACAACCTGACGGCCCCATGATACTGAGGAATTCGCCTTTGTCAACGGTGAGGTTCACATTCTCGAGAGCTACCGTTTCAATCTCGTCTGTACGGTAAATTTTGGAAAGAGAGTTCAATGTAATCATAACTTGCAATTTATTTAGTTTGTATTTATTCGGGCACCATGCTATTTCTTAATCAAATGCCGTGCCAAAATCACAACATACTTATTATGAATACATTAAACAAAAAGGCAGCTGTTCGATAACGAACACACTGCCCAAATACGAACTATCGAGAACGAACAGTTCGTTACTTTTTATAACTTGTTCAGAGCTCCAATGCCGAAGCATCGAACGAAAGCGGAAGCAAGTCGCCGATGCCTTGTACCTCGTACACTTCGTCCCGCCCGTAAAGTAGAATCCGAATGGGAGTATGGTAGCGTTTTTCGGTTTCGAGTATCACCTGGCGGCAGGCACCACAGGGAGGAATAGGCATGGGAATGAAGCCATTCTCCGTGCGGGCAGCAACAGCCAGTACCTGTACCGGTTGGTCGGGATATTGCGAGTTGGCATAGAACAGCGTGGTACGTTCGGCACACAGGCCCGACGGGTAAGCGGCATTCTCCTGGTTGCTTCCCGTCACCACTACCCCATTGCCCAGCAAAGCTGCAGCCCCCACCGAAAAGCGGGAGTAAGGTGCATAACTGCGGGCGGTGGCTTCCTTGGCAGCATCGATCAGCTGGCGGTCGGCGGCACTGAGTTCATCGTACTGGTACGTGCGTATCACAGAGGTAATTGTCAGGTCTTTCATCTATTTAAGTAATTTTGTGGAGTAATAAAAGTCACAAAGTTAGAAAAGAGATTGATAATCCGGATTATTTTTGTGATTTTTGTGACCTGTTACCAGAAAGCAGTAAGCATGAATAACAAAATTGCCAGACTAATAGCCGTTTCAGCCCTGATTCTCCTCACCGTGGGAGTTCAGGCTCAACGCCGCAACACCCGCTACGTAGAGTATATCAACAAATACAGCGACATGGCTGTAGATCAGATGAAAGAGCATAAGATTCCGGCCAGCATCACCCTTTCGCAAGGTTTGCTGGAAAGCGGTGCGGGCATGAGCGAACTGGCGCGGAAGAGCAACAATCACTTCGGCATCAAGTGCGGGGGCAACTGGAACGGAAAGTCGGTACGCCACACAGACGATGCTCCAAATGAATGCTTCCGGGCATACGGCAACGCGAAGGATTCGTATGACGACCATTCACTGTTCCTGAAACGGGGCGCCCGCTATGCTTTCCTCTTCAAACTGGATATTACGGACTACAAAGGTTGGGCGCGAGGACTGAAAAAGGCGGGCTATGCCACCGATCCGTCGTATGCCAACCGGCTCATCACCATCATCGAGGATTACGAGCTCTATAAGTATGATACGCGCGCGGGACGTTCGTCACGCAAGGAATCCGGCACAGTAGTCGTTCGCCCACACCAGGTATATATTGCTAATGATATTGCCTACGTCATTGCCCGCAACGGCGACACGTTCCAAGGCTTGGGCAAGGAGTTCGACATCAGTTGGAAGAAACTGGTGAAGTACAACGACCTGCACCGCGAATACACCCTCACCGACGGTGATGTGATTTACCTGAAAGGCAAAAAGAAAAAGGCTTCGAAACCGTACACGGTCTATGTGGTACGGGATGGCGACTCTATGCACATCATCTCTCAGAAGTTCGGCATTCAGCTGAAGAGCCTGTACAAGATGAATCGCAAGGATGGCGAATATATTCCGGAAATCGGTGACCGGCTACGGCTCAGATAAAATGGCACTGCATGGTGCTTACATAGCTTCACTCAAGCAATGAGTGAAGCTATTTTTATTGTAGTTCACACGAAAAACCCCGTAATATTCAACTATAAAGTTGAAATATTGAACAAATAGACGATATTATCACATAAAAACATTATCTTCGCAAAAAATAAACGTATGGCTACTAAAGAAGAAGTTGAAGCATTTCTGAAACAGTTTCATCAGAAATTAAAAATATTCCAAATCATATTCAGAGATGACCGTGGAAAGAATGCCCAAACATTGGCTGACTTAGAAATAGCTCCTGTGTATCGCGAAACTGTTATAAAAGAGTTGAAAGTGATAGATTATTCTGATGGGCCCATCATTGACACCCTGCATCATTTAGGGGATATGTGGATCTTTGGAAAGGATGTAAAAGGTCAAGAAGTATATATTAAGATTTCATTAGGAAGAGAAAGTTGTCAAACAATATGTATTTCATTTCACACTGCTGAATTCAAAATGAAATACCCATTTAAGAAAGGAGAAAAACAATGAAAAGCCCATTTACAGGGGGAAATGTTATCCTCCGGCAAGAAGAATCCGAATTAACGTTCCGCAAGGAAAGTTTCCGGTATATACATTTATATTATGTCTGCGAAGATACTAAAGAGCGGTTTACCACTACGGAGCTTGACGAAACCAACCTCTCGCAGGTGTACAACCAATACCGTATTAAATATGGCATCCCATTTTCGGATGAGATAAAGCGGATAAGGCAAATGTATGAACTGCCGGCAACAAAAATGTCTGAGATCTTAGGATTTGGCGAAAACCAATACCGCTTGTATGAAAATGGTGATATACCCAGCGAAGCTAACGGAAAAACGCTGAACTCCATAAAAGACCCAGCCATATTCAGAGTATATGTGGAGAACGCCAAGAATCAGTTTGAGTATAAAGACTACGAGAAGATTTTGGGAAAACTCAAGAAAGCTATGGAGCATGAGAAACCAACAATCAAGGAAAATCTGATCTTCGAATCCTATCATCGCGGCCCATTGAATGGGTATGCCACCCAATCATATAGCAAACTTAAGAATTCAATTCTCTATATTCTCGAGAAATGCGGTAATACCTTTACTACCAAAATGAATAAATTGTTATTCTATATTGATTTCTTTGCTTACAAAACCCATGGATGTGCCATAACGGGTTTGGCCTATAAAGCCATTCAGTATGGTCCGGTTCCGGTAAGATGGGATAGAGTGTATAGCTTAATCGATGATGTTCATACCGAGGAAATCATTTTTCCGTCAGGCAACTATGGCACTCAGTTGTGCTCTACCTTGTCTCCCGACTATGATTGTTTCTCTGCCGATGAACTGAAAATTCTGGAAGCTATCGTTTCTAAATTTAAGAACATGTCGGCTGCAGAAATATCCGACCTAAGCCACAAAGAAGATGCCTGGACGAAGTTTCAGGCGAACAATCAGCTTATAGATTTTAAGGAAGCATTTGCTCTCCAAGCAATCTAATTTCTAATACACGAGCGCAGCAATGTCCCAATACCGAACAATACTGTCCGATTCCGAACATAATAAATCTTCAAACAAACCTAATAATCAGCTATTTACATTTTCGGCACGCATTTTGATTACTATATAGTGAACGAATTATGCAACAATAAAAAAGTAACTATATGGACAGAGAAATTCCGCAAGAAGTGCGTAACAAAGAACGCAACAAAAAAATTATCCGTTTTTCAGCTATTGGTGTCATTGCCATTGTAGTCATCAGTGTACTTATCTCCGTGATGCGCACCGGTGTGCAACGGAAAGACCTGGTGCTTTCCACCATCGACAAAGGAACCATCGAAGTAAGCGTCAGTGCTTCCGGTAAAGTGGCACCGGCCTTCGAAGAAATCATCAACTCTCCCATCAACAGCCGTATCATCGAGGTGTACCGCAAGGGCGGCGACAGCGTGGATGTGGGTACCCCAATCCTGAAGCTCGACCTGCAAAGTACAGAGACAGGCTATAAGAAACTACTCGACGAAAACGACATGCGCCGCTACAAGCTCGATCAGCTACGTGTGAACAACCAGACGAAACTCTCCAATATGGAAATGCAGATCAAAATATCGGCCATGAAGCTGAACCGCATGAAGGTGGAACTGCGTAATGAGTTCTATCTGGATAGCCTCGGTGCCGGAACAACCGACAAGGTTCGTCAGGCCGAACTGAGCTACAATGTCGCCCAACTGGAACATGAACAATTGGTACAACAGTTTGCCAATGAAAAGGAAACCAGTGCCGCCGAGTTGAAGGTACAGGAACTGGACTTCAATATTTTCCTCAAAGAACTGGCTGAAGTGAAACGTACACTGGACGATGCTCAGATCCGTTCGCCACGCAAAGCTATCCTTACTTATGTCAACAATCAGGTAGGTGCACAAATAGCGCAAGGCGGACAGGTGGCTATCATCTCTGACCTGAGCCATTTCAAGGTGGAAGGCGAAGTGGCCGATACGTATGGCGACCGTGTGGCTGCCGGTGGAAAGGCTATCGTAAAAATCGGCAACGAGAAACTGGAAGGTACCATCAGCAGCGTAACGCCGCTCTCCAAGAATGGAGTGATTTCCTTCTCCGTACAGTTGCAGGACGACAACAACCGCCGTCTACGCTCGGGTCTGAAAACGGATGTTTATGTGATGAACGCCGTGAAGGAGGATGTGATGCGCATCACCAATGCCTCGTACTACGTGGGACGGGGTGAGTACGAACTCTTCGTGCTCGACTCGGACAACGAACTGGTGAAACGTAAAGTGCAACTGGGCGACTCGAACTTCGAATACGTGGAAGTAATCAGCGGACTGAAAGCGGGCGACCGCGTGGTGGTGAGCGACATGTCTTCGTATAAGAACAAGAACAAACTGAAAGTAAGAAATTAGATAGCTTCAACTAAGAAATGATAAAACTCTATTTCAAGCAGGCCTGGCAGTTACTCAAGCAGAACCCGTTGTTCAGCAGCATCTACATACTGGGGACCGGTCTTTCCATTGCCCTGACGATGACCGTCGTCATCATCTACTACATCAAGATGGCACCGGTCTACCCGGAGTGGAACCGCGATCGGATTCTGGTATCGAAAGGAGCAGCCGTATATGATAGAAAGGATGAAGGCAATTACAGTAGTGGCTACCTCTCCTATGCAGCTGTGCGCGACTATTTCTACCCGCTTGCCGAACAAGGGGCCGAAGCCGTCACAGCTATTCAACATCGTTGGGGCGAGTATCCCACAGTAGAATTCCCGGGCGAGCTGGGAGTACAGCCTGTCCAGATGAAATACACCGACGCTCACTTCTGGCAAGTATTCGACTGCTCATTCACCGCCGGAAAGCCTTTCACTGAGGCCGATTTCCAATCGGGACTGCGTACGGCAGTCGTTTCACAAAGCATTGCTCGAAAACTCTTTGCCAACGAAGAGGCCGTGGGACGTACCTTCCTGCTGAACGATGACGAGTACCGCATCAGCGGCATCATCCGGGATGTATCATACATCACACCGGCTAGCTTTGCCGATGTATGGATTCCTTTCACTGTAGACCCCGAAGCCATTCAGCCGCAGCCATGGGCACACGGCCTGCTGGGAGATTTCCAGGTCTACATACTGGCTCGCGACAAAAAGTCGATGGCAGAAATCAAGCAGGCAATGGACGAGAAAGTCCAGAAGTTGAATGCCTCGCAAGAAGAATACCGGTGGGAACTACATGGACAGCCGGCTCCCTACTGGAAAAGTGTATTCTATGTATTTTCCGACAGCGGTCCCGACTGGCACAGCCTGATACGAATGTTCGGAACGATGCTACTGGCCCTGTTGTTGATACCGGCACTGAACCTGGCAGGCATGATCTCCTCACGAATGGATCATCGCCTGGCCGAACTGGGGGTGCGTAAAGCCTTTGGAGCATCAAAGGGACGGTTGTTGAACCAGGTACTGACGGAAAACCTGTTGCTCACACTTCTGGGTGGTATTACAGGGCTCGTACTCTCCTACCTGATGATCTACACCGGACGCAATTGGTTGCCCTCTCTGTTCGTCCAGTATGTCACCAGCTTTCCTGAACAAGTCGATACCTTTTTCACCTTCGACATGCTGTTCAATCCCATGGTATTCGGCATCACCTTTGCTATCTGCTTAGTGTTGAATACGCTCTCGGCCATCATCCCGGCCTGGCATGCGCTGCGCAAAGAAATTGTCTATTCGTTGAACGATAAAAAATAAACCCCATGATTCGCCAAATACTTCGCCAACTCTGGAGACAACGTCGCTCCAATGCCTGGATATGGATAGAACTCGTCGTTGCCAGCTACTTCTTGTGGGTGGTGATCGATCCGGTGTACGTGTTGACGGCCGACCGGGCCATCCCCGATGGCTACTCATTGGAAGACGTTTACCGGCTTAATATGAATGAATACAAGACTACTCACCGCCTGTACAATCCGGAAATGAGCAGCGACTCTGCCCGCAAGGAGAACTTCATGCGTGTCTATGAAGCAGTCAGGCAATGCCCCGACGTGGTGGTCACAAGTGTTGTCAACTACGGTGCCTTTCCGCAATCCGACTCCTGGTCGGGCCAGTCGCTGAACCATGACACTCTCGAAGCGCATATCCAGGCATTCAAATATCTGAAAGGTACCGATTACCTCGGAGTATTCCGCATCCCACGCATGGATCCTATCCACACGACTACGAACGAAAGCGACGAACGCTCCATATATCTCACTCAAACATTGGCCAACAAACTGTTCTCTAATCAGGGAAATCCGGTAGGCCAATACGTGACGAACAGTGATTCCGTACCGTTTCGTGTAGCCGGAATTACACCCGACATACAGTCGAGAAGCAACATGCAGCCCTCTCTGCTTGGTATCATCCCCGTCGATCTTACTGTTGCCAATTTGCCCAGAGGCTCCCAGATATGCTTTCGTGTACGTGACGGACTGGCTTCGATGGCCTTCGCCGAAAAGTTTAAGAAGGAGATGCGCCCACAGTTGCAGGTTGGCAACTTTTACTTAGAGTCGGTGACCGACTTCCCCACCATCAGCCGCCAGTTTGAATATACGATGGGAACTACCGGTACCTACCGCCTGCAATCGGGATTGGCATTGTTCTTCCTGCTCTGCACTTTCCTCGGTGTATCGGGCACCTTCTGGTTGCGCTGCAATGCCCGCCGGGAAGAGATCGGCATCCGTATGGCACTGGGAAGTAGCCAAAAGATCGTTCTTCGGCAATTCCTTACCGAAGCGTGGCTCTTGGTCACGGCAGGGTTCATTGTGGGGTTGTTCATTGTGTTGCAACAAGTAATGACCGAAGGATTTGCCCAAGCCACTCAGAACGGCAACCCGATGTATCTGCAAAACCAACCGGTAATACACTTCCTCATTGTATCGACCATCACCTACCTGTCACTACTCACCACAGCCCTCGTCGGGACCTGGATTCCGGCAGCACGGGCAGCACGGACGGTACCCTCGGAGGCGTTGCACGACGAATAAACTTTTTGGCGGGAGGGATTGTTGTTAACTCATTAAGAACTATCCAGACCTTCCGCAATGAAAAAAATCTGTTTCTTCCTGATAGCGGTTTGCCTGCTTTTGTTGCCGGTAAATGCGCAGAATGCCGTGCCCGACTCCACTGCCATACCTATCAGATCGACAAAGAAGATAGGCTTCGCAGGCGCACCGCTAATCTCGTTCGACCGTTCCACAGGAACAGCCTTCGGAGCGGCAGGCATTGTTTTCTTCCAGATGAGCAACAAGCCGGGTACCAAGGCGTCCAGCGTCTCGGTAGTGGGCAAGTGGACTACGAAGCACAACTGGAATGTGGCGGTGGCAGGGCAACTCTACTTTGCCGAAGACCGCTTCCGGCTCATGATTGGCGGCGGATACATGAACAACAATTTTCAAAGTTTCGAACAAATGGATGCGGCTACTGTCGAGGTTCCGTACAATAACCACGGAGGCTTTTTCTCCCTGGCTCCCTCCATACGGGTATGGGACAATTTGTACGTGGGCATCGGTGGGCAGATATTCAAGTCGCACTTAGACATGGACTATCCCGATCCGCAACCCGATTCGGTAAGTACCAGCTGGATGAATGCGCTTGCAACGAACGTGATGTACGACAGCCGCGACAACACCTACAATCCGTCGAAAGGTTTCAAGGGAGCTGTACGGGTCAACTTTTTCCCGTCGTGGTTGAAGAATTCGGATACATATTATAAGATGCACGGCGAGGTGAACTACTACCACCGGCTGGACCGCAGCAAGATTCTGGCGTCGCGCTTCGCCATGGACATGGGCCTGGGCGAGCTACCTTTCGTGGGGCAGACCTACATCGGCAACCGGGATATCCGTGGATACACCAAAGGGCAGTACCGGGGCGACCAGACGTATTCACTCCAGAGCGAACTTCGCTGGAATTTCTACAAGCGTTGGGGAGCGGTAGGCTTCTTCGGACTGGCCATGGCAGCTACACCGGACGAGGACTATGTAAGTCCGCTACTCCCGGCAGGCGGTGTGGGGCTCCGCCTCCTCGCTCTTCCGTCGTACCATGTGAATGTAGGCGTGGATGTTGCCGTGGGCAAAGACGACTGGGGAATCTACTTCCGCATCTTCGAAGCGTTCTAAAACTTACTGACCGCAACCTTCATCGGTACATGGATTCATGGACCGTACCCTCCGAATAAACTTTTTTCAGGAAGGATTGTTCTTAACACATTAAGAACAATTCAAACCTTCTGCAATGAAAAGATTAAGTTTCTTCCTGATGGCAATATATCTGCTTCTGCTGACAGCAAAGGCACAGAGCACTGTAACCGACTCTACAACCGTACACGCCAAGCCTGCGAAAAAAGTGAGCTATACCGGCTTGCCGATCATCTCATTCGACCGTTCCAAAGGCACGGGCTTCGGGGCAGCAGGCATGGCTTTCTTTAAACTGAGCGACAAGCCGGGCACCAAGCCATCCAGTGTATCGGTGGTAGGTAAATGGACCACGGAAAACAACTGGAACGCTTCGGTAATGGGGCAACTCTATTTTGCCGAAGACCGGTTTCGGTTGATGGCCGGAGGTGGGTATATGAACAGTAATTTCCAGACTTTCGAACAGATGGATGAGGCCAATGTAGAGGTTCCGTACAACAATCATGGTGGTTTCTTCTTCTTGGCTCCCTCCATACGGGTATGGAACAGCCTCTACGTAGGTATCGGCGGACAAATGTTCAAGTCGCACTTAGACATGGATTACCCCGACCCCAAACCCGACTCAATAAGCACCAGCTGGATGAACTCCTTCGCAGTAAACGTGATGTATGACAGCCGCGACAATCCCTACAACCCTGCAAAAGGTTTCAAGGGAGGCGTACGGGTCAATTTCTTCCCGGAATGGATAGGGAATTCCGATACCTATTATAAGATGCATGCCGAAGTGAACAATTACCAACGGCTGAACCGACAGATGATCCTGGCATCGCGCTTCGCCATGAACGTGGGATTGGGTGCGCTGCCCTTCGTGGGGCAGACCTACGTCGGGAACCGCGATATCCGCGGATATACCAAAGGGGAGTACCGGGGCGACCAGACGTATGCCCTCCAGAGTGAGCTTCGGTGGAACTTCTACAAGCGTTGGGGAGCGGTGGGCTTCGCCGGACTGGCCATGGCAGCCACGCCGGACGAGGACTATACAAGTCCGCTGCTGCCGGCAGGCGGTGTGGGACTTCGCTTCCTCGCCCTCCCTTCGTACCACATTAACCTCGGCATAGATGCTGCCGTGGGTAAAGGGGACTGGGGACTCTATTTCCGTATCTCGGAAGCATTTTGATTTGTCAATTAAAAACCTTATCTTTGCCGGTGAACTTAAAAATACTCCAATGAAAGTTACGAAGTAAGACATCATTCCCCGGTAAACATCACTTATTCATGCTTTTTCTTGTTTGCTAAGCATCACAGGCAGTGTTGTTTAGTCCGGATTATGTTGTCGACCTACCTACCCGGCCATCCCTTCGGCCACCCCGATTCTATTTTTTATTAGTTTACAACCTCCAAACATCTGGAAATTGCCATGAGTATTGCTCTTCAAAACGTTGCGTATGTACACGCCGACAAAGAAATTCTGTTTCAAAACCTGTCACTCACCGTCAATCGCGGGCAGAAAGCTGCCCTGGTGGGCAATAACGGTTCGGGTAAATCGACCCTGTTACAAATCATTGCCCGCCGCTTCCAGCCTTCGACAGGCAGCATAGTTACCCCGGACGACTTGTACTACGTGCCGCAACACTTCGGACAGTACGATGACCTCACCCTGGCCGAGGCTCTGCACATCGACCAGAAGATACACGCCTTGCATGCCATCCTGGCAGGCGACGTGGCCAATGAGCACTTCACTATCCTGAACGACGACTGGAACATCGAGGAACGGGCACAAGCAGCTCTCGATGCCTGGGGTTTGCACGAGTTTGCCCTCACCCAACCGATGCGGCCGCTCAGCGGCGGGGAGAAGACACGGGTGTTTCTGGCGGGTATGGAGATTCACGAACCGTCGACCATATTGCTCGACGAACCGACCAATCACCTGGACACAGCCGGTCGTAACCGGCTGTACGACTTCGTCCGTCGCACTTCGGCCACCCTGCTTGTGGTGAGCCATGACCGCACGCTACTCAATCTGCTTCCGTTGACTTGCGAACTGACACACAACGAGATCGTCAGCTACGGTGGCAACTACGAATTCTACAAAGAGCAAAAAGGCATTCGCCTCAACGCCCTCCAGCAACAGTTGGAAGAGAAGGAGAAAGAACTCAGGCTGGCTCGGAAAACCGCTCGCGAAACAGCAGAGCGACGGGAGAAACAGAATGTCCGGGGCGAGAAACAGAACCTTAAGAAAGGTGTACCTCGTATCGCTATGGGTGGACTGAAGGATATGGCAGAGAAGAGTTCGGCCAAGTTGAGCGGCATCCATGCGGAAAAGATGGATAAACTAAGCGGAGAAGCTTCGCAGTTGCGTACCACGTTATCGCGCTCGGCAGGGCTGAAGACTGATTTCAGTGCATCGGGGCTGCATGTGGGAAAAATCCTGGTAACGGGCGAGGGTATCAACTTCGGCTACAATATACCGTCAAGCGAATCCTCCGACAAACCGGACACAAGCACTCCGCTGTTCTCCAACCCACTCGATTTCCAGATACGAAGCGGTGACCGGCTGCGCATCGAGGGAGCCAATGGTAGCGGAAAAACAACCTTGCTCCGCCTCATCACGGGTGAACTACTCCCCACCGAGGGTACATTGACACGTGCAGAATTCACGTACGTCTTTCTGGATCAGGAATACTCCCTGGTTCGTAACGACCGTACCGTACTGCAACAAGCCGAAGCCTTCAACTCCCGCCATTTACCGGAACACGAAGTCAAAACCATCCTGAATCGTTACATCTTCCCGGCAACCGTATGGGGTAAACCTTGCTCCAAACTCAGCGGCGGTGAGAAGATGCGACTGGCCTTTTGCTGCCTGATGATCGGGAACAACACGCCGGATATGTTCGTCCTGGACGAACCGACAAATAATCTGGATATACAAAGTACGGAGATTGTAACAGCCACCATCCGGGAGTTCGAGGGTACGGTACTGGTGATCAGTCATGACCAGTATTTTATGGATGAGATTGGCATTGAGGGAAGCATCGCGCTTTAAAAGCTGCTGCGCAGACATAAAAAATCTCGTTATCTTCCACTTTGTAGTAAGATAACGAGATTTATGTATAATTTCAACCTTTTGTTAATGCAAGATATTACTTAGTGTATAAATATTCGGGAACGCCACCTGCAAATGGTTCTACGTTTTCTCCTTCCACCCATTTACCGAAGTTGGGATATGCTTCGTAAATAGACTTTTTCTCGATCGGGTATTTGAAAGTGGATCTCTCGTCAAAATTAAGTGGAATAAATAGCCCATAAGGAGTATTATTATCCATCAATAAAGCTTTAGAGCTATCGGCTACATAGCGTTTCTCTCCATTTACCACAATGTAGTAATTGAAGGTAAATTGATCAGGCTGCATATTACCTATAACAGAAAGGCTATAATTCTTTGAAAAAGAAGAAGATGATAAGTCAGTAACTTTCGGCAATGATGCATCTGTATTAATAAAACCGGTTTTACCCCCAAAAGCATTAGCTCGTACATCTTTATAGAGAATAATATTATCAATTGGAGTATTGTTTGCAGTATTTATTATTTCAAACCCTAATGAGATAGGTAGCGTATTACCTAAAGCCATGGGAAATACCTCTAAATCCGCCAAATGGAAATTAGTTATTCTTTTATCTCCATAGGCCATGTCAACCCTAAACTGCGTCTTAACAAAACAAACAAAGTCATTATAATCATTATCACCGTTCGTCATATCTTCAAACAGTAATAACCCATTTTTCCAAGTCGTGAATCCAAATTTATTTCCATCAGGCGCACCTTCAGCACCATCAAAATGCCATTCCAGACCACTAGCGCGTGTTCCGGCCAAAACATCCGTTTTAGGAACCTGGATGGTCACTGCCACATTTCCTTGGTACAGAACCTCCCCATTGTAAGTCACAGTCGTGATGTAGCCCTCTTTCACCGGAACCTCAAAGTCCTCGGTGAAGACAAATTTCTTCAGTTGTTCCTCAGCAGCTTCGTAATCGTAGAGATCTTTTTCGCAAGCTGCCGCAACGAATACAATCATAAGTAAGAATAAAATCCTTTTCATAAAACTTGTGTGTTAAGTAATAAATTTTTCACATGACTTGCTCTTTGCATGGATTATTTGCCACTAATATACAATAATAAAATAAATAAAACAAGTTTTTATGTCAGGAAAAGCAAATAAAAACCAAATTAGTCAACAAAATAACACATCCTTCAGATGTCCTTTTCTTAAATGTTCTTTTTTAAATAATCCTCTGTGCCAGACATATAACATTCCTTTCCTTCAATATCGATTCTCTTCTGTTTAGATTTATTACAACAGGTATAGTTAAGAGCCAGAGAAATCTCTTTCAGCACTTATTAATACAGAAATTGATAGAATATTCGTAATTTTGCGCCACCAAATAAAGAACAATAGAATGAAACAGATTAACAATGCCTGGTGGTTCGTTTTCGACAAAGACCGCCTGTTGCTCGAAAAGCAAAACGGCACATTGGTATTGCCGCAAGGAGAGTCGGCGCCCATCGCTCCTCCTCAGGGGACTACCATTCACGAAATAGCAACCATGGAGAATCTGCCTTGCAAAGCCTTCTCCATCGATCACGAAATTGCAGAGACTGATATGTATGTCGCATTGGGACTACGTATGGCTTATGACAACCTATCCGATCCGCAATACCAACTGGCAGGAAAAGCCTTTGAAATCCTGCACTGGGACCACAACAGTCGCTTCTGCTCAGTATGCGGAGCCATGATGCAACAACGGGAAGCGGTTATGAAGAAGTGTCCGGTATGCAACACGGAGATGTACCCCAATATTTCGACCGCCATCATTGTGTTGGTACGCAAGGATGATGCCGCGCTCATGGTACGGGCACTCAACTTCCGCGGAACACATTACGGCCTCGTGGCCGGATTCCTCGAGACAGGCGAAACCCTCGAAGAGTGTGTACACCGGGAAGTGAAAGAAGAAACAGGATTGGATATCAAGAACGTTACCTATTTCGGCAATCAGCCCTGGCCCTACCCCAGCGGACTGATGGTGGGCTTCGTGGCCGACTATGACGGAGGAGAAATAAAGATCCAAAAAGAAGAACTGAGCACAGCTGCTTTCTTCACACGAGACAACCTGCCGGAACTGCCCCGCAAGTTGAGTTTAGCCCGCAGACTGATAGATTGGTGGTTGGAGAATCCCCAGGAACGCTGAGTCAACAGATAAAAACAGGCCGCGGAACACGCACAACTACAAACGAACCGCTTCCGTGTACCTCGGAAACATCAATAAACCAATGTGTCCCGCAGCCTGTAAATTTATGCTTACTTATTCTTCGTTTGGTTGTGCTCATAGAACAACCGTTTTCCGAAAAAGATTAGACCAAGAAACTAAAGAAACAAAAAGATTCCGAAATTTAACAAGGTCCCCTATTACCTGCACTGAGTATGGCAGACTCATACTTTTTTACGCTGCCACCTCAGCACCCAGCCTCTCTCATATCATGAAATTTAGAACATCCATATTCGCAATCCAATCCAATCCAATAAGAAGTACCCATTCCACTTCAACCCTTTCAAACCGCAGAACAGAGAACAAACAGCCTTTTTTTGTTAATAAAACCAAAAGAATTACCATTTTCCATACACTTAACCTATATATTTTGCACAGAATGTTATAAATTTAGCATAAGTGAACTTAAAGTAAAATCAGCATATGAAATTTAGAACATTTTTCGAGAAAATAACCTGGCTCTTTATTGCTGCCGTTTCTGCAATCGGTTGTATGGAAACTGATAAAGATTACTACGATCCGGACTTAAGGTTTCCCAATCCCCTGGGAGAAATCTCTGCACCCACCGGGTTCAACTGGAACACATCGGCCATCCTAAAGCTGAACGTCCATGTAAACGATACCCATAATGGACAATATTACTATGTGGTAGAGGTTTTCGACCAAAACCCGTATATTTGGAATGCTACGGTTTTACAAAAAGGAGTAGCCAAGAAAGGTCAAGCTTTTAGCACTGTACTTTCTGTATCCAATGAAATCGGTATGATATTTATTCGCCAGACGGCTCCGGACGGATTAAGTTCGGTACGTTCTTACAGCACGACTGAAGGCGATATTAATTGCGATTTCACAGAAGCCGGTACACGAACAATGGCCCGGACAACGCTGCCTACGACGCGGGGATTTTCTGAAATGCAAGCTCCGGATCCGAATGACACGTCTCTGTTCCCGACAAGTGTACCCGCAGGAGTGGATATTTATGACCCCAATAAATGTGAATCAGGAAAAAGCTATAAAGTAACAGCCAGCACCAATAGAATTAATTGTTGGGGGACGAATGTTACTCTATATATTACAGAGAACGTGACTCTGAATGATTTTTATATGGCTGGGAATTGTCGTCTCTTTATCTTACCTGGTGTAACAGTTACTCTTAATCAGGGCAATAATTTTGGACAAAATGATTGTATTATTACTGTAGGAGAAAATGCCAGCTTAATTGTGCCAGCAGTCCTTCAGATAGACAGCAACTATAAGTTATATAACTTAGGAGAAGTAAAAGCCAATACATTCACTTGCACCAACAGTTCCTACTTCTACAATGCGGGTACTGCTCAGATAGCAGGAACATTGGATGGAACTAACGGAAATGTCAATATACTAAACGATGGTTCCATTAGTGCTAACAGTATCCTCTTGGCTGGTGGAAGCCACATGCTCAACAGCGGATCGGGTATTATCAACACTCAAACCACCACTTTAAATACTGCAAGTGGTTCTTGGGAGAATTTCGGAAGTTGGACTACCGACAACATGGATATATCGGCCTGGAACAACTTCTTCAAAAATGGTTGCAAGCTGATTGTCAACAAAAAAATGAATCTGAGGGAAACCTTATTTACCATTGACTCAGACAGCTATGTCCGGTGTGAAGAATTATATATGAATAATACCCGGGTAGATATGGGAAAAGGTTCGCTCTTCGAAGTGACTGGAACCGCCACCTACGGATATCAGACACAAGACAAAGGTTTCAAGGGAACAGGAACAGACAAAGCTGTCATAAAAATAAAGAAAGCTGTAGCAACAAATCCCGATGCTACAAACATCATTCATTACGCAGGCGCATTACTAGTTATTTGCGATGACCACCCGCAAGCAGAACGAGATGCCTGGAATATCCGTTGGACCTTGACAAATGGTGCCGAATGGGCTTCCGAAGCAAGTAACCCCATAACCATCGATAAAACGGAATGCAATGAGGGTCTGAACACCAACCCCACTGAACCTGAAGAACCGACTTTCCCTATTCTGGTAAATGATCCTTCCGTCTACACTTTGGTGTACGAGGATATGTGGCCGTTCTATGGAGACTATGACATGAATGACATTGTACTGAAATTCAGCGGCATGAACTACTTGATCGACAAGAACAGCCAAACGAATCAGATTAATTTCAATGTAACCTTGCAAGCTATCGGAGCTACCAAGGCGATATCTGTAGCCCTGATGCTCGACCAAATAAATGCTTCGGCAGTAAGCAACGTGAGCTATAGCGGAGCCACCGGCCCTATGACTTTCGATGTAACTGCTTCGGGTGTAGAAGCCGGACAGCAAAAAGCAGTTATTCCATTGATGGACAATGCACACCAATTCCTGGGAGCCCCTCAAGGTTCATTTGTGAATACGCATAAGGAATCCCTGTACAATGTGGGCGAGAAGACACTTCATGTCACCATCACATTTGCCGGCGAAGTGAACCCGAGCGACTTCAACATCACAAGTTTGAACTTCTTTATCATTCCTGACATCAACCTCTTCACACCGAGAAAAGAGATTCATCTGTTGGGCTACCAACCTACCAAGCTGGCTAACGGAAAGTTTTGGGGAAATAATGACGATAACTCCCAAGCCGGAGCCTATTACAGCAGTAAAGAGAATCTCTCATGGGGCGTCATCGTCCCGGGAGCATTCAGATGGCCGCAAGAATACAAGAACATCATGGATGTGTATCCGCAATTCGAAGGATGGGTAACCAGTGGCGGTACTACCAACACCAATTGGTGGACAGAATATGACAGCCAGTACATCTACTGATAGATCTCAGTATAAGGCTTTCTAAGCACATCTACATAACTTTGCTAACAGAAAGAGAGGTGCCTTCCGTTCGGGAAGGCACCTCTCTTTTTTATGACTAATGTGACCGGCTAAATACCCAACGACTTGCGCACGGCATTTACCTTTTCGTCAGCAGCAGCATTGGCAGCGGCGTAGCATCCACGGCAGCCCATTTCGGCTTTCACCTCCATGTAGAATTTAATCTTCGGCTCTGTTCCCGACGGGCGTACAGAGACCTTGCTTCCGTCTTCGGTAAAGTATTGCAACACATCCGATGCTTCGGGCATGTCGAGCGGTGAAACGTTGCCGTTGCCATCCGTTTGGGTCAGTGCCTGATAATCCTTGGTGAGGACTATCTTCGATCCGGCCAGTTCACGCGGCGGGTTGCTGCGGAAGTCGGCCATCATCTGCTTGATTTCTTCGGCACCGCTCTTACCCGGCTTCACGATGTTCACGGTCACCTCTTTCGAGAAGCCGTACTCCACGTAAATGTCGAGCAACAGTTGGTACAAAGACTTACCATTGTCCTTCGCCCAGGCAGCAACCTCAGCAATCAGACAGCAAGCCGATACGGCGTCTTTGTCGCGTACGAAGTCTTCCGCCAGGAAGCCGTAGCTCTCTTCGCCACCACCGATATACACCTGCTTGCCTTCGCGCAGACGAATCTCGCGGGCAATCCATTTGAAACCGGTGTAGCAGTCGAGCATCTCAATGTTGTTCTTTTCGGCGATGGGCTTGATCAGTTCGGTCGTTACGATGGTTTTCACCACGAACTCCTTACCGGTCATCTTGCCCAACTTATTATATTGCGTGATAATGTAGTACAAGTACATCAAGCAAGTCTGGTTACCATTGATAAGCACCCACTCACCCTGGTCGTCGCGGCAGGCGATACCTACACGGTCGGCATCCGGATCGCTCGCCATCACGAGATCGGCATCCAGTTGCTTGGCCATGTTGAGAGCCATGGTCAGTGCTTCGGCATTTTCCGGGTTCGGCGATACCACCGTCGGGAAGTTACCGTCTTTGATCATCTGCTCGGGTACGGTGAACACATTCTCGAAGCCCCACATTTTGAGTGCTTGCGGAATGAGCTTCATACCAGTTCCGTGAATCGGCGTGTAAACGATCTTCATGTTCTTCTGGTGCGCGATGGCTTCCGGGTCGATAGATACCGTCTTTACCTTATCCAGATAAAGCGCGTCGATATCCTCTCCTACCACCTGGATCAGTGCCGGGTTACCCTGGAACTTGATGTCGGCAGCCGAAGCAACCTTGTTCACCTCGTCAATGATACCGGTATCGTGCGGAGCCAATACCTGTGCACCGTCGTCCCAGTAGGCTTTGTAACCGTTGTATTCCTTCGGATTGTGCGAAGCCGTCAGGATGATACCGCTCTGGCAACCCAGGTGACGGATAGCAAACGACATCTCCGGGGTAGGACGCATGTCTTCGAACAGGTATACCTTGATGCCATTGGCCGAGAAGATATCGGCCGAGATCTTGGCAAACAGCTGGCTGTTGTTCCGGCAGTCATACCCCACCACCACCGCAATCTGTGGCAGATTCTGGAAGTTCTTGTTCAAATAATTGGAAAGACCTTGCGTAGCTGCACCCACGGTGTAGATGTTCATACGGTTGCTACCCACGCCCATGATGCCGCGCAGACCACCCGTACCGAATTCCAGGTCCTTATAGAAACACTCTATGAGTTCTGTTTTGTCTTCATTGTCCAACATACGCTTTACTTCCGCCTGGGTTTCAGCGTCGTAAGCGGGAGCGAGCCATTTCGTAGCCTTCTCCGTTACCTGCATGATAAGTTCTTTATTATCCATTTAACTGTGTATTTATGGGTTAATGTATTCTTTACTTCCATTCCGGAAAGCGCAAATGTAAAGCATTTCGCGCATACTTCCTACATTTAGATTGAAATATTCTGCTTATTCCGTCGCTTTGTAACGGTCGCCAGTTTGCTTCACATACTCTTCCAGGAACTCCTTCGGATATCCCGGACGAACAGGTGCCATGGGCTGACCGATATTATTCCGTTCGAACTCCCCGTTCTTCACCCGGCGTACCACTCCGTCGTTGTACTTCACGATCAGGAATTCCCCCAAACGCTTCCAGGTTTCGAAAGCATTCTGAGCGGTCATCACGGTATAGTTGGTCAGGAAAGCCTTGGCAGCAGCAGGATCTTTCTGGTATAGTTTCAAGGCACTCTCTTCGACACCGGCCTGAGCTTCGTTGAAGGTACTTTCCAGTCCTTGCTGCGATTCGCGCAGGTCGCCTATCATCAGGTTATAACGGGGATAGACCATGTTCGATACCCAGTTGAATATCCAGAAAGCCGAGTTCCACGAGAAACGGGCGTAGTCCGCTCCGTTGGCTGCATAGCAGGGAGGTACGCGGTCGGTACAGCAATACACGGGGGTGAACACCGCCATGTTGGCATCGTCGGTGGCAAACCACAGGATACCGCCGATGGCATTGGGCTTGTCGGCACGCATCTGTGCTACAAACACGAAACCGGCCTGCTGGGTGGAGATGGGACGCTCGTTGAAGTATTCCTGGTCGTTCACCTTGAAGGTAAGCGGCGACAGGCGGTACGGCATCTTGAAAGGACCGGCACCCATATCGTTGGTGATGTCCAGCGGAGTACCTTCATAATGGTCGCGCATGGCGTTCTTGATGTCCTGTACGGATATCTTCCGGTTGGCTTTTACGTAAAGCGGCATCGGGGTGTTCGTTTCACCTGTAATATAAGGTAAGAACTCCTTGCCCTGGTCGGTAAACATATTGAAGTAGCTCCACACACGGGCTTCGCAGAAACGGCGGGCACCGAAGTTGAGCGGCGCGTAAGTGTTGGCAAAGCTGAAATCCTTGTTCACGCCGTTGAAGTATCCCTTCTCACGGGCAAACGAGATCACGTCGGGCGAGTAGAGGCAGTTCTCCTTGTCGTTCATATCGAACTGGTGGATGCGTGCCTGGTTGGCATGGGCCGAGATGCAATCGTCCGGCAAGCGAACGGCCACCCATACGGCACCGCGTCCGCCGACGCCTTTGCCTATCATCTCCAGTATCCATATTTCGTTGGGATCGGCAATGGTGAACGACTCTCCACCACTGTAGTAACCGTATTCCTGCACCAGGTCGGTCATCACGCGGATGGCTTCACGGGCGGTACGGGCGCGTTGCAAGCCGATGTAGATCAGGCTGCCGTAGTCTATGATACCGAGCGAGTCTTCCAGTTCCGGACGTCCGCCGAAGGTGGTTTCGCCGATGGTGAGCTGGTACTCGTTCATATTGCCCACCACGTTGTATGTTTGGCGGGCCTGTTCTATCTCACCGAGGTACTTGCTGGTGTCCCACTCGTACACTTTCAGGCGTTCGCCTTTCTTGTACGTGGCAGCCGGGTAGTGATAAAGCTCGCCAAACAAGCCATATGAGTCGGCCGAGTAGGAAACGATGGTCGATCCGTCGGTAGAGGCTTTCTTGCCTACAATCAGGTTGGTACAGGCGAAAGTTTCCGCCGCAGCTGCCATCAGGAAAGCAGCACAAAAGATTAGTTTCTTCTTCATACGTACATTATATATTATTATTGTTTGTTACCATCGGAAGGTATCGCGCACCACGGTTTCGTTCCCGCAGTTGTCCACCACCACGAGTTCCAGCGTGTGTGTGTCGCCTCGCTTCACCCGTTCCGGATCGAGCCGGTATTCTACCAACTGGTTGATGGAGTTGCGCATACCAAATAACGCGTACTCCCCATCAATGGTTCCCCGGTAGGAGCGGATGCCGGTTTCTGCGTCCTTCAGCTTATAGACGATCTTGCCGGAAGTAGCCCATGTCTTGGGACTGACAGGTGTTACCATCGGCGGAATGGTATCTACCGCCACCGTAAAGGTGCCCAACTCACGTACACGGGCTTTCATGTAACCGCCTTCGTACTTGCCACCCACGCTGTACAGTTTGCCGCGGGAGTTGATGCCAGCCATGTAATACTTCGTCGTATCGGCCACGGGCAACCGGCGCAGGCCGATACTCAGTTCGGCCGGTATATGTAGCGGCACCGCCTGATCGTTCAGCCGGTAGGTGAAAGCGATGGAGTTGCTGTCGGCCTGTAGCCGGAACTGCAACGGCACATCGTCATACAACGCTCCCTTGGGAACTTCCAGCGTTAGCCCCAGTTCCTGCAGATAGTTGGTGCGGTTCCAGGCGAAGAAATACTTCTCCCGGTGCTCCACAGGCACGATAGGCACCTGCCGTCCGCGCACCGTAAACCGGTAGCGCGAGGTGTTGCCGAAGGCATCCTGGAGCGTATACAGAAAGTCATAATCGCGCTCCTCGTCGATGTTCACCCAGCCGCGCGTTTCCGGATCGGCCCGGAGCATACGCAGGGCATTGCCTGGATCGATGAACGACTTCATGTACCCCCGGTACGCCCACGAGTTGATGTAGCGGTTTTCCTCGTAGGCGAAGCGATCCACCGTACTGCGGAACACCTCTTTCCCATCCACCGTCAGCACCACCGAATAGACGCCGTAACGGTTGCTCACGCCATCCATAAAGTCGTGCGCCTTGATGCCGGCACCCACCATGCCCCAGGCTTCCACCGGACGGGCATCGGCTACGGGCGTAGTGTAGACCGTCTGTTTGCCGTCCACCACCCCTTTGCCGGGTTGGGGCATCAGCAGGAAACCTTCGGCTTTGGGAGCCGTATTGTCTTTTATCTTTTGACGAAAGAAGAGTATCGGGTCGATGTACTCGTCCGTAGCTGTCTCTATCACATCCAGGTGCAGGTGCGGGCCGAAGGAATATCCGGTATTCCCGCCCAACCCGATCACCTGTCCGCCCCGCACACGGTACTCGTCCGCAGCGGGGGTGATTTCAACTTCCCAACTCTGCTGCTCGTACTGTAACTTCTTCACCCGCTCGGCAATGGGGGCAACGAACGCATCGAGGTGCCGGTTGATGGTGGAGTAACCGTTGTCATAACGCACATCGAGCACGTAGCCCGAGCCATGCGTTACCCGGATGCGGGAGATATACCCGTCGCCCAAAGCCTGCACCGGTTTGCCTACGGCACCGCCGGTCTTGAAGTCGAGTCCGCCGTGAAAATGATTGGCGCGCAATTCACCAAAGTTCCCGCTCAGTGTCAGCGCGAAGTCGAAAGGAGGAGTAAAAGAGGGTTGTTTCTTCTCCTGCGCTTGTCCCCCCAGGCCGCAGGCAAGTAACGCCCAAATGATATATTGTTTCATGTCAGTTGCTTGATAATACGCAAAGGTATGTTTTTCCGTGCACATTCTGAAATGCTGGGAAACATTTTACCGGGAGATTTTCAAAAAAAACGCTGCAAATATATCATTCTGTTGAAAAACATACGAATATCAATAACAACGAAGCTGGAATATTCGTACTTTTCGCCATCATTAACCCTAAAACATAACGATATGACAATCGGAGTACCTAAAGAAATTAAAAACAACGAGAACCGGGTCGGTATGACTCCTTCCGGTGTGGCCGAGCTCACCCAGAGAGGACATACCGTGTACGTACAGCACACAGCAGGCATAAACAGCGGTTTCCCGGACGAAGCCTACACATCTGTAGGCGCACAGATCCTCCCAACGATGGAATCCATCTATGCCGCCGCCGACATGATCGTCAAAGTAAAGGAGCCCATCGCTCCGGAGTACGCACTGATCCGCCCCGGACAGTTGCTGTTCACCTATTTCCATTTTGCCTCCGATAAGGTACTGACCGGTGCCATGGTAGCCAGCCGCGCCGTCTGCCTGTCCTACGAAACCGTGGAACTGCCCGACGGCTCGCTGCCACTGCTCGTACCCATGAGTGAGGTGGCCGGACGCATGGCCACGCAGGAAGGTGCCCGTTTCCTGGAGCGTGCACAGGGTGGTAAAGGTATTCTGCTGGGGGGTGTCCCGGGGGTAAAGCCTGCCAAAGTGCTTATTCTGGGTGGTGGAGTAGTAGGACACAATGCGGCACAGATGGCCGCCGGCCTGGGTGCCGACGTGACCATTGCCGATATCAACCTGAACCGCCTGCGCTACCTGAGCGAAACACTTCCGCCCAACGTAAAGACGCTCTATTCGTCGGGGCTACGGATCCGGAAAGAACTACCCGATGTGGACCTGGTGATCGGTGCAGTACTGATTCCGGGCGACAAGGCTCCCAGCCTCATCACCCGCGACATGCTTTCCCTGATGCAACCAGGCACGGTGATGGTGGATGTAGCCATCGACCAGGGCGGATGCTTCGAAACGTCGCACCCCACCACGCACAGCGACCCCACGTACGTAGTAGACGGCATCGTGCATTACTGCGTAGCCAATATTCCGGGGGCTGTTCCGTACACTTCCACGCTGGCACTGACCAATGCCACGCTTCCCTACGTCATCGCACTGGCCTGCAAAGGCTGGAAGAAAGCCTGCAAGGACGATCCGGCCCTGGCATTCGGGCTGAACGTTGTGGAAGGAAAGGTGGTGTACAAAGCCATCGCGGAGGTGTTCGACTTAAAGTATGAACCGATATCTTTATAGTGCACGCTACATAGAAATTTGTTTGTGCCCTACATATCCTCCACCCTATCTGAAACGGCTTATTCATCGGCATTACAGTATGAAGAGGGCGGGGTTCACCCGCTCTTCACCAACTTCACGGTGTAAAGTCAGGGCAAAAACAAACTTGCAAGAAGCAATATTGTATATGTAGCAAGTCTCCAATCTACTTTGCTTCCGGCTTTTTGCTATTCCACAGATGTGGAACGGCCGGTCCACAACTGTGGAATAGCCGTTTCACAGCCGTGGAACAGCAAAATGCTTGAGTAGCAATCATCTATTGCTTGCTGCTTTAACAAATATATCCTGCTGCAAGTACTAAAATAGGTTGCCGCTACAATGTGAAGTTTATGAATAGCCGTGAAGGAGCGCCCCTCCATACTGTAACACCGATGAACAAGTTGTTTCAAGCAAGTTGGAGGATGTGAAGGGGGAAATCAAAACTACCGGGTATCCAGAAATCTGACAAGATCGGCCATGACCTCAGCTACTGTTTGTTGTTTCCGCAAGCACGATGCTATTTGTCCTATTTCCAGTTCGCCTTCTTCGAGGTCGCCTTCGAAGATGCCTTTCTTGGCACGCCCCCGGCCGAGCAGTGTACGCAGTTCATCGGGGGATGCACCGCGTGCTTCTGCTTCCACCACTTCATTGGAGAACGTATTCCTCACCAAACGGACAGGAGCCAGTTTCTTCAGCAGCAAACGGGTATCGCCTTCGTTCAGTCGCAAGCAATATTCTTTGAACACCTCGCTGGCAGAGCTTTCGTACGTCAAGGCAAAGCGGGTACCTACCTGTACTCCTTCGGCACCCAATGCCATGGCAGCACGTATCGCCTCGGGCGAAGCCACGCCACCGGCAGCCAGCAACGGTAAGGTAGTGGCCTGACGCACGGCAGGTACCAGGCAGAAGGTGGTGGTCTCCTCGCGACCGTTGTGCCCACCGGCTTCGAAACCTTCGGCCACCACAGCATCCACGCCTGCTTCCCCGCATTTCATGGCGAAGCGGGAGGACGACACGACGTGCGCCACCGTGATGCCCCGTTCCTTGAGCCAACCGGTCCATGCAGCCGGATTGCCGGCAGAGGTAAAGACGATCTTCACCCCTTCCTCTGCTACGATATTCATGATTTCGTCCAACTGCGGGTACATCAGCGGGATGTTGACACCGAACGGTTTGTCGGTTGCTGCCCGGCATTTGCGGATATGTTCGCGGAGTGTTTCGGGATGCATGGAGCCGGCACCTATCAGGCCCAACCCGCCTTCGCGGCTCACGGCAGAGGCCAGTCGCCATCCGCTGCACCACACCATACCTCCCTGAATGATGGGATATTGTATACCGAAAA
The DNA here is from genome assembly GCA_031555765.1 of Bacteroides sp. GTDB lineage: Bacteria > Bacteroidota > Bacteroidia > Bacteroidales > Bacteroidaceae > Bacteroides. Next base: position 26,907 of record JAVBUC010000028.1, on the reverse strand, counting down.
GTGTTGTGATTCGATTGTTCATAATTCTTCGTTTATACTTATACAACAAGCGGGCGAAAGAGGTTGTTCGTTCATCAACGAACAGGTGCCTTCTTCAGATAGTCCGGGAGACCTACTGCGGTAGAGTCCCCGTACGTACTCAGTACTTCCAACGTACGTGCCCGGCGTTTCTTCCCCTTCACATCCCAGAAATCCTTGGTGAAAGGTGTCATCAGGTCGAGTCCCTTAAAAGGCCCTCCCTCGGCAGGTTCCCAGCGTCCAAAAGCCGTATTGTTGGCCCGTTCGCCGAACATCCGGTACCGTATGCCCGTTGCTTCGATCTCTTCGAGCGACTTCCGCACACCGCCATCCGTCGGCTTCTTGGCCCAGTTGCCATACACCACGCCGATGTCCATTTTCTGAAACACGCCGTCTTCGCCGAGCCAGGTATTCTTCGTTACTTTAAATTTCTTCTGCGTCACGGCATCGCGGTTGAACTTCACATTGGTGAACGGGAAGAGTGTGAGCACCACCTTCGGCTTTTCTTCTAACGGATTTAGGGAAGAAGGCAGTGTCTCGTCCGGTGCCATCCATGCCTTATCGGTAGAGATGCCCGGAGAGCCCTGCAAACCTCCGAAGTCTATTTGCTTCACAGCTTCCAGGTTCAGTTTCAGCTCTTCGTTCCCGTTCAGTATATATTTCAGGGAGATAGAGTCCTGCCTTGCCCACTGCTTGGTCTGAGCACAAACGGTGAGTGCCGTCAACAAAAGTAACGGCAACCCTATGAGTCTTTTTGTCATTCTGATTTCTTTAATGATACATTACCACCAGCGATAGCCCGTTCCGCAGAGCGGATCGTCGTAGCAGGGGTCTATGGTCCAAACGGTGCGGGGGTATTGTCTCCCATCCCACCAGCGGCGGTAAGAAGCCGCGGCATCGACCACCTCATCATCGGTCAGGTAGTAGCGTGCCTCGTAGTTCTCGGCATCGGCATGTACCATCTGGCATCCCATCGATGCGGGAAATCCCAGGCGGATGCTTTCGATAACCCAAAGCATACACTCGCCTAAACGGATCTTGCCGTTATTGCCAATGTAGATAGAGGGGAATGAGGGGATAACCGTCAGGTCCTCGGCATATTTCAGTAAGGCAGGGATGTCTTCCTGGGTGAACTGTGGAGGTTCCACCATGCCGATATCATTCTTCGTATTGTATTTTCCCGTTTTGAGTTGTTTCACGAACACCTCTACATCCGGATTATTGTAGTCCAATGTCTCTTCGCTGCAACCGGTACATGCGAATACCGAGAAGGTGGCCAACAGCATGATGAATAAAGCCTTTTTCATACTACTTGTGTTTTAGGGTTCGTTAATACGTCATGCGAATCCCGCAGATCAGGTTTAAGTTAGCAGGTCGTTCCGTCCGTACGGTTTCGAGCGCGGAGCTCGTCTTGAAATGGTACGAAAAGCCTGGTTCGGCAAATAGCGCAATCTTTTCATTGAGCTTGTAGTTCATGCCCACTCCGGCTGTCAACGCCAGCTGGATGGGTTCTTCGCTGTTGTCGGGTGCTCCGGCGATGCACTTATCGGCCACTCCACCCACGGTGGCGTACCAGTCGAATTTGGAGGTACTGGCCAACGTATAGTTCATCTTCACCGGAATACCGATGTAATGCAGGTTCTGTCCGTCGGAACGGAGGTTGGAGTATTGCACCCCGGCCTCTACCGAGAACTTCTTGCCCAAAGGCTGTTCCATCGTGACGGCTGCCGATACCGGCATCTTATACTTTCCACCGTCGGCAGGCAATGCGGTACCTGCGGCTACTTTGATAGCTCGCTTGCGAGGTTTGGCATCGCTTGCTATTGCTGTAACATTTTTTGTATCTTTTTGTTCATCGGAAACAGTTGTTTGACTATCGCCGGTGCTGGTGGGCCAATAATCCTTGCCGAAGCCGGTAACCTGACGGGGAGTACCTTGTGCGGTGGTTGTAGTGATGCTGAAGGTCATGGAGAAAGTCACCGAGATGGAATCTTCCTCTTCTTCGTTCCAGGCGGGAGTAGCCATCTGCCGGGCCACTTGTTTCTGTAGGATGGGGCGAGCCTGTACCGGCGGTGTAAACTCCGTACGCACCTGGTCGCCGTGCAGACTGCCGGCACCCGCAGTGGCGGCAACTTGCGTAAACGCCTGTTCTATTTCTTCTTTCGGTGAGAATATCCAGAATGCCGCAGAAGACACTCCGAGGATCAACAGCACAGAAGCCGCCGCAGCCATGCGGCGCATCAACACCAACTTGCGTTGACGTTGCGCGGCAGCCACGGACGAACTGAGTTCGTTCCAGAAACCTTCGCGTACCGTCATCTCCGACCCATCGAGCCGGGAGCGGAACAAATCGGTTAATTCATCATTTTCTCTCTTCATTGTTTCTATATTCATTAATTCTTTTTGCTAACAAACTCTTGGCGCGGTGCAACTGTGAGGTCGACGAATGCTCTTTGATGCCGAGCATCCCAGCGATTTCCTTGTGCGACTTCTCCTCGAATACGTAGAGGTTGAACACCGTCCGGCACCCATCGGGAAGTTCGGCTACAAAGGTCATCAACTGCTCTTCGGGAATCCGGTTGCCATCGCTCGCGGCGATGTCGGGTACATCAGGCAACTGCTCTTCGTACGCTATCACGTTTCCGAACCGTTTCTCCCGCCGCAGGTAGTCGATGGCTTGTGTCACCATCACCCGGTTGAGCCATGTACTGAGCGACGACTCTCCCCGGAAGGAAAAGTTAGTGAATACCTTCACGAACCCGTCATGCAATACATCATGCGCCACATCCAGATTGCCCGTATAGCGGTAGCACACCGCCAACATTTGTTTGGAGTAGAGCGTGTACAGCTTCATCCGGGCGGAGTCTTCTCCAGCCCGACAGCCCCTGATCAGTTCTATCTCATTCTCCAATGTAAATGTGTTTTAGCGGCCCATTCTGCGCCGTTTGTTAGTTAGACGATGCTTGCAGCGGAATGCTGCAAAGCAAATTATTAAAATATATTAATTAAGAGGGATTTCTTTATTCATACTTTTCTTCGATAGTCTGGATCATTTCTTGTATAGCTTCATCAGCTTCTGCAAAAATATCTGAATCAAAATAGTAAGGCAACATCCTTATAAAACTACGTACTTGAAAAATACTCAAATAGACTCTATACATATCCAAGAGGTCTCCATCATAAAATGTTTTTTCTTCTTCCAGACTCATGCCTTTCGTATCAAGGGCATCCCACATTTTTACTTTCAAGGCACCGATTTCAACCACAGATTTTTCTACCTCTCTTATCTTTTGGTAAAGTTCAGTGAGCTTATAAACGAACTTTTTATCGGAAACGTATTGCAAAAGTCCGGAACTTTTCAAAACATCTAATGCGTCTGTCACATACGACACCCCCCATACACTCGTCAACGTGCTCTTATATTTAATCAAGGTATCACGGGGAATATTATGGTATTGAAAACCTTCTTTCTGCAGTAAAAGGCAAAAGGAACAATCCCGTTTCCACTTTTCGCGCACATCCCTGATTTCCTTTTGGTTCTCCTCCAGTTCACTCTTTATCAGAAGCATGGAAGCACGGACTTCCCGCTGCTTAGCATAATTGCTAATCAAATCACTCCCCATAAAGGTTATAACGATACCCAGCACCACAATGGATAACTGACGGATATAGTCCCCTATTCGCCAATTGCGTACGGCCTTCACTTCCTTTACCGGTTCTATCCGCGTCTGTTTCTCTTTCCTTTTCCCCATACTACACCTCTTTCTTATAATAAAACCCTCCGTTCACTTTCGCTTCAAGCAGACGGAGGGTTTTATAGAAATCTATACTTCTCAAAACCAGGATCAGCAAGCCTTGAAGCTCATATCCAGCCCTTTCACCGAGTGGGTCAATGCTCCTACAGAGATGTAGTCCACGCCGCACAAGGCATAGTCACGAAGCGTATCGAAGGTAATACCCCCCGATGATTCGGTTTCGTACTTACCGCCGATCATTTCTACAGCCTTCTTGGTATTCCCGGTATTGAAGTTATCGAGCATGATGCGATCTACCCCACCGATGTTGAGCACTTGCTGCAACTCGTCGAAGTTACGTACTTCAATCTCTATCTTCAGGTCTTTGCCTTTCTCCTTGCAATACTCCTTTGCCCGGGTGATGGCCTTGTCGATACCCCCTGCGAAATCCACGTGATTGTCCTTCAGCAGGATCATGTCGAACAAGCCGATGCGGTGGTTCACGCCGCCGCCGATCTTGACCGCTGCCTTTTCCAGCATACGCATACCCGGGGTAGTCTTGCGGGTATCGAGCACCCGGCAGTTAGTACCTTCCAGCTGTTTCACATACTTGCGGGTCATGGTAGCGATGCCGCTCATGCGTTGCATCACATTGAGCATCAGGCGTTCCGTTTGCAGGAGCGACTGCACCTTACCTTCCACCACCATGGCTACATCGCCCGGCTTCACTTCGGTACCGTCGTTGATAAATACTTCGACCTTCATTTCCGGGTCGAAACGATGGAATACTTCCTTGGCTATCTCCATACCGGCCAGTACACCGGCTTCCTTGATCAGAAGTTTGGACTTACCCATGGCCGTAGCAGGAATGCACGAGAGGGTGGTATGGTCGCCATCACCGATATCCTCGGCAAACGCCAGGTCTATCAGTCTGTCTATTAAATCATTCATTGGTTTTGTCTATTCTTATTTGATGAACAAAATAGTTATCTTGAATACGTTTGAAAAAGCAGTTCACCCGGTAATTCCCGTTGGCCGTGGTCAGCGTGCCGACGATGAAGCTCGAATCATCGCGCCGGCCCTGGTGGTTCACGGTAAACCCGCTGACCTTGTTGCCGTCGAAGAATGCTGCCAGCTGTGTTTCAGCTTGCTGCTTGTTCGTCTTTTGCGACTTGCCCAGAAACACCAGATCTACCTGGTCGCACAAAAAGGCTTTCAGTTCTTGCGAGCTGCCTTTCCGGAAAGCTTGTACTACCCCAGCCGGAACCTCCTGCGCACACAGTGCAGAGACAAACAGGAAGGTGGCTGCCATCCATAAAAATGCTCTCTTTTTCATAAGCATACTTTTTATTAGTTGGCGGTTCCTGCAAAAACCATCAACGAATTGATAGGCAAAGGTAGAGAATTATTGATAAAAACCGCAAAAAATGCCTACTTTTGTGCACAAATCAGCATGTTAATGAGATGAGAACCAGCTTAATTGTCATAGGACGAACCGTAGAGAAGCATTATATCACAGCGATCGACGACTATATGGAGCGTATCAAACACTTCATGTCGTTCGATATGGAGGTGATTCCGGAGTTGAAAAACACCAAGAGTCTGTCCATGGAGCAGCAGAAGGAAAAGGAGGGCGAACTGATCTGCAAGGCGTTCCAGCCGGGCGATGTCATCGTACTGCTCGACGAGCACGGCAAGGAAATGCGTTCGGTGGAGTTTGCTGCCTATATAGAAAAGAAGCAGATCAACGTGAATAAGCGGCTGGTCTTTGTCATCGGCGGGCCGTACGGTTTCTCACCCAAGGTATATGCTGCCGCGCACGAGAAGATCTCCATGTCGAAGATGACTTTCTCGCACCAGATGATCCGGTTGATCTTTGTGGAACAGATTTACCGGGCGATGACGATCTTGAACGGCGGGCCTTATCATCATGAATAGTTTTCAATTTCACAAGATTCCCTTTTAAGATCACCAGCTTTTCTCTGTACCTCAGAATATAGAGCCTCCTGTTCTGACGTTCATTTTGAGATGTTTCCTTATCCCCAGAGGAACATTGAGTTCAGTGCTTGACACTCTTTGAGATAGTTCCCTTGGCCCGGCGGGCCAACGTGTTCGTAGCCGTGGGCGAAAGCCCACGGACCCAGATGCACCCCAAACATGCGCCACGTAGTGGTGCCGCAATTTATCACATACGCATTGATTAAAATAAAAATGCTATATTTGCACCATCTTTACTAACTAAACAATCTAACCATGGCCAATACCTACACTCAAATCTATATTCAGATTATTTTTGCTGTAAAAGATCGTTCTTGTATGATCCCTGAGTCCTTTCGAGAGGAATTACAAAGGTATATTTCCGGAATTATTGCGCAGGACAAATGCAGATTATATTCTATCTATTGTAATCCTGATCATGTGCACCTTCTGGTTGGGATGCGTCCTTCCTTATCTGTATCCGATCTGACAAGAGATATCAAAGCGGTATCTTCAAGGTTTATTAATGAAAAAGCCATACTTCCCTGTCATTTCAGCTGGCAAGATGGATTTGGGGCATTCACGTATTCTCAATCTCAGATTGAAAATGTAATAGGGTATATAAAAAATCAACCGCAACATCATCAGAAACAATCATTCAAGGATGAATATCTTGCTATTCTTGATAGATTCTCAATAAAGTATGAGAAAGAGTATTTATTTGATTGGGTGGTGGAATAACAGCACCACTACGTGGCGCATAGGTAGAGGACATATCTAGCCCCGTGGGCTTTCGCCCACGGCTACGAACACGTTGGCCCGCCGGGCCAAGGAAACTATCTCCAATGAACGTAAGCACAGAGCACAATGTTCCTCTGTGAGCAAGAGGAGGCAACGGTCAATGAAGCCAAAACATACGGTTATTATGATTTAACAGCACAAAACCTGGAACCTATCACCTGTCCTATCGCCGCCAATCCAATAAAAAGGAGGCTTGCCACGCGCGGCGTCTCTAACCAGATCCGTAAGGGAATAATCACGAGGATGGAAGCATGAATCATCACAAACCACATGAACGACAGTGGCCGGTACTTGATGCGGTACCGTCCCAGAAATATATTGGAGATGAGCGACAGAAACGAAATAATCAGGATATTCATATCTTTAAGGTTGGTAGTTCATCAATCGTTCTTCGGCCATTTTCTCGTACTTGGTTCCCGGACGGCCGTAGTTGGCAAAGGGGTGGATGGAGATTCCGCCACGCGGGGTAAAGAAGCCGGTGACCTCAATGTACTTCGGGTTCATCAGCCGGATCAGGTCCTTCATGATGATGTTTACACAGTCTTCGTGGAAGTCGCCGTGGTTGCGGAAGCTGAACAGGTAGAGTTTCAAGCTTTTACTTTCTACCATCTTCACATCGGGCAGATAGCTGATGCGTATTTCGGCAAAGTCGGGCTGCCCGGTGATGGGGCACAGGCTGGTAAACTCGGGACAGTTGAAACGCACCCAATAGTCGTTGCCCGGATGTTTGTTGTCGAACGCTTCGAGTACGTCGGGCGCATAGTCCTGGCGGTACTCGGTATTCCGTCCCAAGAGGGAGAGTTGGTCTTTCAATTCGGCCATATCGTTGGTTATTTAGCTTTCAAATAATCTTCCAATCCTTGCCGGCGCAGCTTGCAGGCGGGGCATTCGCCGCACCCGTCGCCCGGTATACCATTGTAGCACGTCAGCGTGTCCCGGCGTATCAGTTCCAGCACTCCCAGTTCATCGGCTAACGCCCAGGTTTGAGCTTTGTCTATCCACATCAATGGGGTATGGATGACGAATTGTTCGTCCATCGCCAGGTTCAACGTGACATTGAGCGACCGGATGAAGTTGTCCCGGCAGTCGGGATAACCGCTGAAGTCGGTCTGCGAAACGCCTGTTACGATGTGCCGGATACCCCGTTCGCGGGCAAAGACAGCGGCGATACTGAGAAAGAAGAGGTTACGCCCCGGCACGAAAGTATTGGGCACACCACCCGCAGGCGCTTCTTTGTCCATTGTCAGCGACGTGTCCGTCAGCGAATTGCGCCCCAGTGTGCCGATGAACGACACATCCATCACATGAAACTCCACACCGGCTTTCCGGGCTATCTCTTGTGCCAGTACCACTTCTTTACTATGCTTCTGACCGTACAGGAAGCTGAGGGCGACAACCTTCTCAAACTGCCGCTTTGCCCAGTACAGGCAGGTGGTGGAGTCTTGCCCACCGCTGAATACCACTAACGCCGTCATGGTTAGAGGTCTTTGATTTTCAACACGTTGTACGAGATTCCTTCGTCGTACACATCACTGCCATCCAACCGTTTGATAACCTTGACCACCCGGATAGTAATAGGAAGGATAATCACTTCGTACAACGATTTCAGCACGATCTGAATACACATCATCAGGAGCAACTCCTTCCAGGCGATGATACCTCCAAAGGCTATGGGGAAGAAGATCAGCGAATCGGCCGTCTCGCCTACCACGGTGGACCAGATGGCACGGACGGAGAAGTTCTTACCGCCACTGGCCAACTTCATCTTACTCATGACATACGCATTGAGGAACGAGCCGACCAGGAAGGCCAGCAAACTGGCTGCCACGATACGGGGTGCCAGACCGAAGACGAAGTTGAAGTGTTCTTCGCCCTCCCAGAACGGAGCGGCAGGAAGTGACACGGCAATCAGCCCCAGTGCCACCACAAAGAAGTTCATAGCAAACCCACTCCAAATAATGAGGCGTGCTTTCTTGAAGCCCCACACTTCGGCAATGCAATCATTGATAATGTACGAAATGGGAAAAACCAGCAGTCCGGCCGTGACGGCGATACCGCCTACCTGGATAACTTTGGTTTCGAGAAGATTGGCTGCAATGAGGCACACATTGAACAATATGCCCAGCAACATGAAGGGTACGGATACTTTTTCTTTCATTTTCTTGTTTTTTACGTGGTGTTCTAGAATACACGACCGCTATTCACGGCATCAAATGTCTTTTATCGGGGGCAAAGATATAGCTTTTCCTGCAAACAGAGAAATAAAAAAGGAGATTTCGGACTGTCCCGCCGGACAGTTGAAATCTCCCTGTTATACGTGAGTATAGTATTAGATGTATCTTTCAATTAGAAGTTATAGTCGATACCAACACCGAATACCTTATTGGTACGAGTGTATACATCTGTATACGGTCCTACGCTATTACCTTCATACTTGTAATCAACAGTCTTAGTATAGCTACCATAATTAGTCCAGAAGTAAGCAACATTCAGTTTCAATTTGGGAGTAACCTTTACACCAGCACCGAAACCATACGAATAAGAACTTACCGAGAAGCTCATATCGCTCTGATAACCGTCTTCCACACCGTATTTAGTACGTTGCATACCGGCACTGACCTGAAATATTTTGGTCACATCCCATTCCATACCTGCCAGGTATTCATTGGTACTACCTGCATATTCTTCTTTACCATTAGCCATCTTCGCATTTGAATCAAAGAAATGGTGGTAACCTACCGAAGCACGTAATACCGGTAAGATTTGGTACGAGGCACCTACAGTAAGTAAACTCGGAACGTCATGCGGAGTGTTTACACCGTCTTTAAACATACCAGTATCATCTACTTTGGTGTTATTTTCCACATTGAGGTGAGTATTGAATTCGTACTTCACGCCTACGTTCCATTTGCCCATCTTGAAGTCAAGACCCAGGATCGGAGTAACACCCCAACCTGTTTGATCGCAATCCAGGTTTTTATCTTTTACAGCATCGGCTTTATCTGGCATACCCAATGTAGTGAACACGGTTTCAGCCGACACCATTTCGCCATTAAATCCGGCTGCGGGGTAAGTAGGATTAATCTTGATATCGCGGATATGACCTACGTAACCGTTGCTCACATAATTCATACGGATACCACCGAACGCCGACAAGTAGTCGTTAATTTGATAAGCAGCACCCAATTGCAAGCCAAAAATCATTTGCTTGCCCTGCATATAAGCATCTACCGAATACTTTGTAGTAGGAATCATCGCATTCAGAGCAACAGGAATCAACGAGATAGGAGCTTCGAACGAGCCCAAGCCGTTGTTAAACGTAGCCTTACCACCGCCGCCGGTGATAGCAAAGCTACCCGAGAACGCCCACTTGTCTCTTTTATACACAGCAAACAAACTGGGAATAATGGGAGCCGACGCTTCACCTTCATACTGTTTGGTAGCGTTACCGCCAAAACCCACAAACGGGGCAAATGTTGTATTAATGGTACGTGTCTGGAAAGCACTCTGGTTATTAAAAGAGAAGTGGAAGCCTTGAGACATAAACGCTGTACCAGCCGGATTAGAGTAAACGGCATCGATTTCAGTAGAGGCATCACGTGCCAGATTTCTCAAAAACAATACATGCTGGTTGGTATTGGTCAGCAAACCACCCGCAAAAGTTGGGATTGAAACAATCAGCAGCAATGCGCCGATAAAAGAAATTTTTCTCATTTAAATAAATTTTAAATTATTTCGCCGCAAAGATAGCACATAATTGCACACAACAATCTTTTTTGTGCATTTATTTGCAGTGAAGGATATATTTACACAATCTTGCCAACCGTTTCTATTGAAACTTTATACGATGGATAAATAAAAACCAACTCCATGATAGCCGGTTTGACAAGAGGAAACGCTATCTTTGTGTCTAATTATTTACACTGAAAAAACAGAATGGGAGCAGGTTTGGTTCTTTTTATGGTGCTTTTATGCTTGGTGCTGGTAGTCTATGTTGGTATTTCTATCAACAACGCATCTGCTATTCGCAAAAAGTCGGATAAACTTTATTCGTATAGCTTGCAAATTTATGTAGACATGCATAAAATGAAGAAGCAGAACAGAACCATATCCGTGGACGATTCGTACGTGGGATTACTGAGTGGTCAGTCGCAGACTCTAATTACCTTAATCCTGAAACTGAGTTCTAAGGCTAAGTATCAGCACAGCAGCGCGCTCTGTAAAGACTGGCATGTCAAGCGAATCTGTGTGGCAGGCGTGGACGTCGCCAGTGTTTCGGGAGAGAAAGGGAAAGCGCTGCTGAAGGCTTCTTTGGATTTTCTGAAATTCAGAGATTTTCGTGTAGAATGGAATCAAAGCCAACACGAGAGTTGGAATGTAAAAGGATTTAATGACAGTGACAAACTGAGCTCGTTCGATATTGTCAACATGTATTTGTCGGAAGCTAAATCTGCTCAAATCTTCGTAAGCAATACCGGCAGAAGTCTGACAGAAAGCGACGTTCCTACCGCCAGCTATCCGTATACCGCCTACCAACCCAAAGAGGCGAAGGTAGAAAGAGCGAAGGAGGTGGTCAGGCAGTTGAGTTCAAGTTCTGAACTTTTGGGTAATCTTATAGGAGCTTTGCAGGAACATATTCAGCAGCGGGAAGAGATGATAGAAGTAACACCGGACGAGGACGAAAACATCGAGATCATTCAGCCAAACAATATTCCTGAACCGATAGTAACGGAGGAGATAACCCATCCGTGTGCTCTTCCAGAAGTCAGCGAAATTAAAGAACCGGAGGAAGCTGTAACGGAAGTAACACCGGAAAAAAAAGGAAATATCGACATAAACAAGTTGTATAGTTCTTCTGAACTGGTGGTATCCATTCCTGATATTTCAGTGTTCGAAGCCATTCAGATGATGGATGAGCGAAAAAAGAAAGGCTATTACACCAATTTGGAAGACATGAAAGATCGTCTGGACATAGACCCGATGCGTTTGGATCAGTTTGCTGAGTATATTCATTTCTCTCTTCCGGAGGAAGCCGGTGAAGTGAAGAAAAGTGTTTTTGATTTTTGAGGACTGTTATAGATGTTATCAATTTGTCAAAAGTAACAATGTGATAATTCCAACAGGTATAGAATGGGCTAATTAAGGAGAGACTCGGGGTGAAGCAGAAAGAAGCCAGCCATTCCCAATACACAGATATCAATTTAACGCGTTTACATCAAATAACTCAGCATATGGAATCATCCGGACATTCGTTTTCGTACATATTCATTCAGTACAACAAAATATAGCATTTATTTGACAACACAACGACACACATCAAATCGACAGCAATAAGTGTATAAATCTGTCAATATTTGTAAAACCAAAGATTGAATTCGAAGGTTTTAAACCTTCGGGGTGAATGTTTTAAAGGTTCGACCCGGATGTTTTAAACCTTCGGGGTCAATGTTTTAAACATTCAAACCCTTTCCCTACTCCCAAAACTGTATATTTAATCAAAAATCAGCCCTCAAAAAACCCATATTTGAATTTTTATGCTGTATATTTATTCCTAAAAATAGTTAGATGCAGCAAAAACAAGAAAACGACGGTTACGAGAATCAAAAAAAGCACATCATTTTAATCGAATTAAACCAGAAACCACATCAAAATATCAAAAACATCATCTAAAACAACCCACTGACTGCAAGCCAATTAAGAAGCCTACCGTTGCAAGTTGCCAAAAAATCCTGTATATTTGTTCGCCCATGAATAATACACTAATAATAATATAAGAAGAATGAAGAAATTGATGATGGCCGCTGCAACCGCTGTATTGGTCAGTGCTTGCGGCTCGTCTGCCACAAAGACGAACGAAGAGAACCCGTTCCTCACGGACTACACCACCCCGTTTGGTGTTCCACCCTTTGAATCCATCCAGGTAGAGCATTACTATCCAGCCTTTATGCAAGGTATGGAGGAACAAGCCACCCAAGTGAAAGCTATTTGCGAGAGCACAGAAGCTCCCTCGTTCGAGAACACCATTGTGGCACTGGATCAATCGGGCCCGTTGCTCCGCAAGGTGAGCTCGGTGTTTTATGGTCAGGCAAGTGCCAACACCAACGATCAGATCGACTCGATCAGCCGCGTACTCTCGCCCCTGCTCTCCAAGCACCGGGACGACATCAGCCTCAACCCGCAACTCTTCGGTCGCGTAAAAGCGTTGTACGAACAGCAAGAATCGCTCGGCCTCAACAAGGAGCAAGCCAAACTGCTGGAAGAGACTTACAAGAACTTCGTACGCGGAGGTGCCAACCTACCGGAAGACAAGCAGGCTACCCTGCGTCAACTGAACAGCGAACTCTCTACCCTGCAACTCACTTTCTCGCAGAACATGCGCAAGGAAACCAACGATTACCAGTTGGTGATAGAAGACGAGAAAGACCTGGCGGGCATGTCCGAAGCACAGATAGCCGAGGCGGCCGCTGAAGCCAAGAAAGCCGGCATGGAAGACAAGTGGATCATCAAACTGCAAAACCCGAGCGCACTGCCGTTCCTGCAGAGCGACGACAACCGAACACTGCGCCAGACACTGTTCACTGCCTACATCAACCGCTGTAACAATAACAATGATCTGGACAACAAGGAAATCGTGAAGCAGCTCGTTTCCAAACGCCTCGAGAAAGCCAACCTGATGGGTTATGAGGACTTTGCTGCCTTCGCACTGGAAGACCGCATGGCTAAGAATGAAACAGCCGTATATGCCCTGCTCGACGAAATATGGACACCGGCCCTGAAGATGGCGAAAGCCGAACTGGCCGACATCCAGGCCGAGATCAAGAAAGACGGCAAGAACTTCACCGCCGAAGGTTGGGACTGGTCGTACTACTTCGAACGGGCCCGCAAGGCAAAGTTCGACCTCGACGAGAGCCAGGTTCGCCCGTACCTGAAGCTGGGTAACGTGCGCGACGGTGCTTTCTACGTAGCCAACCGCCTGTACGGCATCACCTTCACCCAGCTCCAGAACATGCCTCTTCCCCACCCCGATGCCGAAGCCTTTGAATGTAAGGATAAGGACGGTACGCACCTGGGCGTGCTGTATATGGACTACTTCCCACGCGAAAGCAAACGCAGCGGTGCCTGGTGCGGAACCTACCGTTCGCAAACCTATCAGGATGGCGAACGTCTGGCTCCGGTTGTGACCATCGTGTGCAACTTCAGCAAACCCACCGAAGGCAAACCGGCCTTGCTGAATGCCGACGAAGCCGAAACGCTGTTCCACGAATTCGGACACGCCCTGCACAACCTCTTCAAAGATGTACACTACTATGGTATATCGGGCGTACCGCGCGACTTCGTAGAGCTTCCCTCGCAAATCATGGAGCACTGGGTGTTCGAACCGGAAGTACTGAAAGTATATGCCCGCCACTACGAATCGGGTGCAGAGATGCCCGCCACACTGATAGAAAAGCTCGACAAGGCCGGCAAGTACGGTCAAGGCTTTATCACCACCGAGTATCTGGCTGCATCGCTCCTCGATATGGACTACCATGTATTGAAGACACAGCCCGCCAACCTCGACGTGCAGGCCTTCGAAAGCCAACAGTTGGGCAAGCGCGGTTTGCTGAAGCAGATTCCACCGCGCTACCGCAGCACCTACTTCAACCACACCATGGGCGGCGGTTACACAGCCGGCTATTACAGCTACATCTGGGCCGAAGTACTCGATGCAGACGCCTTCCAGGCTTTCAAGGAAACGGGTGATATCTTCAATGCCGAAGTAGCCGACAAGTTCCGCAAGTTCGTACTCACCCCGGGCGGCATCGACGATGCTACGGATATGTACGTCAACTTCCGCGGTAAGACGCCCACTACGGAACCGCTTCTGAAGAATCGGGGATTGAAATAATCCGCACCGGAAGCCCCCATCAGAAAGTGTCTAATTATTTGATACCATTGTCAAATAATTAGACACCAACCCCAGGGAAAGAAAGAGATAGCGTGCTGTCTGTGAATACAATACGTTTTTGGCACGGTTCCTGCATGACTTTTTACAGTAACAAGGAAAATACTAAAAACATCGATATTATGAGACAATTGTATTACACATGTAAAGCACTCATCAGAGGACGAGGCTCGAACCTCATCAAGATTATCTCTCTTTCCCTGGGGCTCTTTGTGGGCATTCTGCTATTTGCCAAGATAGCTTACGAGCTGAGCTACAACACCGGTTACAACGAATCGGAGAATATGTACGTCGTCATGGCGCACTATACGCTCAACGGTGAAAAAGGGGAACCAGTTCCTGTTGTCATGGGCCCTGTACCCCAAACAATCAAAGAAGCATTTCCTAACGAGGTTCAATACGCATCTATCGGCCAGTATGGGGGATATCCGGCTTTTTTCACAGGCGAGAACCGGTACGACTACGAAACCCAGTATGCGGACACCCTCTTCTTTCAAACCGTGGGAATCACTGTATTAGAAGGGAATGTCAACGAACTGGCCAATCCAAACACCGTATTCATCTCTGACGAATTTGCCCGGAAAGCCTTCGGCAGCGAGAGTCCCGTGGGGAAGGAGTTGAATATGGATAAAACTCTTCAACTGACCATCAAGGGAGTATTCAAACAAGTTACCGAAAACAACAGCGTTCGTCCGGGGGCCGTCATCTCGTTCCAGAACGTACTGGCCAGAGGACTGTACTTCGGATGGGGAGGAGGTGATAGTTTCCAGGCATACGTCCGCCTGTATCCGGGAACCGACCCAGAGAAGATAAACGAGCGCATGCAGACCGTCATCGATCCGTATATGGAGTTCAATCCTGAGAAAAATGGTTGGGGTGTGCAATACAGTCTTAGCAACGGGCAAAAAGCCCATTTGGAAGATGCAGCTCTGAGAATGAAGCTGATGATCATGGGTACGCTGGGCTTTGCCTTGCTGCTGATAGCTTCCTTAAACTATGTGCTGATTTCGATCTCTTCCCTGACCACGCGGGCCAAAGGCATCGGGGTGCACAAATGCAACGGTGCCACGACCGGCCATGTGTTTGCCATGTTCCTCTGGGAAACAGCGCTCATCATCGGCATCTCCCTGCTGGTAGTAGGAGGACTGGCTTACCTCTTCAGGGAACTCATCGAAGAACTATTGGAAGCTTCTATCGCCGGGATGTTCACCTGGAACGCTCTTTGGGTACCTTTAACAGTAACTATCCTCTTGTTCTTTGTATCCGGTGTACTGCCCGGACGCCTGTTCTCCCGGATTCCTGTGACACAGGTTTTCCGCCGGTACACGGAAGGGAAGCAAAACTGGAAACGCCCGCTACTGTTTGTGCAGTTTGCCGGTGTAAGCTTCATCTTCGGTTTGATGTGTGTGGTCATCACCCAATACCGACAAGCCACCACATACGACGTAGGCTACCAGATGGAAGGACTGGCCAGTGCCGGACAGCATTTCCAGAATCCGGATGTAGCCCGGGCAACCATAGCCAACTTCCCAATGGTGGAAGATATCGCCTTCTCCTGGTGCGACATCGGCATAGGGATGTCGGGAGACTTTGTAGGCACCGGAGACAAAATGTTGTTCTCCACCCGGTTCAACTACATAGACTACAAGTATATACCTCTGCTCGGTATCAAAATAAAAGAAGGAAAGAACATAGATGGCCCCAATCAGGTATTGGTCAACGAGGAGTATGTGCGCCTGATGCACTGGACGGACAGCCCGGTAGGCAAACGTCCACAAGCAGCGAACGCACGTGAGTCGACCATCGTCGGAGTGATGGAAGATTTCGTGGACAACAGCCTGTTCAATGGCAATAACCCCGTACTGTTCATCGGTGAAGCGAAGTCGCAAGGATGCGTCACCGTACGCCTCAAAGTACCCTACAAAGAAAGCCTGAAAGCTCTGAACGAAGCCGTGCAGGAAGCCTTCCCTACGAACAATATCCACTTCACCTACATGCCCGACCGCATGAAGGAGAAATACGACTCCACCCGCCGGTTCCGCGACATGGTGCTGATAGCTTTTGCTGCCATCTTGCTCATCACCCTGATGGGACTCATCGGCTACGTCAACGACGAGACCCGTCGCCGGAGCAAAGAGATCGCCATCCGCAAGGTCAATGGAGCTAACACTTCGAGCATCCTGGCCATGCTATCGAAAGGAATAACTTGGGTGGCCTTGCCTGCCGTCGTCATCGGGACAGTATGCTCCTTCTTCATCGGCCAGGAATGGCTGTTGCAGTTTGCCCGGTTCAAGATAGAGCTGAGTATGGTCTGGTTTGTAGCCATTGCCCTGTTCATCATGGGGCTCATCTTCGGAACAGTGATCCTGAAATCCTGGCGCATTGCCAATGAAGACCCGGTGAAGAGTATAAAAAGCGAGTAACCCTCTCTGAATAACCCCGGTGGGCCGAAGAGTGCCGACAAGTCGAACATCTCAGCAAACATTTACGGTTGCTGAGATGTTTTTTGTATATACATTATTAATACATATACTTTATGACATACACCATCGCATTTTTTGACAGTAAACCCTACGACGAGTCCTCATTCAATGAGAAAAACAAAGAGTTCGGATTTGAAATACGTTACTACAAAGGTCACCTGAACAGGAACAACGTGATATTGACACAAGGGGCCGACGCCGTGTGTATCTTCGTGAACGATACAGCCGATGCGGAAATTATCCGCACACTGGCAGCCAACGGCGTAAAACTGATTGCCTTGCGTTGCGCCGGTTTCAACAACGTAGACCTGGCAGCGGCAGCCGAAGCGGGCATTACCGTGGTACGCGTACCGGCTTACTCGCCCTATGCAGTGGCCGAATATACGGTGGCCCTGATGCTGTCGCTCAACCGTAAAATCCATCGGGCTTCCTGGCGTACCCGCGACGGCAACTTCTCCCTGCACGGCTTGATGGGATTCGATATGCGCGGAAAGACAGCCGGCATCATCGGTACCGGAAAGATAGCCAAGATACTGATTCAGATACTCCGCGGCTTCGGCATGAACATCCTGGCCTATGACGTTTATCCGGACCACAACTTTGCCCGCGAGAACCAGGTGGTGTACACCTCGCTCGACGAGCTGTACCACAGCTCGGACATCATCTCCCTGCACTGCCCGCTCACGGAACAGACCAAGTACCTCATCAACGACTACTCCATCGGCAAGATGAAGGACGGGGTGATGCTGATCAATACCGGTCGCGGACAACTGATACACACCAACGCCCTGATCGAGGGATTGAAGAACAAGAAGGTCGGTTCGGCCGGACTCGACGTGTACGAAGAAGAGGGTGAATACTTCTACGAAGACAAGTCCGACCGCATCATAGACGACGATGTGCTGGCCCGGCTGCTCTCGTTCAACAACGTCATCGTCACCTCGCACCAGGCTTTCTTCACCAAAGAAGCATTAGGCAACATCGCCACCACGACCTTAGAGAACATGCGCGATTTTACCAATCATAAACCCTTGCTAAATGAAGTGAAGAAATAAAACTTTCGCCAAAAGCAAGTGTTTGTGCCAGATACAATCATCCTCAAAACTTCGCAACATGAGAAAAGTGTTACACACATCGGAAAGTAGGGGCGTCACACAATTGGACTGGTTAGTGAGCCGCCACACGTTCAGCTTCAACGAATACTTCAATGCCGATCGCATCAGCTTTGGAGCATTCCGCGTACTGAACGACGACCGCATAGCTCCCGGAAGCGGATTCCAAACACATCCGCATAAGAATATGGAAATTGTCACCATCCCCCTGCATGGTACCATCAGGCATGGCGACAGCAAGAAGAACAGCCGCACCATCACCGTGGGCGACATCCAGGTGATGAGTGCCGGAACAGGTATCTTCCACAGCGAAGTGAACGACAGCACGGAAGAGGTGGCTGAGTTCCTTCAACTGTGGATCATGCCCAATGAACGGAACAAGCGTCCGTCCTATCAGGACTACGACATCCGCGAAGCACTGAATGAGAACGAACTGTCGCTCGTCATCGCACCCGACGGTAGTGCGCCGGCTACGCTTTGCCAGAATGCCTGGCTCTCCCTCGGGAAAGTGAAAGCCGGACAGACCATCGACTACCGCATACACCAGAAAGATGGAGGGGTGTACCTCTTCGTCATCGACGGTGAGGTGAAGGTGGACGATACCACGCTGTCGTTCCGCGACGGACTGGGAATCAGTGAAACAAATAACTTCCAACTGGAAACGTTGCAGGACTCCTACCTCCTGCTCGTGGAGGTTCCAATGCGCTCCAACGTATGAAAATAGACCTGGCCGGCATCCGGCAAGATTACATCAAAGGCGGGTTGGGAAAGGGCGATATCCCCGACGACCCGCTTCTGCTTTTCGGCAAGTGGTTGCAAGAGGCCATCGACCTGAAGGTGAAGGAACCCACTGCCGTAGTGGTGGGTACCGTATCGCCCGAAGGTACCCCGTCCACCCGCTCGGTGCTGCTGAAAGACTTGCGCGACGGGCAGTTCGTGTTCTTCACCAACTACGAGAGCCGGAAGGGGCAACACCTGGCACAGAACCCTGCTATCTCGCTCACCTTTGTGTGGCATCAGCTGGAACGGCAGGTACATGTAGAAGGAACAGCTACCCGGGTTCCGGCCGAGGAGTCGGATGCTTACTTCCGTACCCGTCCCTACCCCAGCCGCATCGGAGCACGTATCTCCCCGCAAAGCCGGCCAATCAGCAGCCGGATACAACTGATGCGGGCTTTCGTCCGTGAATCGGCTTTGTGGATAGGGAAAGAGGTGGAACGCCCTGCCAATTGGGGCGGGTATGCCGTGACACCCACACGTATCGAGTTCTGGCAAGGACGGGCCAGCCGGTTGCATGACCGTTTCGTGTACATCCGCAACGCCGACGGCACATGGACATCCGAAAGGTTGGCTCCGTGACCGTTCCCCTAAAAACCGGATCGTTCGCTTGCATCGCCGCCAAAGATTGCGTATCATTGCACTCACAAAACATTGATTTGTATGAAACTACATTATATCTACCACAGTGGTTTCGCCATCGAAGCCGAGGGCGTTACCGTCATTATCGACTATTACAAAGACTCGTCGGAAACCGTGTATAACCAAGGCGTGGTGCATGACTACCTGTTGCACCGCCCCGGAAAGTTCTATGTGCTCTCCACCCACTTCCACCCCGACCACTTCAACCGCGAGGTACTCACCTGGAAAGAGCAACGTCCGGACATCGTCTATCTCTTTTCGAAAGACATCCTCCGCCACCGGCGTGCGTCGGCCGAAGAAGCTATATATATAAGGAAAGGCGAGTCCTACGCCGACGACACCCTGCGCGTACAGGCTTTCGGGTCTACCGATGCCGGCATCTCCTTCCTCCTCCACCTGCAAGGCGTGAGCATCTTCCATGCGGGCGACCTGAACAACTGGCACTGGAGCGATGAATCCACCGAAGAAGAGATCCGCAAGGCCAACGGTGACTTCCTGGCCGAACTTTCTTACCTGCAAAAGGCCGCCCCCGCCATTGATCTGGTGATGTTTCCCGTCGACCGCCGGATGGGAAAAGATTACACAAAAGGAGCCAAACAATTCATCGGACAAATAAAAACTACTATATTTGTGCCCATGCACTTCAGCGAAGACTATGAAGGCGGTAACGCTTTCCAGGCAGAAGCTGAAGCCGGCGGATGCCGTTTTATCGCCATCCGGAGCCGGGGCGAATGCTTCGAAATCAATCTATAAAAATAGCTTTATGAACAAATTGACACAACTATTTCTCGGGCTGTTGCTCTGTGCCGTTTCGCTCCCGATGATGGCACAGGACGATGACGACAGCAGATACCTGGAAGGTGCTGTTCCGTTGGTAGACGGAAAAGTGGTATTCTCCAAAGAATTCAACATCCCCGGCATGCCGGAAGAGAAAGTGTACGAGCGTATGCTGAATTGGCTCACCGCTCGGTTGAAGCAGAACGATAACGTGGATAGCCGGGTGGTATTTACCAAACAGGAAGAGGGAATCATTGCCGGTCTGGGCGAAGAGTGGATCGTATTCAAGTCATCGGCCTTATCCCTGGACCGTACGCGGGTGAACTACCAGGTGACCGTAAACTGCGAAGCGGCCAAATGCTCCGTAGAGATAACCAAAATACGCTACGAGTATGGAGATAAAGATAAATACACCGCCGAAGAATGGATCGTGGATCAGTATGCACTGAACAAAGCGAAAACCAAGCTGGTACGCGGGCTGGCCAAGTGGCGCATCAAGACGGTGGATTTCGCCGATGATATGTTTGCCGATGCAGCCAAGGCACTCGGAGCTCCCGAAGCCAAACCGGAACCGGAAAAGCAGGTAGCCAAGACTCCGGCTACTGTCAATGCTCCGGTAACCATCGTACCGACTACGCAGGTTACTACGACCAACGTTCCGGTAGATGTAGCTCCACAACCGCAAGTATCGCGCACTCCTGCCCTTTCGCCGACCATCATCGACGCACCGGGCCTCGCCAAAGAGGAAGTACCGGGCTACAAGTCCATCGCGCCTGCCGAGCTACCGAAGAACGCTATCCAGATGGGTACAGGCGGTAAGTTGGTCATTGTAATAGGAAAAGATGCTTTCAACATGTCGATGATGACGGCCGATGCAGGTGGTTCATTGGGACAGATGTCCGGCAAACCGGTGGTATTCTGCTTCCTGGCTCCCGAACAGCCGTACGAACAGATGGAAAAGGCTGAAACGTACACGATACGTTACTACGGAGCGAACCAGACCGAGCCTTCGATTGTTCTGGAATGCAAGAAACTGCCGTCACAAACTCCGCTGGAAGGCCAGCCGCGTATGTATGCGGGCGAGATTCTGAAAGCATGGACTAAATAAATGAAGAATGGAAATTAAAGGAGTATTCGATCACTTCAATATCAATGTCACCGACCTGGACCGTAGCATCGCTTTCTACGGTCAGGCGTTGGGATTGAAAGAACACCACCGCAAGGAAGCTTCCGACGGCTCGTTCGTCATTGTCTTTCTGGCAGACAGTAGCTCGCACTTCCTGCTGGAGCTGACCTGGCTGAGAGATCACAAAGAGCCGTATGAACTGGGAGAGAATGAGAGCCATCTTTGCTTCCGCGTGGCAGGCGACTATGCCGCCATCCGGGAATATCACAAAGCGATGGGCTGTGTCTGCTTCGAGAATCACTCGATGGGACTTTACTTCGTCCACGACCCGGACGATTACTGGATTGAAATATTACCGGTGAAGTAAGTAATAAGTTATTCACCACAGAGTCACACAAAGTTCCACAGAGTAATTAAATTGAAATAAAAACCTCTGTGGAACTCTGTGTGACTCTGTGGTGAACTTTATTTTTTCTTATTCCGGTTGGCCCGCTTGCGGCGAAACTCCGCCTTCATCTTGGCCGCACCGGAGCCGTGAGCCCCCTTGATATAAGAAGTCTTCTTGGCTTTCGTCTTGACCTTGTTCTTATCTTCCTCAGGCTTTTCTTTCTGCCCTTTGAAAACAATGCCGCCGCCCATTATTACATCTTCTATACTCATATTTTAGCTGTTTAAAGTTCAATATCCGGCGGCAAAGATAGTCGTTTTCCGCGAATTATCTATCTTTGCTGCCTGTAACATAAAAAACGACACCTCATGGATGCCACACTGATTGCCCCGGAACAAGACCCGATGGGCGCGGCCATTGCCGACTACCACGAACACCGGAAAGCCACCCGGCTAAGGGTATTCTCCTCCCAGTTCGACGAAGACGAGATTCCGGTCAAGGATCTGTTCCGCACCTTTCCGCAGATGCCTCTGCTGGAACGCACTGCTTTGCAACAAGCCAGCGGACGGATACTCGACGTGGGTGCCGGAAGCGGATGCCACGCCCTGGCTTTGCAGGAGATGGGAAAGGAAGTATGTGCCATCGATATATCGACCTTGTCCGTAGAAGTGATGAAGCAGCGCGGTGTGACAGATGCACGAGCCGTCAACCTGTTCGACGAGCGGTTTGCCGAATCCTTCGATACCATCCTGATGCTGATGAACGGTGCTGGGATTGTTGGAAGGTTGGAACGCATGCCCGACTTCTTCCGCCGGATGAAGTTGCTGCTACGCCCCGGCGGTTCCATTCTGATGGACTCCAGCGACCTGCGCTATCTCTTCGAGGAGGAGGACGGGAGCTTCCTCATCGACCTGGCCGACGATTACTACGGCGAGATCGATTTCCAGATGCAATACAAGGACGTAAAAGGGGAAGTGTTCGACTGGCTCTATGTGGACTTCCAGACCCTCAGCCTCTATGCCGAAGAGTGTGGTTTCAGAGCCGAGCTTGTCAAGGAAGGAAAGCATTACGACTACCTGGCGCGGCTCACTACCTCCCAATAATATATATTTATTTCACCACAGAGTCACACAGAGCTCCACAGAGGTTTTTATTTCAAATTAATTACTCTGTGGAACTCTGTGTGACTCTGTGGTGAAATAAATTAAAACATCGAGTCAATGCGCTGTACCAGCGAAGCAAACTCTTCCTCGGTATACAGGCGGGTGAGCTGCACGATACGCCCGTCGCGGTCGATAAGCACATTGCGCGTGATGCCCGATTCCTTTAACGCATACAGCCCAAAGATATCCGCTCCCGGATCAAGTCCCAACGGATAAGTCACCTTAGTGGACTTAGCAAAGGCAAGCACCGTTGCCAACGGTTCGTCACGATCCACCCCTATCAGCACGAGATCGTCGCGGTCGCGGTGCTTCTGCCAGATATCCTTCTCGATGAAAGGCATCTCTTTGCGACACACCCCGCACCAGCTGGCTGTAAACTGAAGCATCACCACCTTGCCGCGCAACTCCGAGAGCGTCACTTTTCGCCCGTCGGTCAGCTCGATGGTGAAATCAGGAGCCTCGTCACCTACCCGGACAATGTATCCCGTACTATCGGGCTCGGCTTCGCCTGCCTGACTTTGATTGCTACGTGCCATGCACCCGGTGGTAAGTATCAGGGCGGCACACATGGAAAAGAGTAACTTCTTCATATACCCATATTATTATAAGAATAAAAATCGTTTTTTGAGCACTTCGTTGATCTGCAGACTCAATTGCTTGGCACTGACCGGCTTCGAGGTGTACGCATCAAAGCCGCTTTTCATAATCCGCTTCTCGTCCTCGGCATATGCAAATGCCGTGACAGCCATGATGGGCACGGTGGTCGATATCTCACGGATCCGGCGGGTAGCTTCGTAGCCGTCCATGCCGGGCATGCTGATATCCATCAGGATCAGGTGCGGATGATGTAGCTTGAATAAGTCGATGGCTTCCTGACCGTTCCAGGCATGGATGATGTTGTATTGATCTTCCAGGATGGACTTTATCAGCTTGAAGTTGCTATCGTTATCTTCTGCCACCAGAATGGTCATCTTATCGTCCTTATGGATAGACAGTACTTGCGGTTCTATTTTCAGTTGTTGTTCTACGGGCTGGGCAGCTTCGTAAGGAAGCTCTATCCAGAAGGTGGAACCGATTCCTTCTTTGGACACGACACCGATTTTCCCGCCCATGGACTCCACGATACTGCGGCAGATGGTCAGACCGAGTCCCGTACCGTGAGCGAAGCTATCCAGCTTGGTGAAACGTTCAAAAATCATGTCTATCTTGTCTTCGGCAATACCACATCCCGTATCGATGACGTAGCAATAGAGTGTCTTCTCATCCTTCAGCCGGCAACCGAAGGTGATGCAGCCCTCTTTGGTGAACTTTACGGCATTGTTCAGGAAGTTGATCATCACCTGGCTAAGCCGGTTCTTATCCGTCCGGGCATAGAGTCCGGGGACTTCGCAAACGTAGTTCAGTGCCACGTCGGAACCTCTGAGCAGCATACGCATGCTGGCCTCCATATCCCGGAACAACGCATCTACATTCACCTCCGAATAATTAAGTTCCAGGGTACCGGCTTCTATCTTGGACAAGTCGAGAATGTCGCCGATGAGTTGCAGCAACAAAGCATTGTTGTTTTCAATGATGCTCACGTATTCTGCTTTCTCTTGTTCCGAGCGTGCCGAGGCCAATACTTGGGAGAAGCCAACGATGGCGTTGAGCGGTGTGCGGATCTCATGGCTCATATTGGCCAGGAAGGCCGACTTGAGGCGGTTCGACTCGTCTGCTTTCTCTTTGGCAACCAGCAGGTCGGTCTCCATACGCTTGCGTTCGGTAGTCTTCAGAGCCGAGCCGATCACCACCGCTGGTTTGCCCTTCTCATCGTACTGGTCGACGACTGCTTTAGCTTCCACCCATTCTTCTACCGGACCATCCGGATGACGCGTCACCACGCGATATTCTTCATGCAACCTATCTGTTATGCCCGCCAAGAGGTCTTTATACGCTCTTTCCAGCCGCCCCTTGTCATCCGGGTGAATGTTGGAAAAGTAATATTTATCGGGAATAGAGAGGTGCGGTTCGTCAAGGCAGTCGGTCTCAGCCGTGGCTTCCTTGAATGGGCGATTCACATCGCAGGTGATGGTATGAGTTTTCAAATCCCACTTCCAAGGGTTCATGTTGGCAATTTCCAAAGCCATGGAAAGTTTATGGTTGACGGAGCGAAGTGCTTGTTGCGCTTCGGCCAGTTCGGTCATATCCACACCGAATATGTCGACATACCCATCGGACGAAGAAGGAACGACGATGATGTTCAGGTGCATATCCACCAGGTCAAAGAAACGTTGCAAGGTGAGTGTTTTCCGGTGGGTATACGCTTGCTCAATAAGGCGGATGTCACTCTTGAAGTGCATATTCCGGTTCATCTCACTACCTTTCATCCCAAACAAGTTCTCCCCCTGCCTGAACACTCTGGCAAAGTGAGAGTTAAAACGCACTATAGTGAAATCCTCTACCTGATGATCCTTATTAAAGATAAGTTTCCCCTTGAAGTAGAGAATCGGCATATTGTCCACCAGGTTGTTGTATTCGCTCATGAGTTCTATCTGTTTTTGCTGCATACGGCGACTCTTGTTGAGCCAAAGCATCCAGACGAACAGAATAAGCCCTACCCCCATGACTCCGAGTATTCCATAACGGTACTTGCTGAAGAACGATTCGGGTTTGTGCAGGAAAATGGTATCCTCCGGGCAGTTGTCCGGCGACAAGCCATAATACAGTAGGTCGGGATAAACCAAAATGGGCGCAGGTACGGAGCGGTCTTCAAACAAAGTATAATTATTCCCTTGGTTGGAAAGGGCTGCATATAGTCCTTTGAGAATCATTTCTTTTTGCCATTGCACACTCCGGTAACAGCCTCCGATGAGCCCATCCACATCGTACGTCTCATCATCCAGCAGAAACACAGGCATAGAGGTGCGGGCACCCAATAAAGTCTTCACCCGGGCAGCCATCGGCGTGCCAAAGTTAGGGTCTGCATTGGTCCATGAGAGGTACAGGATAGCAGTATCGGGGCGTTTCCGGGAAATATAAGAAGTCAGCGAATCATTGCTGGTAGTATCAGGATTCAGGCATAACACATCCAGTTCCGGATACTTCCGGTCTATGTATTTCAACAGATCTTTCTGGACTTGCAGTATCGAATTTCGTCTATCATAGAGAAGTATCAACTGCTTGAGTGTAGGCATAATCTTGTGAATGAGGTCGACACTTTCCTGCGGATAATAAGGGGCATAGACGAACTTTAATTTACGGCCGGCATTGAACTGCTCCACCGATGTACGGTCATCGCCAATCACTGCCTTCTTGAGGTATGCCTCCAGCGGACCGACATAGTCGTTTTCGCCACACAACACCGCCGGCACTTCTGACCAATGGGCAGGAAGCCGGCCATCCAGCATTCGCCACGAAGCATTGCCCAGGTAGACAATAGCGGCTGGAGTGGTGTTTTCATATTTCCGACAAAGTTCTTGGGCATACTCGTCCAGTGCATTTTCGTCATTGACCTTCAATAGTGTCATATTTTCGGTAAACACCCTCAACGATAGAGAACCGTTTATACACTCTTCATAGATGGCATCAATAAAGGGGCGACTCCAGGTATGCGACTCCGTATAGCTGTTGATAACCAATACAAAGTCCTTGTTCTGCGACCGGGCCTTGAACGAAAACGTCGCAACCAGCAACAGAACAACAATCACATGGAGCCTTTTCATGATTATTGTGTTCATCTTTTAAAAAGATCGAGATTTACTTCTATCAACACTGCTTCACCTTTTAGTGTTGCAAACATACAAATAAAATGTGAAAAAGAACAATGCAAATCTACGAAAAAAGGGGGTCAGCGGCGATAGTCCGTGGCGAGGTCAGCCAAAGACTGTTGCTATGCGGTACATGAAGAATGGTAGATCCGACACCCCTCTTAGCATGGAACGGAATCCTTTGATCTTGGCGTTTAACGATTCGGCTGATGCGTTAG
>JAVBUC010000067.1:0-21010 GCA_031555765.1 Bacteroides sp. | reverse complement strand
GATCATCGGTGACAACACGGATAAATACAGTCAGGCTTACTTCTCTTACGACTCTAAGAAGTCGGGTGGTTTCACTTGCTCGCACTTGCGTTTCGGTGACAAACCCATCCGTTCTACTTACCTGGTAAATACGCCGAACTTCGTGGCTTGCCACGTTCAGGCTTACCTGCACATGTATGATGTAACCCGCGGTCTGCGCGAAAACGGAACATTCCTGTTGAACACCATCTGGGAAGGCGACGAGCTGGCTAAGAACCTGCCGGTACGCGTGAAGAAGTACTTCGCACAGAAGAACATCAGCGTGTACTACATCAACGCTACGGAAATCGCTCAGGAAATCGGTTTGGGCAATCGTACCAACACCATCCTCCAGTCGGCTTTCTTCCGCATTACGCAAGTAATCCCGGTGGACCTGGCTATCGAACAGATGAAGAAATTCATCCAGAAGTCATACGGCAAGAAGGGCGAAGAAATCGTGAACCTCAACTACGCAGCCGTAGACCGTGGTGGCGAATACAAGCAACTCCCGATTGACCCGGCATGGGCTAACCTGGGCGACGAAGCTGCTGCTGCAAACAACGACCCGGCTTTCATCAACGAAGTGGTTCGCCCGATCAATGCACAGGATGGCGACTTGCTGCCCGTATCTGCTTTCGCCGGTCGCGAAGACGGTACCTGGGATCAGGGTACTTCTAAGTTCGAGAAACGTGGCGTTGCCGCTTTCGTTCCCGAATGGAATGCCGACAACTGTATTCAGTGTAACAAGTGTGCATACGTTTGTCCTCACGCTTCTATCCGTCCGTTCGTACTCGACGAAGAAGAACAAAAGGGTGCCAACTTCACCATGCTGAAAGCCACCGGTAAGCAATTCGACGGCATGACATTCCGTATCCAGGTATCAGTACTCGACTGTCTGGGTTGCGGTAACTGTGCCGACATCTGTCCGGGCAACCCGAAGAAGGGCGGCAAGGCACTGGCTATGAAGCACCTGGAAAGCCAACTTCCCGAAGCTGCCAACTGGACTTACTGCGCAGATAATGTGAAGAGCAAGCAACACCTGGTTGACATCAAAGCTAACGTGAAGAACTCTCAGTTCGCTACTCCGCTCTTCGAATTCTCGGGTGCTTGCTCTGGTTGCGGTGAAACTCCGTACGTGAAGCTGATCACCCAGTTGTTCGGCGACCGCGAAATGGTAGCTAACGCAACAGGATGTTCTTCTATCTACTCAGGTTCAGTACCTTCTACTCCGTATACAACGAACGAAAGAGGACAAGGTCCGGCTTGGGCTAACTCACTCTTCGAAGACTTCTGCGAATTCGGTCTCGGTATGGAACTGGCTAACGAGAAGATGCGTGAACGTATCGTGAAGCTGATGAACGAAGTTATCGACAGCAACTGTTGCGGTGGAAAATACAACGAAGTATTCGGCGAATGGATCGCTAACATGTTCGACGCAGACAAGACCAAGGAACTGGCCGACAAGATCATCCCAATGCTGGAAGCCGGTAAGGACGAATGCGATACTTGCAAGCAACTCTACAGCCTGAAAACATACTTGGTGAAACGCAGCCAGTGGATCATTGGTGGTGACGGTGCTTCGTATGACATCGGTTACGGCGGTCTGGACCATGTAATTGCTTCGGGCAAAGACGTGAACATCCTCGTTCTCGATACAGAAGTTTACTCTAACACCGGTGGACAGTCGTCCAAAGCTACTCCGGTAGGTGCTATTGCCAAGTTTGCCGCTTCAGGTAAGCGTGTACGCAAGAAAGACCTCGGTATGATGGCTACCACTTACGGTTATGTATACGTTGCCCAGATCGCTATGGGTGCCGACCAGGTTCAGACCCTGAAGGCCATCCGCGAAGCCGAAGCTTATCCGGGACCGTCACTCATCATCGCTTACGCACCGTGTATCAACCACGGTCTGAAGAACGGTATGGGCAAGAGCCAGGAAGAAGAAGAAAAGGCAGTAGCCTGCGGTTACTGGCACCTGTGGCGTTACAACCCCGCTCTGGAAGCAGAAGGTAAGAACCCGTTCATCCTCGACTCGAAAGAGCCGGCTTGGGAAGGCTTCAAACCGTTCCTGAAGAGCGAAGTACGCTACTCATCCCTGATGAAGGCATATCCTGCAGAAGCAGAAGAACTGTTCCAGGCTGCCGAAGACAATGCTAAGTGGAGATTCAACAGCTACAAACGCCTGGCCAACCAGGCTTGGGGTGCTGGCGAATAAGCTTAAAAATAGTTCATGAAAGAGGCTCCTTCAACAAAGGAGCCTCTTTTTTTGTTATTCATTATAAATATATGTTATATGATAGGATTCATCATTTGGGCAGTCGGTCTGGTACTCACCATTATGGCCGCTTTGGAAATTTGGAAGTTGAATGTCGAGCCGGTAAAACGTATCGTCGTTATCTGTATCCTTATCCTGACCAACTGGTTGGGTATTGCTATTTATTACCTGTATGCCAAGAATAAATTGGCAGATTGGCTCAAATAAGCCGAGGTATAAATTTATTATCAAATAAGAGGCTTACCCATACGGGTGAGCCTCTTATTTTTTGTCATAATGCATTTGGAAAAATAGTAAACAGGAAATACATTCTTTCCGCAAGGTGCAAAAGTCTTTTTTTAATCTAAAAAAAGAGCTTCAAGCATGCTTTTTATTGAAATCCGGACATATTCTACATGTTTCCGGGCCATAAAACACAATATTAACAACTTTATCGAAATATAATATACAACTTCGTTTGCTAATCAAAACTAAATTTTTACCTTTGCCACGTTGATATAACTTAACGCATTATAAAATGAAGAAGATTTTATTATTATCAGGATTGATTCTTTTCACATTTACTGCTTGTGAAAAGAATTTGTATGACGAAGAACTTGCTAATCAGGAAAAAACGATTAAAGATTTAGTAGTTCCGCAGGACTTTGACTGGAACATGACACAGACCGTTACAGTAAACTTGACAGCCACTGTTGAAACTCCAGTATGTGTATATGTGAATGAAAAATGTACTGATGAGTACAAAGTCATTGACTATACTATTATCCCCGGAATGGACATGCCGGTTATCGTAAAAGTGCCCGCAGCTATCAACAAACTTTATGTAAAGTATGGTGATGTAGTAGAAGACATGGCTATCGTTAACCAAAAGGTAGAGAAACCTCTTCCCGCAACAGCAGCTATGACCAGAGGTTGGTTAAATGGCAAAAATGAAGTATTAATGTCTGCTGGCAAATCTTGGTCTACAATTATGTTTGAGGACCTGTTCCCGAAATTGGGCGACTATGACTTCAATGATTTTGTTGCAAATTACAGATACAGTGTAGAATATTGTGTTAGTTCAAACAATCAAGACAATCTCAATTCAAGCCATGTTCTTGGTTATGAATTCGAGCTTCGCGTTAATGCAATTGGTGCATATTTGCCCATCACTCCATATCTGAAGGTGACAGCAAAAACCTCAGACAAGAAATTTAGAGAATTTCTTAAGGGAACAGGTGTAAGTGATCTTCTGATTACGTCTTCAGACCCCAGCATCAAGGTTGAAGTGGTATCAAGCGGAGATGGATATACTATTTACAAATTTGTTGGAATGACAGATAAACCGCAGAATGAATTCCTCAATACTGAAGTGGGCAAAACATTATTAGCTCCCAAAACAATCAAGGTTGAAGCTCATGTAGACAACCAAGGCGTGAAATGGAATGAGGCATACAGTGCAGAAGTCCTTGAATTCGATTTCTTTATCACCAATGGAACAGATGAGATTCACAAAAGAGGTTTCGAACCGGCTCTCAATCTCAGACCTTATCCGGCTGATGAGATTGAAAATGGTGATAGCCCGCAAAAGTATAGCAATGGCAACAACCTGATTTGGGCACTTGATGTACCTGCCGTGATTAATCATGGTATCGAAAAGGGTAATTTCATACATGCATACCCGCAGTTTAAATCTTGGGCTACTTCAGGAGGTACTGAAAGTCCATTCTGGTATAATTCCCCCGTAAGCAGCTTGCTTATTAACTATATCGGCGCATTCCCTATCCAATAATAGTTCAGTAAAATATACAAAATGCAAAGAGGGTGTCTTCATAAACTGAAGGCACCCTTTTTATGTTTCCCCTTTCCATCACTCTATTTCCCTCTAGGCCCCATCAAGAAACAACTCCTCTGTTAAATCTCGATTCTTAACACAGTTATCAGCATTTTTCTTAGGAACCCGACGAACAAACAGAACAAAGACTTGTTTATTTTGCAAATTTGGTTGCATATATCACCCAAACTTATGCTATTTTATCACCATTAACTTATTCACAATTATGAGAAAGATTTTTTTGTTGTCCGCCCTGTCGGCACTTGCATTCACTGCATGTGAGAAGGACTTGTATGAAGATTCAGCATCGAATCCCTCCACCGACGAACCAAAGACTATTGCCAATATGGTAGTACCTCAGAATTTTAACTGGGAAATGACCCAACTTGTAACTGCACGAATCGCCACCCCAGTGGAAACTGCGGTACGGATCTTTTTGGACGAAGAGTGCACCGCCGATTACATGGTAGCCGAATTTCTGGCAAACCCCGAGTACGTCGAACCTCTGGTATTAGCAGTACCTACTGCCGCCACTAAATTGTATGTGAAGTATGGAAGTACGGTAGAACCGGTAGCCATCAGCAACCACACAGCTTCCTTGACACTCGAGCCATCGGCAGCCAAGACAATGGCAGTAAAAGGTGTAGAAGACAAGCCTCAGTACACCATAATAATCAAACCGTGGTCTACTCTCATGTTCGAAGACCTCTTCCCTAAGAAAGGAGACTATGACTTCAATGACTTGGTAGCCAACTACCGCACCGTTGCTTACTACACCACTCAGGGGGAAAATAATACAAAGATTCATGCCATCGACATCTACCTGCGCGTGAATGCAGTGGGAGCCACCCTGCCCATCACCCCGTACCTGAAAATAAGCAATAGTGCCATGAACTACTTTCAGAAGGACAAAAATATTGTTTCGGTTCTGCCAGGTTCCAGCAGTGGTGTAGGATTTGAGATGGTTGACGACACACATGTAGGATATTTCATCATGAAGTTTACGGAAATAGCTGATAAACCTGAGGGTGTAACTTACCTGAATACCCTTGAAGATGTTCCGTTGGTTACTCCTAAGCTCTTGAAGCTTCGTATTGAAGACCACAATGAAGGAACCAAACTGGAAGATGGCGACTACTTCATATACGACTTCTTTATCACCAACGGAACCCATGAGGTCCACAAGAGAAACTTTGAACCGGTACTCGGCCTGGGATACCCGGCTACTGAAATCGAAGGAGGTGCAGGAATACAGAAATACAGCAATGGCCAGAACCTTGTTTGGGGTATCGACGTGCCTGTTGTTATGAACCACGCTATTGAGAAGACTAATTTCCTGGATGCTTACCCAGACTTCTATGATTGGGCAACTTCCGGTGGAGCACTGAATCCAAGCTGGTACAGCAATCCAGTTTCATCAACCTTGATTGATTTCAATATTGATCTGCCATTGTTTACAGAAGAATAACTCGTTTAAAGACAAGAGGTTGTCCCACTTCACCAGTTGGGCAACCTCTTCCTTATTATATACTATATCCAAAACAGCATCATCCATACGCCCACCTGCACTTCAACATATCAACCTTCCCATTCGGACGAAAGTCGACACCTTCCTCTTCCAGTAGCAACCGCTGTTCTTCCCATCCGGGCACTAACCTGCCAGCTGCGTTGACCACCCGGTGGCAAGGAATATTCAATTCTTCAGGAACTTGCTTCAATGTCCGCCCTACCATACGTGAGCACTGAGGTACGCCCAGTAGGAGTGCAATGTCTCCGTAACTAAGCACTTTTCCCACAGGAATTTCGTTCACCAAAGCATAAACAGCCTGGCTGAACTCTGCAGTAAGCGATTCCTTATCTACTTTATAATCTTTCATGGCAATACGATTAGGTTATCCTTTCCTTTTCAGGAAATCGGTAGGACTCTCACCAAACTCTTCCTTGTAGCATTTGGCAAAGTACGAAGGCGATGTAAAACCCACCTCGTAGGCAATCTCGGATACTGTCAGATCTGAGGAAGCCAGCAAGGAAGCCGCCCGTTTCAGGCGAGCCATACGAAGCAGTTCATTCGGAGCATAATTGGTGAGAGATTTGATCTTGCGATACAACTGTACCCGGCTGAATCCCATCTCACGCCCCAGGTCCTCCACATTCAACTCCGAATCGGCCATCTTCGTTTCGATGAGCGATTTAAAACGTTCCACAAAGTCCTTGTCCATATCACAGATATCCTCTTTGGCCAGTGTTTGATGATCGCCGAAGAATTGCCTCAACCGGCGATGAGAGTCGATCAGGTTACGGACACGAGCTACCAGCAAGGGCGAACTAAAAGGTTTGGATATATACGAATCCGCTCCTCCGTCATATCCCTGGATGCGTTGTTCATCGAGCGAACATGCCGTCAGCAGGACAACAGGGATGTGACAGGTTTGCATCTCGCTCTTCAAACGGCGACAACACTCGATACCGTCCATACCCGGCATCATTACGTCGGAAATGATCAGGTCGGGCACATACTTCATGGCTTTCCGGATACCATCGGCTCCATCGGCCGCTTCGATGACCGAGTAGTCAATTCCCAGCAAGTTATGTATATAAGTCCGGATATCGGCATTGTCGTCAATGATAAGGACAGACATTTTGGAAGGATCATTTATACTTTCAGAAGCCTCATCATCGATCAGATCACTCGCTACCTCCAAAGAAGCAGGTGTAATCACTGCTTCGGGGGCAGGTTCTTCTCCCTCTAAAGGCCGGGTAGGAAGTTCTACAGCAAAGAGAGTGCCTTGTTTCTCGTCACTCTCCACAGATATGTTTCCATCGTGCATCTCCACAAACGCTTTCACCAATGCCAACCCAATACCTGAGCCAGCATGGTTCAGATCAATCTTATAGAAACGGCTAAAGATGTTGCGTACATGCTCGGCCGAAATCACACTACCCGTATTGAGTACTGTGAAGCGTATACGAGTACAGCCGTCCACCACTTCCGTCGTCAACCATACGGTAACCTTTCCGTTTTCGGGAGTAAACTTGAAAGCATTGGACAACAGGTTGAAATAAATGCGTTCCAATTTCTCCATATCCGCTTGCATCCGGTAATCTCCCTCGGGCTGGACCATGAAGGAGAAATGAATGTGCTTCTTGCGGGCAGTCGATTGGAATGATTCATTCCAATTTTCAAAACAGTGCCGTATATCCAGCGGTACAGGCAGGAACTCCATCTTCCCATTCTCATACTTACGGAAATCAAGTATCTGGTTGACCAGGCGCAACAGGATATTGACATTCTTTTTCACCAGAGACAGCAAGCGGCTTTGCTCCTCCGTCAGGTTCCTGTCGGCAAGCAACTGGTCCACCGGATCGGCCACCAGCGTAAGCGGTGTACGAAAGTCATGGGAGATATTCGTAAAGAAAACCAATTTAGCATGTGTAGCCTCTTCCAGTTGCTGGGAGAGCAATATCAGTTGGTCCCGATGATTCTCCAGCTGATCACGCTGTTCGGACAACTGGTCGCGCTGCAATTCTACTTGCTCCTTTTGCAGAGACAGCTCCTTGTTCAGGCTGTTTTTGGAGCGAAGCGACTTGTAGACCACCAATAGCAATCCCGCTACCAGTAATAGAATCAGCAAACTGCCATACAGCACCAATTGTTGGTTGGCATAACGAGAGAGATACAAGTCAATCCTACCATTCAGCGTACCTATCTTCTGGTCGAGTTCCGTTATCTGATTGGTCTGCAAGTCCATGATGCGGGCGTTGGTCGAATCGACTACGGCTGTGGTTAAAGTCGTTTCCCGGTCGAAAGGTCGTTTCTCCAGAATATTCATAGCCGTCTGCATCACCTTGTCGCCTCCGGTGGGATAGATAAAGGTAGCCGTCAGAATGCTATCAAGCACCATCTCCAAGCCATACCCCGCTCCGGGAAGCGCATCGATACCGATGAACTCAATCTGCCCTGCCCTACCCAAACGACGAGCGGCATCATAAGCCCCTGCCGCCATACGGTCGTTCTGCGAGAAAACCAAATCAATCTCCGGGAAGCTGTTCAGGATGGTATCCATCTTCTCCTCGGCACGCTTCCGCAGCCAACCGGCATCCTCACTGCAAAGCATCTGTATCTCCGGGTAGCGGTTGATGACATTCATAAAACCCTGGTTCCGTTCTACAGCCGGTGTGGAACTCTTCAGTCCGGAGATCTCTACTATCCGCCCCTTGCCGTTCAAGTGTGCCGCCACATAGTTGCCCACGGCCTTTCCTATCTCATAATTATCGGCGCCGATATAAGCAGTGTACTTGTCCGACAGGATCTTCCGGTCGACCACAATGACCGGGATTCCCTTGTCGTATGCCTCCTCTACCACCGGAGTCAGGACAGCCGCCTCATTGGGCGAAACAATGAGCAGATCTACTTTCTTATTGATGAAATACCGGATATCATTGGCCTGTTCCCGGCTATCATCACGCACCTTGCGTACCTCTACCTGCACACCGTCATAAAACAGTGCTTCACGCAGGATTTCACTGTTCATTTGTTGACGCCACTCGTCATCGCTGCATTGCGATACGCCAATGAGGTAGCGGGAAGCCTCGTTGCGGCACGAAGTTACGAATAAGAGAAAGAGGATCCACCCGCAGGATAGAAAGAAGAATGTATGAAGTCGCGTATTTTTCATTGAACCGATCTATTTGATATACAAATATAAGAGTTTTGAGATATATCCACCCTGAAAGTAGACAAACATATTTCATTTCTATGAAAAAGCACTCATACTACAACTATATTCTGCTAACAAACTATATTTGTATGACAGCAATAAAATGACACTTAACAGATTTGTAATATAGCGTTAAGAGTTATGTAACATTGCCCTTCTATTTTTGCATCATCAAATTAACGTAATAGTATTTATGAAAATCAAACTACAACTGATCGCAATCTGTATCATGAGCCTGACCGCTACAACCGTAAAAGCTCAGGAGGTGGAATTAACAGAGACAGAGCAACTCGAACAGAGAACCCAGGCTCTGGAAAGTGCGATTAAAACACTGCAAAAGCTCAAGGTATCGGGCTACGTCCAGACGCAATTCCAAAGCGCACAACAGGATGCGGCACTCATAACCAATATGAAAGTAGGAGGAGTCAACGAAGACTTGAGCAAGAGCTACAACCGCATCGGTATCCGCCGCGGACGTATCAAGTTCATTTATGAGGAAGGAATCGCCTCGGGAGTTTTCCAACTCGACATCACAGAAAAAGGTGTAGGCATTAAAGATGCTTACCTGAATATAAAAGATCCCTGGGTAGGAACCAATGCTTTCCGTGCCGGTGCATTCGACCGTACATTCGGTTATGAGATCAGTTACTCTTCTTCCCGTCGTGAGTCTCCGGAACGCTCTACCGTGTTCCAGATGCTCTTCCCGGACGAACGCGACCTCGGTTTTGCATTCTACCTGCAACCTGCCAAGACTTCTCCGTACAACTTCCTGAAGCTGGAAGCCGGACTCTTCTCAGGCAATGGTCTTAAAACGGAAATGGACAATCACCTGGACTTCATCGGTCACCTTTCTGCTTCGAAGAATATCGGCAACCACGCCAAATACGGCATTGGATTCTCTTATTATAATGGTGGAGTAATCCAGGGTAGTAAGAATGTATACACCATGGATGGCAACACTTTCGTAGTAAGTAGTGACTCGGCTGCCAACTTCAAGAAATATGCCAAACGCGAATACTTCGGTATCGACGGACAACTGAATATCTCCAGTCGTGCCGGTATGACCAAATTGACTGCTGAATACCTCTGGGGACAACAACCGGGTAGCAAAGCATCCAGCAAAAGCCCTAACACCGGTGCCCTGCTCACAGGTATCCAACTCATGAATCCGGACCTGGCAGCCAACGATACATATATCCGCAACTTCCGCGGTGGTTACGTGATGCTGGCACAGGACCTGGGAACTCTCCCTTTCACTGGCGTACTGAAATATGACTGGTATGATCCCAACACCAAAGTATCTGGCAATGAAGTAGGACAGAATGGTACCGGACTGACTGACCTGTCACAGAACACCTTCGGCCTCGGAGCTATCTGGAGAGCCAGTAACAACATCCGCCTGACAGCTTACTACGAGCTCAACAATTACGAAGATACGGACATGAAACACTCGTATACATTTAATAAGGAGACCCGTACATTCGCCGTCAACGATTTGAAGCGCAATGTATTCACCTTACGTTTACAATATAAGTTTTAAATTTCAGAATATTAATCACCCAAATTATTCAAATTATGAAGAAGATTATTTTTAGCCTTGCACTCATGGCATGCGCATCATCAGCTATATTTGCTCAGAAGATCAAAGGTTCGGACACTGTACTGCCTTTGTCGCAGAAAGAAGCCGAAAACTACATGAAGACCAATCCGCAAGCTACGGTTACAGTGACCGGTGGTGGTAGCGGTGTGGGTATCTCAGCCCTGATAGAAGGGACTACAGACATTGCCCAATCGTCCAGAAAGATCAAGTTCGACGAGAAAGGCAAGTTGCAGGAAGGCGGAAAGACTGCCAAGGAAGTGATTATCGCTTACGATGCACTGGCTGTGATTGTTCACCCTTCGAACAAAGTGGACAAACTGACCCGCGAACAACTCGAAGGCATCTTCACCGGTAAGATCAAGAACTGGAAAGAGCTGGGTGGTGCCGATGAAAAGATCATCCCCTACTCTCGCGAAACATCTTCGGGTACGTACGAATTCTTCAAGGAAAGCGTACTGAAAAACAAGAACTACATGAGCGGTATCCTGAGTATGCCGGCCACCGGAGCTATTGTACAGTCGGTTAGCCAAACGAAAGGTGCCATCGGGTACATCGGCCTGGCATACCTGAACAAGCAGGTGAAAGATGTGAAAGTATCTTATGACAAGGGAGCCAACTACGTAGAAGCTTCTGTGGCCAATGCTAAGAACAAGACGTATCCCGTTGTTCGTCCGCTGTATTACTACTACGAAGTCAAGGCAGAGAAGACCGTAAAACCGTTCATCGACTACGTTCTTTCTCCTGCCGGACAGAAGACAGTCATGGAGATTGGATACATCACAGTTAAATAAAGTAACTTAACTACTACCACACTCCATGAGGATACTAGAAAAAATAGTGGAAGGACTCCTGAAGTTCTGCGGCAGCATCAGCATCATCGTTGTCTTGCTGATTACCATCTTCCTGTTCAAGGAAGGCGCAGGTCTCTTCACGAGTCCTGCCGTTGAAAACGGTTATTCACTCTGTCTCAACCCATCGAACCAGGTAACCAAGCTGACCTCGTTCCAGGTGAAAGAGATATTCGACTACAAGATAACCAACTGGAAAGAGCTGGGCGGAGCAGATGCTGAGATCCGGCCTTTCCGTTTCGACGAGATTTTCAACATCTACTCGGACGAGGAACTGGGCGAAGACTACAGCCTGTTGCCCGAGAAACTGGCGGAAGAGATTGCCAAAGACCCGACGATCATCGCTTTCCTACCCGACAAATATGTACTGAACGATGCATCCAAGTTGCATACCTTATCTATTGGTTCGATCAACATAAGCGACTTCTTTGCCGGGACGGAATGGTTACCAACCTCCACACCTTCGGCACAGTTCGGTGCCCTGCCTCTCATTACCGGTACATTGTGGGTGAGCTTCTTCGCCATCCTGATAGCACTGCCATTGGGGTTGGGTGTAGCCATCTGGATGTCGGAACTGGCTTCCGAACGTTCGCGCAAGATGATGAAACCAGCCATCGAACTATTGGCAGGCATTCCGTCGGTAGTGTACGGTTTCTTCGGACTCATCGTGCTGGTACCACTGATACAAACCACTTTCAACCTGCCCGTAGGCGAAACTGCCTTTGCCGGTAGTGTGGTACTGGCCATTATGGCTTTGCCCACCATCATCACCGTGGCCGAAGACGCGATGCGCAACACGCCGAGAGCCATGCGCGAAGCCAGTCTGGCACTGGGTGCCAACCAGTGGCAAACCATCTACAAGGTCGTGGTTCCATACGCTTCGTCGGGAATATCGGCTGCTGTGATCCTGGGTATCGGGCGTGCCGTCGGCGAAACCATGGCTGTACTGATGGTGACGGGAAATGCAGCCGTCATGCCCACCTCGCTGTTCGAACCTGTGCGTACCATTCCTGCTACCATTGCCGCCGAGCTGGGCGAAGCACCCGCAGGAGGAGCCCATTACCAGGCATTGTTTATGCTGGGCTGTATTCTTTTCCTGATCACGCTGGTCATGAGTATTGCAGCGGAAGCAGTTTCTAAACGACAACAAAACAAAGGGATTTAGCCATGGGAAAAGAACTCAAACAACAAATCGTATTTTGGATTATCAGACTCCTCGGAGTATTGGTAGTCGGCATATTAGTCTGGATACAAGGATTCATCATTTACAACGGTGCGGGTGTCATCAGCTGGGAGTTCCTCACGGAAGCTCCGACGGATGGCATGACCGGCGGAGGTATCTTCCCCGCTATCGTGGGAACGCTCTGCTTAGTAGTAGGCAGTATGGTCTTTGCTTTCCCATTGGGAGTGATGGCCGGTATCTATATCAATGAATATACAGCCAATAACTGGGTGGTAAAAATCATCCGTGTGGTGACCAACAACCTGAGTGCCATTCCTTCCATCGTGTTTGGTCTGTTCGGCATGGCCTTGTTCGTTAATACCCTGGGATTCGGAGACTCCATCCTGGCAGGTTCGCTTACATTAGGCCTGCTGGTACTTCCCATCGTGATACGTACCACGGAAGAGGCATTGAAAGCAGTCCCCGATACATACCGTTCGGGTAGTTTGGCTCTGGGTGCTACGAAACTTCAGACCATCGGGAGGGTAATACTTCCGGCGGCTTATCCCAACATCATTACAGGATTGATCCTGGCTATCGGCCGTGTATCGGGCGAAACAGCCCCTATCCTCTTCACGGCGGCTGCCTACTTCCTTCCGAAATTGCCTTCCAGCATCTTCGACCAGGTCATGGCATTGCCTTACCACCTGTACGTCATCGCCACCAGCGGAACCAACATCGAGGCTTCACGCCCCATCGCTTATGGAACGGCACTGGTGCTCATCGCCATCGTATTGATGATGAACCTGCTGGCCACTTTCATCCGCCGTCGACTGAACAAGCAATGATGCGGGGAACAAACACTTTATTCATAGCAATTAGAAAAGTATATATATGGTAATGCTCGAAGCAAAAAACGTCAATTTCTATTATGGTTCATACCATGCCCTGAAAGGCATCAACATGGAGGTGGAAGCCAACTCGGTAACTGCATTTATCGGTCCGTCAGGATGTGGCAAGTCCACTTTCCTGCGCCTGTTCAACCGGATGAACGACTTGATTGACAATACCCGTCTCTCAGGCGAATGCCTTATCGAAGGCAAGAACATTTACGACAAATCGGTGCAGGTGGACCAACTGCGTAAACAGGTGGGTATGGTGTTCCAGAAGCCTAATCCGTTCCCGAAGTCGATCTTCGAAAACATCGCTTATGGCTTGCGTGTCAACGGCGTAAGCGACCGTCGCCTCATCGAAGAGACAGTGGAGAAGAGTCTCCGTCAGGCTGCCTTGTGGGACGAGGTAAAGGACAAGCTGAAGAAATCGGCTTTCGAACTCTCCGGCGGTCAGCAGCAACGTCTCTGCATCGCCCGTGCACTGGCCATTTCTCCTTCCATCCTGCTGATGGACGAACCGGCTTCGGCTCTGGACCCTATCTCTACGGCCAAGGTGGAGGATTTGATTTATGAGTTGAAGAAGAACTACACCATCGTCATCGTAACGCACAACATGCAACAGGCTTCGCGCATCAGCGACAAGACTGGGTTCTTCATGCTGGGCGAACTGGTGGAATACACCCACACGAAGAAGATGTTCATGAATCCGGATAAAGAGGAAACGCAGAATTACATCACAGGTAGATTTGGATAATATGAAGCACATCAATCCTATTGAGAATGAACTGACGGGACTTCGTGACGAGGTGAGTCAGATGTGGAAGTTGGTCATCTCGCAGTTGGAGAAAGCCAAAGCGGCTTTTCTGGAAAACAATAGTGAGGTAGCCCGGGAAATCATCAGCCGTGAAAAGCGTGTCGATGCTTTCGAGCTGAAGATAGACAGTGACGGCGAGAACTACATCG
Source organism: Bacteroides sp. (assembly GCA_031555765.1). GTDB lineage: Bacteria > Bacteroidota > Bacteroidia > Bacteroidales > Bacteroidaceae > Bacteroides. Next base: position 6,720 of record JAVBUC010000067.1, on the reverse strand, counting down.
CCCTGTACAACCCGGTAGCAGTGGACTTGCGACTGGTGTTATCACTCATCAAGATCAGCAATACGTTGGAACGTATCGGTGACTTTGCCGAAGGCATAGGCCGTTATGTATTGGAGAATGAATCGGAGAATTTTGGTTCGGAGTTACTGGAAGAGCTTCAAATGCCTAAGATGTTCGACACGCTTATTGCCATGCTGTCCGAAAGCTTCGCTGCGTTGGAATCAGAGAACACCCGCATATCAGGTAAGATCCTGGGTATGGACGATGCAGTGGATACAATTTATCACAATGCTATCGATGTACTGAGCAAGTATCTGGAAGGAAACACCAGTCAGATACGCAACGGGCTGAAGCTGATGCTGGTTATCCGTAAACTGGAACGCATCGGTGACCGTTGCAGCAACATCGTGGAAGAGATTGTATTCTATGTGGATGCCAAAGTGTTGAAGCACGGAGAATAACAGGAATCCTTTTCTTTACATATGCAGTCGGCCGTCTTCACCTATTTTGGGGCGAAACGGCCGACTTCCTGATAACTGTATTAATCAAAGATATTCTTATTGGCATATGTGGCACTTTCCACCGGTATTACCCGGATGATCACAGTAGATACCAGATTAGGACTGGCATCCTCGCCCAGATAGACGGGCGGTAGTTTTACTCCTCCTACTCCCTGCATAGCTTCGTCGCCACCCAGATACTTCACCGTTTTCCATTGAGCATCGACTAGATACCCTTCACGGACGGTTCCGTAGCTGATACCGGGCAGTGACTTGCTCTTGGACTGGAACGAAATGTCGGCCCCATTACCAGAAACCAGGAACTCATCGTCGGACAACCGGATGACCAGGCCATATCCCTGATACGGATAGTTATAACCTACGTGCATCTCATAATCGCCGAAGTCCACCCGGTCCGTTTTGCTTTCCTGCTGCATGAACCCTTTCATTTTTCCGGTGCCATGCTCCTTGACGATCAGGGGCATCAGATTATCGAGCACGCGGTAAGCATCGCGTAGCGGATGTTTCTCATCGTACACGGCATTGTCTATGCCGAAAGGTGAGAAGCCGAGGGCATTGAACTGGCTGAGGGTATAGAACGCCTGTGCCGGTCCGCTCCACTTTTCGCCGCGGAACAAAGCTACAGCCTCGGGCACGAATATCGGATTGCCATTCCGGTCGTACTCTTTTAGTTTGGAGATGTAATCATCGTTATAATTGTCCGGCGCAATGACGTCGATAGAAGGTGCCGCCAGTTGATAGATATCGAGCATACGCGCATTAGGGCCTCCACTGGGATAATGTCCCGGTACCGGATCCTTCGGGTAGATGGTCCAGGCGTTGACGAACATGGGAATGGGATATTGCTTCTTACCCGCCGAGGCTACCTGTTCGATGTGGCGGGCATATTGCCAAGCCATAAACAGCTCATCGGCCAGGCTGTTGCTCTCATTACCGAAAAGTTCGAGCCAATTACCCTGGAGTTTCTTGCCACTCGCTTTCCACTGCCCGATGATCTCCGGCAGTATTTTCTTTTCGCTCTTGCTGAAATAATTAACCAGCTCTTTCGGCACCTCTTTTTTGAACAGTTCTTCTGCCCTGGCCGACCGGTCTCTGCTATCGTCCAGCAATCCCACTTCGTTCTCCACCTGTACCATGAGCACGGTATGCTGTTCGCCGTCTATCGCTTTGAGGTGTTTCATCAAAGTACTGAACGTTTTGGTTTCTACCTCGGTCAACTCCGCTGTAAAGTTGGCCAGGTAAGGACGGTTTTCTCCGTTTTTGTTTTTCATCCGGGGAAAACGCTTCGTATCTTTCATTACCCAATACGGTGCATAGCCCGACGAGCCATTCTTCCAACTCCCGAACCAAAGGAATACCAGTTTCAGATTGTACTTTCGGGCTTCCCGAATCAGGCCATCGACCACAGTGAAGTCATACTGACCCTCTTCCGGCTCCACTTGTTCCCAGGTCACGGTAACCAGCACGGTATTCAGGTTGAGATTCTTCAACCTTTGCCATTTGGGTTCCATGCTTTCGAGGGTGGAAGCACTGGAGTTCATCAACTCGCCGGCCAACATCACATGGGGTTTACCATGCACGATGAGCTGGGTGACTCCATTCTTATTCTTAACTAATTTAGGAATATCGCCGGCCGTGAGATGCAGGCAAACGGCAAATAGCCAGAGTGAAATAAGGAAAAACTTGTTCTTCATACGTAATGTTCTTTGTTTTATGATGCAAAGATAAGTCCGACACCTTAACAGAATACTTAGAAAGGAGTTAATCCAGCCCTAATAAACTATTAAAATGTCATTTTTGACAAATTGATCATTCTGCTGCCTGCTGATCGCTCTAATTGCAGAGGATAATTTCGCTTGATCAGAAAAACGCAGGGAAATCGAACTATGCCAAACCAAAGAGTTAAGAAAATGAGATTAAGAAGATCTTTTCGGATGTACATAAAATAAACTTAGTTTGAAATCCATACTCATACATTTTATGCTTCGATAGAATACTCAACAAACCAATGACTTCCTTTTACGCATTGCTTTCAGGAGATTCTTATGCACGGAATAAATGGAAGGCATTGGCGAATCGGATACAAGGTCGAGGTGCAAACGAAATTCTTCCAGTAATTCGGGGATGAGCAAACATATCTCATAAGCCAACTTCAGACAAAGCGTTTGTACGCCAGGCAATTCATCTTTGGAGATACTATGTTGCAGACAGAATTCCAACAGATCAATCCGGGGTGGATTAGATAACGGCAACTGGTAAAGTATATTGAGTAGCAAACGACGTATGCCCGGATGCTTGCACACCAACACTTTATCCGTTAGTTTATCTTGTTTATCATAGAGCCATTCGCTCTCCTGCCGCGAGAAGTGTGTGAATACCCACGCCGCTTGATAAGCAACCGTATCATCGGTGTCGTACAACAAATCGTATAACGCTTGTTTCCGCTCGTCATCCCCTTGCACATAGCGGGTTATCTCCTGTACATCTGCTACGCCAATGCGTTGTGAGAGTTTGTCTTTCAAATTCATAATCAATCAGCTTTATTCAGTCGACCTAATAGATAAACATTGAACACAAAGATAGCATATTATCTGTGGAAGAATTTGTTTATACAGGAAAACAGTTGTAAACTTGCAGAAAGAAACTACCATAATACCTGGAAGATATGAAAACCCAGAAAGAAAGAATGATTGCAGGCGAGCCGTACGATGCCCACTGTGAGGAAATGATAGAGCAACGCACTTATGTTAAGAAACTCCTTCATAAGCTGAACGTCACGGAGTATTACACCGAGAACTTTCAGAGTGTAATGCACGAGCTTTGTCCCAACTCGGCCAAGTCTATTCACCTGGAACCTCCGTTTTATTGCGACTATGGAGACCTGATCTATGCAGGCGAAGGGGTTTTCATCAACTTCGGGGCGGTGATCCTGGATGGCGGTACCGTTACCATCGGCGACCATACGCTGCTTGCTCCGGGCGTACATATCTATACTGCCCAACACCCGGTGGAAGCGGCAGAGCGGGCCAAGTGGGAAGACTGCAAACCGGTGAAAATAGGCAAGCAATGTTGGATAGGCGGTCATGCCACCATTTGCCCGGGAGTGACGATAGGTGACCGGTGTGTTATCGGTGCCGGCTCTGTGGTGACACGGGATATTCCCGACGATTCATTGGCAGTAGGCAATCCGGCACGGGTCATCCGGAAGCTGAACGGGGTGCAGGAGATTGAAGAACTCAAGAAGAAAAACAACTGATTCCGTCAACTACAGGAAATAATGCACGAATGGCATCAAACACCCAACAAGAGGAGCTTGATGCCATTCATGTATTTTCAAAGGAAGTCTATTTCCCCAACATAGAGCCGAACAACTTCAATATATTGGTGACGCTTTCCTTGTCAGGCACAGGAATCTTCAACATAGTCTGCCCCGTCTCTTTATCTTCGTCCACCAAAGAGTTCACCAATTGCTCCGTAGCCTCAGGCGAACTCAACACCTTTGCCAATCCAGTAAAGAATGACATGCCTTGCTGTACCAACTGCTCAGGCGATGTAACCTCGGGCACTGACTGAGCGGCACGTTCTTCCGGCTGTTCCACTTTATTGATAGCACTCTCGAACAACATTCCGCCAGGCTGCTCATCATCAGTGAACTCGAGTTCGCTTTGCAAGTCGCTATCAGGGGCTACATCACTTTTCTCTTCCACATCACCTGCACTGACAGGAGCTACAACCTCTTCCCCTTCTTCCTCTTCTGTAATCGTCTCAATCGTACTCATCATCTTATCGAACTTGCTATCTTCGAGGAAGATGGAATCGGCTCCATCATCCAGAATTCCTTCGAACAGGGACGACTTAAAGTTCAATGTACTGAGCATTCGCTCCTCAATGGTCTGGCTGGCCACCATGTTGATGACCTGTATATTGCGTTTCTGACCGATACGGTAGATACGGGCGATGCGTTGTTCCAGCACAGCCGGATTCCAGGGCAGGTCGAGATTGATCAGGACAGAAGCTACCTGTAAGTTCAGTCCGGTGCTTCCTGCATCCGTCGAGATGAACACCCGGCTTTCGGGAAGTTCAGTAAAGTTCTGCACCAAATCCCCACGAGCTTCAGAAGGGATTCCACCATGCAGATACTCGTAGCGGATGCCCAGTTTATCCAGTTCATGGGCAATGAGACGTGTCATACGTTCCCACTGACTGAATATCACCACCTTCTCGTCACCGCTTTCGAATACCCCTTGCAAAATATTCATCGTTTCTTCCACCTTCGTATCGTAGCGAGTCTGCTGGTCGAGGATGTACGAACTATCACACACCATCCGCATCCGGCTCAGGTTCAGGAGCAACAGATTCCGATCCTTCTCGCTCAGGAACCGTTGCCTTCTCCACTTGGAAACAAGCCTCGATACGATATACTGAAAATCTTCATGCAGGGACATTTGCTCTTCCGTCATGGGAACAAACAGAATCTGGTCTGTTCGCTCGGGCAGTTGCAGAGCCACGTCGCGCTTGCGGCGGCGTATCAGTATATGTTCCATCTTCTTGCCCACCTCGTTCAGCCCTTTGTACCCAATAACCCGGCCACTATCCTCTTTTACCACCGTCTGGTCCATGAACTCGTAATACGGTCCCAGACAGTACTGGTCGACAAACTGCACGATGGAATAGAGTTCTTCCAACTTGTTCTCCAACGGTGTGCCCGACAGGATGACGGAATACTCCGAGTCGATACGCCGGGCAGCTCTCGATATCTGTGTGTTCCAATTCTTCAGCCGCTGTACTTCGTCCATGACAAGTAGGTCAGTAGTCAGCGACTTATTGAATTTCACATCATTGCACATGCTATGGTAGGAAACGATCTTGTAGAACTCCTCGGCCTGATACTGCTGCTGACGTTGCAGCGGATTGCCTTCCACAACTACAGCCGTGGAATCAGTAAACCGTTCTATCTCCTTCTTCCACTGATATTTCAGCGAAGTAGGACAAACAATGAGTACAGTGGAAATCATCTTTTCCTTTTTCAGTATCTCGGCTGTTCCGATGGCTTGTATGGTCTTTCCCAATCCCATTTCGTCGGCTATGATGGACTTTCCGGCACGGAAAGCGAAACGGATGCCTTCTTTTTGGTAAGGATAAAGCTTCGTTTTGAGGATAGAGTCCAGGAAGTTGTCAGTCAGTCGGGACACCATGGTTTTCCGGCGTTCATAACCTCGTTTCTCCAGAATGAGGCTCAAAGCATCCGGATAGAGCCGGAAAGTATTGTCCAGTCGGAAAGCATCCATGAAGAAATCGGTAACTTTGTACAGGCCATCGGGTCTCAAGCGTCCCTCAAGAGTGAAGCACGGCTCGGCCAATCGAAGAAACTCCCCGCGGTTGTCCGTTCCAATGCGTAATCTGACTTCCGGCACTTCTTTATAAGATACATACACCGACGTGTAGGGAGGCGTCTGGGTGTAAACGGGAAGATTATTCTGTTCGATCCACAACGCCACTGCTTCCAGGTGCTTGCAGGTTCCCAGTTTACTGGCCTTAAAATCCATGCACGAGCAATAGTTCCACTCATTATCTTGCCCGCGGTACACCACCTTGTACTCACTTTTGTTGATGGGATTGATTAGCCGGTAGTCGCCAGGAGCATGTTTCTCGTCCATGGGCGATATGGCAAAGAGTGCCTTAGCGGCTGCCTGGCGTCGCAAGATACGCTGCCATTCATTCAGCGACATATTATCTGGCCTGTAATGATAAGACACTTTGGGCGTGGGAACTGTTTTCTTTTTGCTCATATAAATATGATTTCTAAATGGATACTACTGTTCACAAGTATGTTATTACTTTTTTTGCTGGGCAAAAATAAAAAATTATACGCTATTATCACAGGAATCAGCATGCTTTTCTCATACTGAAGCCGGATTCAACTAAAAGTTAAACGCCATCAGGAACTTCATTAACGTTTTTTACAATGCAATTTGAGACTTTGTATCAAGGGTATCGTTTGCTTTTTGTACTTTTGCGTCATTCAATTGAATGAAACTAAAATACTATGAGATTTAAAGGGTCAGCGGCGATAGTCCGTGGCGAGGTTAGCCGAGACTGTCGCTACGCGGTACATGAAAGTTTCATATATTTGCAGCATGGATCAATCGCAAACAGACATATACCGTACTTTGGCATCCTACTTTCTTCCTGATGAGAT
>JAVBUC010000057.1:0-61261 GCA_031555765.1 Bacteroides sp. | reverse complement strand
TAAGGAAAGTGGATTTACCGGATCCATAAAAAAGAAAAAAACAAAAAGGGGATTACCACGTAATTTATTGCAGTTGTTTAAGATTGCCAAAATAGTACCCCAATTTGTTTTCCGAACATGACTGGGCGATGCCCTACGCTAATGCTTGGAGGCCGTTGGCCTCACTGGATGTGCAACACATTACCCCCCGTTACGAATAATTGTCAATTGTCAATTATCAACTGTCAATTACATTCCGTATCTTTGCGGCCATGAAAGAATACAGGCTTACTGACTGGCTGCCAACAACCAAAAAAGAAATGGAACTCCGTGGATGGGATGAACTGGATGTGATCTTGTTCAGCGGTGACGCGTACGTGGACCATCCGTCGTTCGGAGCGGCTGTCATCGGTCGTATCCTGGAAAGGGAAGGTTTGCGGGTAGCCATCGTTCCGCAACCCAACTGGCGCGACGACTTGCGCGATTTCAAGAAGTTGGGACGCCCACGCCTGTTCTTCGGCATCTCCGCCGGCTGTATGGACTCCATGGTGAATAAGTACACAGCCAACAAACGCTTGCGCAGCGAAGATGCCTACACCCCCGACGGTCGCCCGGATATGCGACCGGAATATCCTTCCATCGTTTACACGCAAATCCTGAAGAAACTCTTTCCCGATGTACCCGTGGTATTGGGAGGCATCGAGGCCAGCATGCGCCGCCTGAGTCATTACGACTACTGGCAGGACAAAGTGCAGAAAAGTATTCTGTGCGACAGCGGTGCCGATATGCTGATATACGGCATGGGTGAGAAGCCAATCGTAGAGTTGGTACAACGGCTACAAACGCAAGATTCTGCTACAGACCTCCCCACCGATATTCCGCAAACAGCCTGCTTGCAACTCGCTTCGGCAGTCACGATTGGTGAGGATGATATCCGCCTCCACTCGCACGAGGAATGTCTGAAAGACAAAAAGAAACAAGCTGCCAACTTCCGTCACATCGAGGAAGAGAGCAACAAATATGCCGCCTCCCGTATCGTGCAGGAAGTGGACAAAAGCATCGTGGTGGTGAATCCTCCCTACCCACCCCTGACGGAACAGGAACTCGACGCCTCATTCGACCTTCCATACACCCGTCTGCCGCACCCGAAGTACAAGGGCAAGCGTATTCCGGCCTACGACATGATCAAGTTCTCGGTCAACATTCACCGGGGATGTTTCGGGGGCTGTGCGTTCTGCACCATCTCGGCGCACCAGGGTAAATTCATCGTGAGCCGCAGCAAGAAAAGTATTCTGAACGAGGTCAAAGCAGTGATGGAGCTCCCTGATTTCAAAGGGTATCTGAGCGATCTCGGCGGCCCCTCGGCCAACATGTACCGCATGGGTGGCAAGGACGAGGCCATGTGCCGTAAATGCAAACGTCCATCGTGCATTCATCCCAAGGTATGTCCCAACCTGAACACGGACCATCGCCCGCTGCTCGACATCTACAAAGCGGTAGATAGCCTGCCGGGTATCAAGAAGAGTTTCATCGGCAGCGGTGTGCGTTATGACTTATTACTACACCAAAGCAAGGATCCTGCAACGAACCGAAGTGCAGCGGAATACACCAAAGAGTTGATCGTGAACCACGTCAGCGGCCGGTTGAAAGTAGCTCCGGAGCATACTTCGGACAAGGTGCTGCACATCATGCGCAAGCCTTCGTTCGCACAGTTCGAGGAGTTCAAGAAGATATTCGATCGCCTGAACCGGGAGCACAACCTGCGTCAGCAACTCATTCCTTATTTCATATCGAGCCATCCCGGTTGCCGGGAGGAAGACATGGCCGAACTGGCTGTCCTCACCCGTCGCTTAGATTTCCAGCTGGAGCAGGTGCAGGACTTCACCCCTACTCCCATGACAGTGGCTACTGAATCCTGGTACACGGGTTATCATCCGTACACCTTAGAACCGGTATTCAGTGCCAAGACCCCACAAGAAAAGCTGGCGCAACGGCAATTCTTCTTCTGGTACAAACCCGAAGAACGCCACAACATCATGAATGCCCTTCGCCGCATCGGACGGACGGACTTAATTGATAAGTTGTATGGGAAGAAATAGTTTATTAAACAGATTTACGCATCAGTGATCACTAATATCGTTTTGAACCTGCACGCCCTTACTGATACGAATCAAGAGTTAAAGGAAGATGCGAGCCAGGAGGTGAAAGTTTAATGAGAGCCAGAAGGTGAAAGATTAATGAGAGCTAGAAAGTGAAAGATTAATGAGAGCTAGGAAGCGAAAGATTAACAAGAATCAGGAGGTGAGTAGCCCATGAAATGGGCTAAATGTGGATAACCCCTTGCAAGCGAAGCGCAGCTCGGGGTAACACGCAGCCCCCCTGCCTCGAACTCCGTAGGAGTTCAACAAGATATCATTCTTCTTTACTTATCTACCCAAAACCATTTCTCATCCATCTCAATACCTTGTTCCTTGAAAAGCCTGCTCATCTCCTCTTGAAAGCTCTCTTTCTTGTGATGCTCTTGTTGGTTCTTGATATAGTTGATAATCACATCTCGCTCTTTATACGAATAGGTTAATGCACAGTACTTGATTCCCCAGCCACTAAAATCAGGAAAGAATCCCGACTCTTTCATCCATTTAGAAGACGATACTTTTATTTCCCGAATATAATCAGCCAGTGCAACAGAAGGATGCAGATCAGAAAGAATATGAATGTGGTCTTCCATTCCATTGATACGAAATAGAACACCGTTTTTGTTTTTGACAATACCACAAATGTATTTGTATAAATCAGCAGAATGGGTTGGGCTAATAGTTTTCGCACTTCCTTTTGTACGAAAAACAATATGATAGAGTATTTGAGAATAAGCTGACATAACATGTTTTTTGAAAGATAGACATTTAGTTAAACTCCTACGGAGTTAGAGACAGAGAGAGACCTTTTACCCCGAGCTGCGCTGCGCTTGCACGGGGTTATCCACATTTAGCCCATTTCATGGGCTACTCAATTCCTTAATGACATGACTAAGACTCTTCTGTATATTTCACTTGTTTTCCTGAATAGCAATAATCTCCCTCAGTACACTGACGGCTGTTTCTACATTCGACACATCTTTAATCAGCATACTGCGCTTGCCATTCTGTTCGCGGAGATCGCAGCGGCGGGTGTATTTCATCATGTAGTCGATGAGCTTTCCGAACGCCTGGCTCTGGTAGTACGGACTATCCGGATTGGAAACGAAGAAGAGCGTCATGCGGCCACCTTTCAGGTATATTCTCTCTGCACCTAAACGAGCAGCCAGTCTACGCAGGGGAACGATGCGCAGGAGTTCTTCTGTTTCGGAAGGGATGACACCAAAACGGTCTTCCAGGCGGGAACGGAACGCATCGACTTCTTTGTCTAGCGTCAAGCCGTCGAGCTCACGGTAGAGCAACATGCGTTCGCTGCTTCCGGTGACGTAATCGGCGGGCAGAAGCAACTCCAGATCGCTCTCCACCTGAGTCTCGGTAACAAACTGTTCGCCGGTGATGGTACCGTCGCCTTTCACCTCTTCGGCATAGAGTTCGGCAAATTCATCGTTCTTGAGTTCCTGTACGGCTTCGGTAAGGATCTTCTGGTACGTCTCGTAACCCAGGTCGGCGATGAAGCCGCTCTGTTCGGCACCCAGCATATTTCCTGCCCCACGGATATCGAGGTCCTGCATGGCGATGTGTATGCCGCTACCCAGGTCGGAGAAGTTCTCGATGGCTTGCAGGCGACGGCGCGCCTCGCTGGTCAGCGAAGCCAACGGAGGAGCCAACAGGTAGCAAAACGCCTTCTTGTTGCTACGGCCCACGCGTCCACGCATCTGGTGAAGGTCGCTCAGACCGAAGTTCTGTGCCTGGTTGATGAGGATGGTATTGGCATTTGGGATGTCGATGCCGCTCTCGATGATGGTGGTGGCGAGCAGCACATCGTAATCGTAGTTCACAAAGTCGAGGATTACCTGTTCCAGCTCAGACGGTTCCAGTTGCCCATGACCGATGGCTACCCGGCAATCGGGTATCTGCCGTTGGATCATCGCTTTTAGTTCCGGGAGGTTCGAGATGCGGTTGTTTACGAAGAACACCTGTCCGTTGCGGCTCATCTCAAAGTTGATGGCATCGACAATGACCTCTTCGTTGAACGTATGTACTTCCGTCTGGATGGGGTACCGGTTGGGCGGCGGAGTGGAGATGACACTCAGGTCGCGGGCTCCCAGCAGAGAGAACTGAAGCGTACGCGGGATGGGCGTGGCCGTCATGGTGAGCGTATCCACATTCACCTTGAGCTGGCGTAGTTTTTCCTTCACCGACACACCGAACTTCTGCTCTTCGTCAATAACGAGCAAGCCGAGGTCTTTGAACTGCACATCCTTTCCCAGGATGCGGTGGGTACCGATGAGAATGCCCACTTCGCCCTCCTCCAGTCCTTTCAGCACCGCTTTAGTCTGCGTAGCGGTACGGGCGCGACTGAGATACTCCACCCGGCACGGCATTCCTTTCAGACGTTCGGAGAAGGTCTGAAAGTGCTGGTAAGCCAGTACGGTGGTGGGTACCAGCACAGCTACCTGTTTATTGTCGGCCACTGCTTTGAAAGCAGCGCGGATAGCTACTTCCGTCTTACCGAAGCCTACATCACCACAAACCAAACGGTCCATCGGCTGATCGCTTTCCATATCGGCTTTGACATCGGCGGTAGCTTTGCTCTGATCGGGGGTGTCTTCGTAGATGAACGACGCTTCGAGCTCCCGTTGCAGGAAACTGTCCGGTGTATAGGCAAACCCTTTCTCCTCGCGGCGTTGCGAGTAGAGCTTGATCAGGTCGCGGGCGATATCCTTGATTTTGCTCTTGGTGCGCTCTTTCAGCTTCTCCCAGGCACCGGTACCGAGCTTGTTCAGGCGGGGAGGTTCGCCCTCCTTACCCTTGTATTTTGACACTTTGTGAAGCGAATGGATGGAGACGAACACCACGTCTTCATTCTGATATACCAGCTTCAACACTTCCTGAGTGGTATCGCCGTTGGGGATGCGCACCAGACCGGAGAATCGCCCTACACCATGATCAGTATGCACCACGAAGTCGCCGGGAGTGAACTGGTTGAGTTCTTTGAGCGAGAGGGCTACTTTACCTGAACGAGCTTTGTCGCTCTTCAGATTGTATTTATGGTAACGGTCGAACAACTGGTGGTCGGTGAACACGCAGATGTGCAGTGAGTGGTCGATGAATCCCTCATGCAGGGTACGCTCCACAGGGGTAAATGTGATCCGGTCGCCCCGATCCTCGAAGATGACACGGATACGGTCGGTCTGTTTCTGGCTATCGCTACATATATAGATAGCATAGCCGTTGGCCAGCTGCTCGGTAAAAGCAGCAGCTACCAGGTCGAAATTCTTATGGAAGACGGGCTGTGCCGATGTTTCGAACATCACCGAGGCATCGGGTGTTCCGGTAGGGCGACTGCCGAACTCGATCCGTCGGAAGTCCAGTGCCCGGCGGGCAAAATCGGCTCCGTCGATCAGTTTGCCTACCAGTGTACTGCCTACGTTCTCGTCGGTTGATTGGAGTGCCAATGCTTGCGGGGAAAGCGATTCCTCGTACACGGCACCAATGCGTTCGTGCAGCCAGAAGAAATCGCGTACACCCAGCAGGGAGTTTTGCGGGATAAAGTCGAGGAACGACACACTGCCACCGGTGGTGCTCAGGTCGGGCACGATGACGATGTTCTCCTTCCGCTCGCGGGAAAGCTGCGTCTCCACCTCGAATGTGCGGATGCTCTCCACCTCGTCGCCGAAGAAGTCGATACGGTACGGGTACTCCGAAGAAAACGAGAACACGTCGATAATACTACCACGCACGGCAAACTGTCCCGGCTCGTAGACATAGTCCACGTACTCGAAACCATAGTCGCGCAGCACATCCATGATGAAACCCGTATCTACCCGTTCGGCTACGTGCAGCTTCAGGGTCTTGTCGCTCAGTTCCCGGTGCGACACCACCTTCTCTACCAGTGCATCCGGATAGGTCACCACACACAGACCCTGTTCGCCTTTCTGTAAGCGACTCAGCACTTCGGTACGCAGAATCTCGTTGGCAGCATCCTTCTGCCCGTACTTCACCGCCCGGCGGTAGGAAGAGGGGAAAAACAGAATGCGTTCCGAGCCCAATATCTGCGTCAGGTCGTGGTAAAAGTAGCCCGCCTCTTCCAGATCGCCCAGCACGAAGACGAACGGGAATTCGCCCTCGCCTACCAGCATGGAAAAGTACAGCGAAGCCGACGATGCGCACAGTCCGCCGCAAAACAGGTGTTTCACAGACGAGTCATGAAGCAAACGGGACAGAGCGGCCGCATGGGGATGTGTAGCGTATAGTTTTTGTAATTCGGAGATAGTCATACCATATTATTTGCGCGCAAAAGTACTAAATAATCCTTACTTTTGATGTATTAGTTTTTGTTAGTAGAGGAATTTAGTTACTTTTGTCTTCAAATATGAAACGTATGCATACTTCGGACAGCATTGTAATCATTCCTACTTACAACGAGCGCGAGAATATCGAGAATATCATCCGCGCAGTGTTCGGCTTAGAAAAGGAATTTCACATACTTATCGTTGAAGATGGTTCGCCCGATGGAACAGCGGCTATCGTCAGAAAGCTGCAGGACGAATTCCCCGAACGTTTGTTCATGGTGGAACGCCAGGGAAAACTGGGACTGGGTACAGCCTACATCGCCGGGTTCAAATGGGCACTGGAACGCAGTTACGAGTTTGTATTCGAGATGGATGCCGACTTTAGCCACAACCCTAACGACCTGCCGCGACTGTACAAGGCCTGTACCGAAGAGGGTGGCGACGTGGCCATCGGATCGCGCTACGTGAGCGGTGTAAACGTAGTGAACTGGCCCATGGGACGGGTACTCATGTCCTACTTTGCTTCGAAATATGTACGTCTCATCACGCGCCTCCCCATTCACGATACCACTGCCGGATTCAAATGCTACCGCCGCCAGGTACTCGAATCGATCGACCTGGACAACATCCGCTTCAAAGGGTATGCTTTCCAGATCGAAATGAAGTTCACTGCCTACAAGTACGGATTCAAGGTCATCGAAGTACCGGTGATCTTCATCAACCGGGAACTGGGCAGTTCCAAGATGGACAGCAGCATCTTCGGCGAAGCCATCTTCGGGGTGATCAAATTGAAAGTAAACAGTTGGTTCCATACCTATCCGAAAAAAAAATGAAACGTATTTGTATCCATAACGCCACTATCGTCAACGAAGGAAAGAAATTCCTCGGATCAGTAGTTATTGAGGGCGAAACGATCCTCGAAGTATTGGAAGGCGATGGGCAACCCTCCCTACCTTGTGATGAAACCATCGATGCCGACGGATGCTACCTGCTGCCAGGTGCCATTGATGTACATGTACATTTCCGCGATCCGGGACTGACGCACAAGGCCGATATTGCCAGCGAGAGCCGGGCAGCAGCGGCAGGTGGAGTGACCTCGGTGATGGATATGCCTAATACAAACCCGCAAACCACTACGCTGGAAGCACTGAATGCCAAGTTCGATCTCTATGCCGAAAAGTCGGTGGTGAACTACTCCTGCTATTTCGGTGCCACGAATAACAATTACAAGGAACTGGCAGCACTGGACAAGCACCGCGTATGCGGAGTGAAGCTCTTCATGGGCTCCAGCACGGGTAACATGCTGGTGGACCGTCGGGAAGCCTTGCTCAACATCTTCGGTGGTACGGACCTGCTGATAGCTACGCATTGCGAGGATCAGGACATCATCCGCCGGAATACGGAGAAATACTGCCGGGAAAACAATAACGCCGAGGATCTTCCTCTGGAATACCATCCGCTGATTCGGTCCGAAGAAGCGTGTTACCAGTCCACCAAGCAAGCGGTGGAACTGGCTCGTCAAGCCAACGCGCGCTTGCATGTGCTGCACATTTCGACAGCCAGGGAACTGGATTTATTCGAACAACTGCCCCTGGCCGAGAAGCGTATCACCGCCGAGGCTTGCGTGTCGCACCTCCTGTTTTGCGACGAAGATTATGCAACACTCGGTACCCGCATCAAGTGCAACCCGGCCATCAAGTCGGCTGCCAACCGCGATGCGTTGCTACAAGCTGTCCGCACCGGACGGATCGACTCCATCGCTACCGACCATGCTCCTCACTTGCTTAGCGAGAAGGAAGGCGGTGCGCTGAAAGCTGTCTCAGGAATGCCCTCTGTCCAGTTCTCGCTGGTGAGTATGCTCGAATTGACCAGTAAAGGCATGTTCCCCATTGAAACCGTCGTAGAGAAGATGTGCCACGCACCGGCCACCATGTACGAGATTCACCGTCGCGGATTCCTGCGCCCCGGCTTCCAAGCCGACCTGGTACTGGTACGTCCCGATACTGCCTGGACTGTCGACACCGACTGCCTGTACAGCAAGTGCGGATGGAGCCCGCTCGAAGGTCGTACGTTCCACTGGAAAGTGGAGAAAACATTTGTCAACGGACATTTGTTGTATAACCACGGACAGATGGACGACAACTACCACGGACAGGAGTTGCGATTCCGATAGGTTCACCTACTCATCATGATTCAATATCACAAAATACACGAAACGGCACCCTACATCAGCTGGGTCTATTTCTTCCATGCGTGGGGTTTTCAACCTCGTTTTGCCGCCATTGCCAATATTCACGGTTGCGATGCCTGCCGGGCCTCGTGGCTTACCTCCTTTTCAGTAGAAGACCGCCCGAAAGCAGCCGAAGCCATGCAACTCTTCAAGGAGGCCAACCGGATGCTGGACGAACTGGATGCCGATTTCGAAATCAAAACCATCTTTCGGCTCTATCCCGCCAATGCCGACGGGGATAACATCGTGTTTCATCCCGCCGACAATCATCGCCTCGTCTTCCCACTTCTGCGTCAGCAAATGGTACGACGAGAAGGAGGTCCGTTCCTCTGCCTGAGCGACTTTATCCGTCCGCTCTCATCAGGCATCACCGATACGGTAGGCGTCTTCGCCTCGTCGGTGGAGAACGACATGGAACGGCTCTACGAGCAAGACCCCTACAAACGCCTGCTGGTACAGACCCTGGCCGACCGCCTGGCCGAAGCTGCCACCGAGAAGATGCACGAATACGTGCGTAAAACCGCCTGGGGCTATGCTCCCGACGAACAACTCTCCTACGCCGATTTGTTGGTAGAGAAATACCAGGGTATCCGTCCCGCTGTGGGCTATCCGTCCCTGCCCGACCAGTCGGTCAACTTCCTGCTCGACGAGTTGCTCGACATGCAACGCATCGGCATCACCCTCACCGAGAACGGTGCCATGAACCCGCATGCTTCGGTCTGCGGACTGATGTTCGCCCACCCCGCTGCGGAGTATTTCGCCATCGGAAAGATAGCCGACGACCAGTTGAACGACTATGCCCGCCGCCGGAACATGCCGGTGGAGGAACTGACCAAGTTCCTGGGTGCCAATCTGCAATAATCCTTATTTATGTTTTTATTTACCACAGAGTCACCCAGAGTTCCACAGAGTTTTTATTGTTTATGCGCCATAAAGGAATAAATAAAAACTCTGTGGAACTCTGGGTGACTCTGTGGTGAACTAAAATAATTAGCAAATCCTGTGATTTTCGGAATCGCTCTGCGACTAATCCTCTAAAAGCAACACGATCAATGGACCAAACAGCCTCACAAGGCCATGCAACGACCGAACGGGAATTTCTCTCGGTGATACGCGAATACGAGCGTGTTATCTATAAGGTATGTTACTTGTATACCACCAAGAACGCACCGCTCGGCGACCTGTATCAGGAGGTAGTACTCAACATCTGGAGAGCGTACCCCCGTTTCCGTCAGGAATGCAAAATATCCACCTGGATATACCGCATCGCCCTGAATACATGCATCAGTTTCATACGCAAGGAGAAGAATATTCCCGAGTTCGTAGTGCTGACACAGGAGGTGGAACGCATGACCGATGAGAACGATCCGCAAACGGAGATGCTGCGACAACTCTACCGGCTCATCAACCAGCTGGGGCAGCTCGACAAATCCATTGTGCTGCTTTACCTCGAAGAGAAAAGCTACGAGGAAATTGCTGAAATCACCGGCCTGACTGTGACCAACGTAGCCACCAAGCTCAGCCGCATCAAGGACAAACTAAGAAAAATGAACAAGGAGGATTGATATATGGAACTAGATGATTTGAAAAAAACATGGAATCTGATCGATGAGCAACTCAAAGACAAGGAGCTCATCCGGGAAGAAGATATCAACCGGCTGATCACCAAAGCAGGCAGCGGTATTCACGACTTAGGGCGTTTCATCACCCGAAGCCTTGTTATCTCCGGCATCATCATTGCCTACTTTATCATTACTTCGATATTTGCAGACCAACGCGACTGGTTCTTCACCCTGTTGCTAATTGTTGCTTTTCCCGCTATCGGCTGGGATGTATTCACCACTCGCTACCTCCGGAATACCCGTGTAGACACTCTCCCGTTGGTAGATGTCATCACCCGCATCAACCGGTATTACCGTTGGATGATATGGGAAGGTTTCGTCGGAATAGCCTTTGTTCTGGGCGTAGCTACCTTCTACTTCATCGACAAGGGAATCTGGCTATTTGCTCCTTCTATGATCCTGTTATTCTTCTTCGTTTGGGCATTGGTGCTCCTGCTGCTCTACTGGGTGTACCAAAAGAAAATCATGCGCCGCATCCGGGAGATTCGTAAGAACCTGAATGAGCTGAAGGAGTTGAAGGACTATAACATTCCATAACAAAAAACAGTATTCTTTACCAAGGACTTCGCGATCTGAGGTAAACCATTCTCTCTTTCTTTGCTTTAACTCGAATAGGTTGCGTATCTTTGCGCAACCTATTTACATATACACAAACGAATTATGTTTCAACGTATTTTTATCATTCTGTCGATTTTACTTGTTCTGCCCGATATTTACATCTACCGCATGTTTATCGCCCGGGCCGACATCAGTGTGTGGCTCAAGATAGCCTACTTTATCCCTACCGTAGTGCTGATAGCTGTACCGGCGTACATCGGCTTCCTGGCCAGCGAGAAGTTTGCCGCCGAGCACATGCGTTTCCTGGGCTGGTTCATGGTTGTCTTTTTCCTGTTTGTTATACCGAAGTTGCTCTTTGTACTGAGCAGCATCATCGGACTGCCGTTCAACTGGTTGCTACATTGGCCTAAAGCTCCGTTTACCTACGTGGGACTCACTTTGGCTGCGGTCACTGCCTGTTGCATTCTGTACGGTTCGCTGGTGGGAAAGACGCGTTTCGAAGTAAAGAACACGACATACAGTTCCAGTAAACTCCCTGCCGGGTTCGATGGGTATCGCATCGTACAACTGTCTGACATTCATATAGGAAGTTGGACGGGAAATGCAAAAGCCTTACAACGTATGGTGGACAAAGTCAACGCTTTGAAGCCCGACCTCATTGTCTTCACCGGCGACCTGGTGAACAACCGGGCCGACGAGCTGAATGGTTTCCAGAATATCCTGGCCGGACTACATGCCCGCGATGGCGTTTATTCGGTATTGGGCAACCATGACTACGGACCTTATTACCGCTGGGACAATCCGCGGCAACAAGCTGAGAACTTAGTCGACCTGAAACGCCGGGAAGCTGATATGGGTTGGCGGATGCTGAACAACGAGCACGTCATCCTGCGTCATGCGGGTGATAGCATTGCGTTGGTGGGTGTAGAAAATCAAGGCGAGCCGCCATTCTCGCAGCATGGCGATTTGAAACGGGCGTTGCAAGGCACGGAAGGCCTGTTCCAGGTGTTGCTGAGTCATAATCCCACGCATTGGCAGCGGGAAGTTATGCCCGACTCGAAAGTCGATTTGATGTTGGCAGGACATACCCATGCCATGCAGATGGCAGTAGGAGATCACTCGCCTTCTTCCTTTGTTTATAAGGAATGGGGCGGTATGTATACCGATGCAGGACGTTCGCTGTATGTCAACGTAGGGCTGGGTTTCGTGGGTTTGCCTTTCCGCTTTGGGGCTTGGCCGGAAATTACTGTAATCACATTACAACGATAATTTTTTCACCACAGAGTCACACAGAGTTCCACAGAGTAAGAAAATAAAGACTCTGTGGAACTCTGTGTGACTCTGTGGTGAAAAAAGAAATTATCTCTTCAGTAAATCCTCTATCATCTTCGCCAAGATAGGCGATGACGGACGCGGAGCATTCGCTGCCACGAGCTGTCCTTCCTTATCAAACAGCAAGAATCGGGGGATAGACTTTATTTGATATGCTTGTGCTACTTCACTGCGAAAGCCGTTTCCACCGAAGAGCTGTACACCGCCCAGCATTTCCTCATTCACAAAATCCATCCACTTCTGGCGATCCTTTACCTCATCCAGCGAGATACTGACGAATACTACTTCTTCTCCCTTGTAGGTAGTTATCAAACGCTGCAAGGCAGGAATCTCCCGACGGCACGGTACGCACCAGGTAGCCCAGACATCGACTACCACCACCTTGCCTACGAAATCAGATAAGCGGAAGACGCGGTTGTCGATATCCGTACCGGAGAAATCGATCGTCTCCACAGTTACCGGGGTATGAACCACACGCTCCGTAAGAGCACCCATGCGTTGTTTCTGATCATTGGTGAGCACATACTCACCATACCGGGCCACAAGCACCCAGTAATCGTCTGCTAATTTCAGTTTCTCGGCAGCGGCGAGGACCAGTTCTCCTTTCAGAGTGTCGTTCATCACGGCATCCAGTACCTTATTACCCAAGCTGTAAGCGTATTCAGCAGACTCGCCACCCGAGGGGGTTGCCTGTGCAAAAGCAGTTTTCCGGAGGCGTGCTTCCCGCAAGTTGGCACCTCGTTGCAAGAGAGAGGAGCCGAATGGATAGTACAAAAGTTCGGTATCGTGCGTGATATCTTCGAGCTGATGGGTACGAAGATATTCGGGAAAATCCTTGGGAGCGGGATGCGTCATGCGGGGAGTGACTAACAGCGTCCAGGCAAAACGCAACAAATCGTATGTGCGGAAATGGGCGAAGTGGCGATCGAATGCTTCATTGCCGGTGGTAAACGTTTCGTCGGTCAAGGCAGCTTTCTGTGTCAGCAGCGGGAAGAAGTCGACATACGTGGAGGGCAACCCGTCCACACGCCCGTACCTGGTACGGAAGTACACCGACTTCCATTCCAGCGACAACACCTCGTCGTGCCAGCGGGTAAGCATTTGATTTTCAATCGTGTTATTGCCTGTTATCACGTATGTAGAATCATTGACAGCTAAACTTAGCGAATCGCCCGGTTGGAAGTAAAACAGGTATTTGTCCTGGTCGGAACGTGCGTTTCCGGCACCGATAACATAGAATCCTTCGCCTGTAGGTTCGAAGGAGAAGGAGAACGCCCGGTCTTCCGCCAGCGGACAGATAGCCACGCGTTCCGTACGGCCCGAGACAATACCGTACAGAATTACTTCGTTCTCTATACCCCTGTCCCAGGTACCTGTCAGGGAGGAGAGATTGGCAGCCTGTGTACCGCATACAGTCGATAGCAGCCACACGAGGAGCAACAGATTTTTTCTCATCATTCGTTTCGTTAAAATGCTTTTTCTTGAACAAATGTACGCATAATTTCCTGGTCTGCATGGGTTTTATCGTAGTTTTTGCAGAGTTTTTCTCACAGATATTAGGTATATTTTGCGGAGTTTTATACTTTTACGGGGCTAAAGCCAAATCGTTTCTATTCGGACATTCATTTATGAAGATATTGTACTACACTTACCAGGTCTGTATCGCACTACCTATTTTGCTGATACTCACCCTACTGACGGCTCTCGTCACCATCGTTGGTTCCCTGCTGGGCGGAGCTCACATCTGGGGATACTACCCTGGTAAAATATGGTCGCAACTGATCTGCCTGTTCCTGCTCATACCTGTCAAGGTGGTAGGAAGAGAGAAGGTGCATAAGCGTACATCGTATATCTTCGTGCCCAACCATCAGGGCGCATTCGACATATTCCTTATTTATGGTTTCATCGGGCGCAACTTCAAGTGGATGATGAAGAAGAGTCTGCGCAAGATTCCTTTCGTGGGTAAGGCGTGCGAAAGTGCCGGACACATCTTCGTGGACCGCTCGGGACCGAAGAAGGTGCTTCAAACCATCGGTCAGGCGAAGGGTTCGCTCAAGGATGGTGTTTCGCTGGTAGTGTTTCCTGAAGGGGCGCGTACGTTTACCGGACACATGGGGTACTTCAAGAAAGGTGCTTTCCAGTTGGCCGACGACTTGCAACTGGCTGTAGTCCCTGTCACTATCGACGGATCGTTTGAGATCCTGCCTCGCACCGGAAAGTGGATTCACCGGCACCGGATGATTCTGACTGTGCATGATCCTATTCCACCCAAGGGACAGGGACATGAAAATATCAAGGCAACGATGGAAGAGACGTACGCAGCAGTAGAAAGTGCTTTGCCGGAACATCTCAAAGGAATGGTTCGGAACGAAGATCAAGACTAACCACCCCTTCTCCACCACCTCCATAGCCCCCACCAAAGAATACCGGTCTCTGAGAGAAAACCGGAATCACCAAATAAAATGACTCCCATCCAAGCAAAATCTATTTATTTTGCTACTTTTGCATTTACACATATAATTAAGGTATCTATGAAACGTATTAAAGACCTTTTTCGATTAATAGCTTCTCTCGCTGTACTAATCAGCCTAAACGCTTGTACTGGATCCCAGAAAGAGATCATCCCTTCGGCGGAATTCGCCACGTACGTCACTGCTTACACCGGTGGCATCATCTCGCAGTCGTCCGCCATTCGGGTGGAACTGGCTCAGGACCTGCCTATGGTGGACCTCAACAACGAAGTTCCGGGAAAACCGTTCAGCTTCTCCCCTTCCCTGAAAGGTAAAACCTTCTGGGTGAACAACCATACCATCGAGTTCGTGCCCGAAGAAGGGGCATTGAAACCCGGTAAGCTTTACCAGGCTACGCTCAAGTTGGGCGACTTCCTGGAACTGCCTGCCGACCTGAAGAACTTCGAGTTCTCCTTCCGCGTGCAGGAAAGCAACTTCGCCCTCCAGGTAGAACCTGTCGACATCACCGCCACCGCACCGGATGAAGTCAGCATCCGCGGCGAACTGTTCTTCAGTGATCAACGCACCCTGGAACAGGCAGAAAGCATGCTTTCGGTGAGCGGTGCCAAAGCCGCCATCACCGTTCAGGGCACCGACAACCCCGCCCGCTTCCTCTTCGCCCTCGAAAATATCCAACGTAAGGACAAAGACTATACCATCGAGCTGAAGGCCAACGGCAGCAAGGCCGATATCGACCGGAAAGCCTCGCAGGAGATCACCATCCCCTCCAAGGGCAACTTCCGCTTCCTCTCGGCCGACCGCATCGACCAACCGGAGAACGGCATACAGCTTGTTTTCTCCGATCCCCTCTCCGACTCGCAGGATCTGAAAGGGCTCGTCGAACTGCCGCAGGTATCCACATACATCTGCCAGGTATCGGGCAACAAGGTGAACGTGTTCTTCGAGCAGAAACAACTCAAGGAACTCACCGTCAATGTGCACGAAGGGGTACGCAACTGGCAGGACGACCTGCTGGGCACGTCGCAGTCGCTCTCGTTCAGCGAGCTGAGCCTGAACCCGCAGGTGCAACTGGCCAACGCCGGGGTGATACTGCCCGACTCAAAGAACCTCATCCTGCCGTTCCGCGCTGTGAGCCTCTACGCAGTGGATCTGAGCATCGTCCGCATCTTCGAGAGCAATGTGCTGACCTTCCTGCAAACCAATTCGCTCCAATCGGCCGGCGAACTGCGACGCTCCGGACGTTTGGTCTACAAAAAGACACTGCCCCTCAACGGCGACCCGTCCAAAGACATCCGCCAATGGGAGGACTACTCCATCGACCTCTCCGGCATTATCCGCCAGGAACCGGGTGCCATCTACCGCATCATCCTGTCGTTCAAGCAAGAATATTCGGCCTACCCCTGTGGGGAAAGCCGGGAGATGAAGTTTGCCACCGGACCGGAGCTGACCAAGCTTACCTCGGACGTGCTCAGCGACGAGGATGCCGCCTACTGGGACAAACCGGAGACGTGGTACAGCGATTACGAAGGCATAGACTGGAGCGGCTACGTGTGGAACGAACGCGAGAACCCATGCCATGTCTCGTACTACATGCTGCCCGAACGGAAAGCTTCGTGTAACGTGCTGGCATCGGACCTCGGTATGATCGTGAAGAGTAATTCCACCGGACGTCTCTGGACAACGGTGAACAATATCCTCGACACGGCCCCCGTCAAAGGGGCGAAAGTGACGGCGTATAACTTCCAGTTGCAAGTCATCGGCCAGGCCGAAACGGACAGCAATGGTTTCGCAGAAATCGACGCCAAGGGAAAAGCCTTCCTCGTGGTGGCCGAAAATACCAAGCAGAAGACCTACGTCAAGGTGGCCGATGGCGAAGAGCAGTCGGTAAGCCGTTTCGATGTGGGCGGCAAGGAGATACAGAAAGGTCTGAAAGGCTTCGTGTACGGCGAACGCGGCGTTTGGCGACCAGGCGATACGCTCCACATCTCGTTTATGCTGGAAGACCGTGCCCGCCGCATCCCCGCGAAGCATCCGGTGGCGTTGGAACTGTACAACCCGCAAGGGCAGTTCTATACCAAGCTGATACGCACTGAAGGCGTGAACGGGCTTTATACGTTCCAGGTTCCCACCCGTCAGGAAGATCCTACGGGACTCTGGAATGCTTATATCAAGGTGGGCGGTGCTGCTTTCCACAAGGCAGTACGCATCGAGACGGTGAAACCCAACCGCTTGAAGATCAACCTCAAACTTCCGGGCGAAGTGATCAAAGCATCGAGCCGCGAGGTGCAAGCCACGCTCTCCTCTTCCTGGCTCACGGGTGCTAAGGCTTCGCGACTGAAAACCCAGGTGGAGCTCTCACTCTCCAAGGCCAGCACGCAGTTCAAGGGCTACGAGCAGTACCTGTTCAACAATCCGGCTACGGACTTCACCACCTCGCGCACGGAAGTATTCAGCGGTACGTTGAATGAAGATGGGAATGTCTCGTTCGCCCTCCGCCTGCCGGAATCGGCACAGGCACCGGGCATGCTGCGTGCCGACATCACCACCCGTGTGTTCGAACCGGGCGGCGACGCGAGCATCAACACCGTGACCGTCCCCTACTCGCCCTACTCGTCGTACGTGGGTATCAACCTGCACCAGCCGAAAGATAAATACCTGGAAACGGACAAGGATCACACGTTCGATGTGGTGACGCTCAATACCGACGGTAAGCCGGTGAACCGCAGCGGACTGGAATACAAGATTTACCGCATCAGTTGGAGCTGGTGGTGGGAGAATACGTACGAGTCGTTCGGCAACTACATCAACAACAGTTCCTACACCCCTGTGGCTACGGGAACCGTGAATACACCGAATGGCAAGGGGCAGATCTCCTTCCGGGTGGATTATCCGGGCTGGGGACGCTACTTAGTCTATGTGAAGGACAGTGAAAGCGGTCATGCTACGGGCGGAACTGTCTATATAGACTGGCCGGAATGGCGCGGACGTTCGTCCAAGAGCGATCCGAGCGGCATCAAGATGCTCTCCTTCTCCCTGGATAAAGAGTCTTATCAACCGGGCGATATGGTGACAGCCATCATCCCTGCTGCTGCCGGCGGACGGGCATTGGCTGCTATCGAGAACGGTTCTACCATACTGAAACGCGAATGGATCGAGGTATCTGCCAAGGGCGACACGAAGTACCAGTTCAAGGTTACCCCGGAAATGGCACCCAACGTCTACCTGCACATCAGCCTGCTGCAACCGCACGCACAGACCACCAACGACCTGCCCATCCGTATGTACGGCGTGATGCCGGTACTGGTGACGGACAAGCAGACGGTGCTGGAACCACAGATTCAGATGCCGGACGTACTACGACCGGAGAAAGAATACTCGGTTACGGTAAGTGAAAAGAGCGGTCGCCCCATGACTTACACCCTCGCGGTGGTGGACGATGGGTTGCTCGACCTGACCAACTTCCGCACACCCGACCCCTGGAACGAGTTCTACGCCCGTGAAGCGTTGGGCATCCGCACCTGGGATATGTACGACGATGTGCTCGGTGCCTTTGCCGGAAGCTACAGCTCGCTGTTCAGCACCGGTGGCGACGAAGCCCTGAAATCCTCGGACAACAAGGCCAACCGCTTCCGTCCGGTGGTGAAGTTCATCGGGCCGTTCGCTCTGGGTAAAGGCGGTAAGCAGACGCATAAGATTACGCTGCCGATGTACGTCGGTTCGGTACGTACCATGGTGGTGGCCGGACAGGATGGAGCGTACGGTCGCGCAGAGAAGACCACGCCGGTACGTACACCGTTGATGATACTGTCCAGTCTGCCGCGCGTCATCAGTACGCAGGAGGAGATCTCGCTTCCGGTCAACGTATTCGCACTGGAAGGAGATATCAAGCAGGTGAAGGTATCTATCGGCACCACCGGCGGACTGTCGGTAGCCGGCGACAAGCAGCAGACGGTTTCGTTCAGCAAAGCGGGCGATCAGCTGGTGTTCTTCCGCCTGAAAGCGGGTTCCAAGACGGGTAAAGCCGTGGTGAACCTCACCGCTGAAGGGGGCGGCCAGTCTACCAAGGAGACGGTGGAGATCGATGTACGCAATCCAAACCCGGTGGTGACACAACGCGTCGGCCGATGGGTGGAAGCCGGGGAAACAGCCGAGTTGGAATACAGTGTTTCCGGATCGACCCCCGAAAACAGCATCCGCCTCGAAGCTTCGCGCATACCGTCGGTAGACATCACGCGCCGGTTCGACTTCCTGTATGATTATCAGCATCATTGCACGGAGCAGTTGACTTCGAAAGCCTTGCCGCTCTTGTTCGTGGAACAGTTCAAGGCTGTCGACCAGCAGGAAGCGGAAAAGATAAAGACCAATGTACAGGAGGCTATCAACCTGCTTTACGGTAGGCAACTGCCCAACGGTGGCTTCGTCTACTGGCCGGGCAACGCTACGGCCGACGAGTGGATCAGCTCTTACGCTGGTATGTTCCTCGTCATGGCTCAGGAGAAGGGCTATGCCGTGAACGCCAATACAATCTCGAAGTGGAAACGTTTCCAACGGGCTGCTGCGCAGAACTGGCGTTCACCACAACAAGATACGGATGCCTGGTACCACTGGCAGTCGGATTTGCAGCAGGCTTTCCGCCTCTATGTGTTGGCACTGGCCGGCGCGCCGGAACAGGGTGCCATGAACCGCATGAAGGAGATGCAGGATAAACTGTCGCTGCAAGCTCGCTGGCGACTGGCAGCCGCCTACGCCATCAGCGGCAAGACGAAGCCTGCCGGGGAACTGGTGTTCGGTGCGCAGATGAAGGTGGAACCGTACTCGTCGTACAACCGTATTTATGGTTCTTCGGACCGCGACGAGGCGATGATCCTGGAAACGCTCATCCTGATGAAGCGCGACAAGGAGGCTTTGGAGCAGGCGAAGGTGGTGTCGCAGAACCTGACCAACGAGTCGTGGTTCAGCACGCAATCCACGGCCTTCAGCCTGATGGCGATGGGTCGCCTGGCCGAGAAGCTGTCGGGTACGCTGGACTTCCAATGGTCGCTCAACGGCAAACAACAACCTGCTGTCAAATCGGCCAAGGCGGTGTTCGAAGCGGATATCGCCCCCTCGCCTACGCAAGGTAAGGTAACGGTGAAGAACGCCGGCAAGGGTGCGCTCTCGGTGGATATCATCACGCGCACGCAGCTGGTCAACGATACGCTTCCTGCGGTGGCCAACAACTTGCGCATTGATGTGCAGTACACGGATATGTCGGGTAGTAAGATTGATGTTTCCCGCCTGAAGCAGGGCACGGATCTCCGCGCCATCGTGACGGTGAGCAATATCAGCGGCATCTCGGATTACAACAATCTGGCGTTGACGCATATCATTCCGTCGGGATGGGAGGTGTACAATGAGCGGATGATTCAGCCGGATCAGGCTGAGAGTTCTACGACGTTTACGTATCAGGATATCCGCGATGACAGGGTGCTGACGTACTTTGATCTTCGTCGCGGACAAGCGAAAATGTTTACGGTGAGGTTGCAGGCTACGTATGCGGGAAGCTTTGTGTTGCCTGCGGTGGTTTGTGAAGCGATGTATGATGCGGGGGCGCAAGCTCGTACTACTGCTGGACGAGTAGTGGTTGCTCCTTAGCAGGTGGTTTTACTTTCTCTTTTGCCTTGGCGCAAAAGAGAAAGTAACAAAGAGAAAAAGCCACGGCTGCATTTTCTCCGCTACTCCGCCTGCACGAAAAGCTAAAGGTTCGGAACTCGCTTCGCTCAAACAGCCGAACCTTTTTAACGCTTTTCGCACAGGCTCCGCTTAACGCTCCGAAAATGAGGCCGATCTTTAGGGCTCGCCACATCGCTTCGCTCGTGTCGTTTCGGCGTTGTGTTTGCCCCAGCGGGGCTATGTGTTCGTAGCCGTGGGTGACAGCCCACGGGCCTCTGCATACCCCAACCATGCGCCACATAGTGGTGCTGTAGCTTTTATTTTGTGTGTAGTAGGATTTATTGTTGTAGTACTCTTTCCATGCGAAAAAGTGATTTTATCCGTCACGCTGTCACTTTTTGTGCGGTATGGTGCTGGTAATGTGTTGATTAGTTGGTGACGGATACTTATTTTATCCGTCACTTATCCGTCACTTTTTGAGGTATCCGTCACCGGACTCCTCTCTATGTGTTTTTTTGAAAAGTATTCGCCATTCGCCATGTTTTTGGAGGTATGGTGTTGATTAATAGCTTGTTGTTTAATGGTGAATGCCGGTTTTATTCACCATTCATTCACCATTTTTGGGGGTATTCACCACTGGGGCATTGTTTATATGTGCTTGCGATGTAGTGTGTAGCTCTGCAGAACCAGAAAGTTTCATCAAATGAAACACGTAGTTTCACTTGAGGAAACTATGTGTTTCAAAGCACGAAACTGTTTGTTTCACTGGATGAAACTCAGTGTTTCCTCCTATGAAACTAAGCAGTAGCAGGAAGCTACCACCCAACACCGGGAAGCTACTACCCCAACACCGGGAAGCAGCTACCTCCTGACAAAACAGAAACGACACGAGCGAAGCGATGTGGCGAGCCCTAAAGGTCGGCCTCATTTTCGCAGCGTAAAGCGGAGCCTGTGCGAAAAGCGTTAAGAAGGTTCGGCTGTTTGAGCGAAGCGAGTTCCGAACCTTTAGCTTTTCGTGCAGGCGGAGTAGCGGAGAAAATGCAGCCGTGACTTTTTCTCTTTGTTACTTTCTCTTTTGCGTCAAGGCAAAAGAGAAAGTAAAAGCACAGCGCAGCGACCAAACAAAAAAGAACAAATGAAAACAAACATAAAAAAGAAGGTCATAGGAGGAATCATCCTCCTACTAACACTATGGTATGCCCTGTGCCTACCAAAGCAACTCTTCCACGTCCACTACTCCACCGTTGTCGCCGACCGCCACAACGAACTCCTCGGTGCCCGCATCGCTACCGACGGACAGTGGCGTTTCCCTACCCGCACCACTACCCCTGACAAAGTAAAATCCTGCCTGCTCCAGTTCGAAGACCGCCGGTTCTACTACCACTGGGGCGTCGACCCCATAGCCATCGGCAGAGCCATCATTCAGAATGTAAAAGCCGGACATACCGTGAGTGGCGGCAGCACCCTCACCATGCAGACCATCCGTCTGGCGCGCAACAAGCCCCGTACCTTCCGCGAGAAAGTGGTCGAGATGATCTGGGCTACGCGGTTAGAGTTCCGCTACTCGAAAGAGAAGATACTGGCTTTGTATGTGTCGCACGCGCCGTTCGGAGGGAATGTCGTGGGGCTCGATGCAGCTGCCTGGCGGTACTTCGGACATCCGGCGGAAGAACTCTCCTGGGCCGAAGCTGCCATGCTGGCCGTGTTGCCCAACTCTCCTGCCATGATCCACTTGTCCAAGAGTCGGCAGGTGTTGCTCGATAAGCGCAACCGCTTGCTGGAGCGACTGTACCGCATGGGAACACTCAGTCAGTCGGACTATGAGCTGGCTATCGGTGAGCCGTTGCCGTTGGAACCGTTGCCCTTGCCACAGACCGCTCCGCATCTGGTAGACTACTTCTTCCGCACGGCACCGGAGCAGTATGCCGTTTCCACCATCGACCGGGGGGTGCAGCTCCGGGTGGAAGAGGCTGTGGAACGCTGGAACCGGGAGTTCACGCAAAGCGATATACGGAACATCGCCGTGCTTGTTGTGGATGTGACTACCAATCAGGTGTTGGCTTATTGCGGCAATACGCACCTCAACCGCGGGCAGTCCGGCAACCAGGTCGATGTGATCCGCTCGCCCCGCAGCACCGGAAGCATCCTGAAACCCTTCCTTTATTATGCCATGTTGCAAGACGGCGAACTCCTGCCCCACACCTTGCTGCCCGACGTACCTATTAATATCAACGGGTTCAGTCCGCAGAATTTCAGTCAGCAGTACGAAGGGGCTGTGCCTGCTTCGGAAGCCATTGCCCGTTCGCTGAACATCCCTACGGTGACCATGTTGCAACAGTATGGCGTGCCTAAGTTCCACCAATTCCTCCGGCAGATGGGGATGACTACCCTTCGGAAGCCCTCTTCGCATTACGGGCTGTCGCTGATCCTGGGCGGTGCCGAAGGTACGTTGTGGGACATCACCTCCGCTTATACCGATATGGCGCGATGTTTGAATGGATTGGAAAAGACCGATTGCTCCCTGCTGCTGGCCGATTCGATACGCCAGTCCCGCGAAAGCCTGTTCCAGCCCGGGGCCGTGTGGCAAGTGTTCGATGCGCTGAAGGAAGTCAACCGTCCGGAAGAGATCGACTGGCGCACCATTCCCTCCATGCAGACCATTGCCTGGAAGACGGGCACGAGCTACGGCTTCCGCGATGCCTGGGCGGTGGGCGTCACCCCGCGCTATGCCGTGGGTGTATGGGTGGGCAATGCCACCGGCGAAGGAAAGCCGGGGTTGGTAGGTGCCCGCACGGCAGGTCCGGTGATGTTCGATGTGTTCAACCTCCTCCCCGCTGCGCGTTGGTTTGACCGACCGGCGGGGGTGTTCGTCGATGCGGAAGTCTGCCGGCAGTCCGGTCACCTGAAAGGGCGGTTCTGTGAAGAAGTCGACACCTTGCTTGTGCTTCCCGCCGGACAGCGCACGGAAGCCTGTCCGTACCACCACCTCGTACACCTTTCGGCCGATGAGAAGTACCGGCTGTACGCCAGTTGCATCGACGTGGAGCCTACCATCGCGAAGGGATGGTTCACCTTGCCACCCGTCTGGGAATGGTACTACAAGCAGCATCACCCGGAGTACCGCCCGTTGCCGCCCTTCAAACCCGGTTGCGGGGAAGACTCGTTCCGGTCCATGCAGTTCATCTACCCGCAGATGGGTGCCCGCATCTCCCTGCCCAGGCAGTTGGACGGTAGCCAGGGCGATGTTACCTTCGAGCTGGCGCATAGTCAGCCACGGGCTACGGTGTACTGGCACTTGGATAACAACTACCTGACCACTACCGAGGACTTTCACAAGGTATCCGCCCGCCCCACTTCCGGACGGCATTCGCTTACCGCTGTGGATCAGGAAGGGAATACTGCTTCCGTTACCTTCACAGTGGAGTAATTTTATCCAACTTTAGCTTTGCTGAATAATTTTAATTGTAAGTAATCATAAGAATCAGGAGTTGAACCAACGGTCGGCGGAGTCAAAAGCCCATGGAATGGGCTGAACGTGGATAACCCCGTGCAAGCGAAGCGCAGCTCGGGGTAAAACGAGATCTCTCCCTTCCCTTGAACTCCGTAGGAGTTCTACTCGTGTATTTTCACTTGTCTATTCAAACTGAAAGACACCCGGTTTAACTCCTACGGAGTTAGAGAGGGAGAGAGACGTGCTTACCCCGAGCTGCGCTTCGCTTGCACGGGGTTATCCACGTTCAGCCCATTTCATGGGCTTTCAATTCCCGATTCGCATTTTTTATATAAAAATATGAAGGAATCGAACAATCTCCTGAACCCGTTGTTCTTGCAATAAACGAACAGCATTTATAAACCTAACAAAGAAGAAAGTTATGAAAAAGTTTTATGGACTAATAGCAATGGTCTTTGCACTGACAGCATGTTCCACTCCGCAAGGAGCCTCTACCGGTACCGATAAGCAGTCGGCCAGAAACGATGAAAGAGCCAAACAAAAAGCTGAGGAGGCCGAATACGATGCAGCCACTTACCAGATAGCCGTTGACGCACTGAACCAGCACGAATTCGTTCTCGAAGCCGACCAGTTGGTTTCCCGTCGCGGACGAGTAGCTTACGTAAATACTACCACCAACTTTGTGATGATGGAGAAGGATAAAGCCACCGTACAGATTGCTGCCAACAATATGATTGCCGGTCCCAACGGCATCGGAGGCATCACGGTAGACGGCTCTGTGTCGGACGTCAAGACGAAAACCGATAAGAAGGGCAATGTAGACTTCTCATTCAGCGTACAAGGAGTAGGCATCTCGGCGCAGGTATTTATTACCATGTCGAGCGGAAGCAACGAAGCATCGGCCACCGTATATCCGAACTTCAACTCCAATACAATTACCCTGAACGGAAACATTGTAACATTGGGCGAATCCAGCGTATTCAAGGGACGTAGCCTTTTCTAATTGATAATTCCAGGAGATTTGACTGACAAGACCGTTGCAAGTACTGCAAAAAAGCGTACATTTGCAACGGTTTTTCTTTACCCGTCTATCATGAGAGAATACATCATTGCAGACAATCAGGACATCAGTAAGGCAGGCATGCTTTACCTACTCGGCAGGCTGAAGGATACCGCGCTGCTACTCGAGGCCGACAACAAGACGGAGCTCATCGCCCAACTGCGTCTACACCAACAGGCTGTGGTGGTGCTGGACTATACCTTGTTCGACTTCGGCGGGGCCGATGAGTTGCTGGTACTGCAAGGCCGCTTCCCCCAAACCGACTGGTTGCTGTTCTCCGACGATCTGAGTGCGGGGTTCCTCCGGCAAGTGCTGTTCAGCAGCAACTCCTTCGGCGTGGTGATGAAAGACTCATCGAAAGAAGAGATCCTCTCTGCCTTGCAATGTGCCACACGCCGGGAACGGTTCATCTGCAACTTCGTGAGCAACCTGTTGCTATCGGGCACTCCTACATCACAATCTCCCGTTCAGGAAGACCATCTACTGACCCCTACCGAGCGGAGTATCCTGAAAGAGATCGCCTCCGGAAAGACCACCAAGGAGATTGCCGCCGAGAAGATTGTGAGCTTCCACACCATCAACAGCCACCGGAAAAACATCTTCCGCAAGCTGGGCGTGAACAATGTGCACGAAGCTACCAAGTACGCCATGCGGGCAGGAATTATCGATTTGGCGGAATATTACATTTAATAGTGGCAGATTTCCGAAGTATTTCCTACTTTTGCAGTACGTAAACTGAAAAAGAACCGATATGAAATCCAAAAACATACTTCTCTTCACCTTGTTCCTGGTTGCCGGGTTATCACTGCTCTCTTCCTGCGGTGAAGATCGCTGGCCGGAGTACGCCGCCAAGACCGAACGCGACCGTTGGATGGACAGCATCATGCGTGTCAACTACTTGTGGTATGATGAGTTGGCGGCCGAGAGCAAGCTGAACTTCTTTAACGCACCGACAGCCTTCATCAAGTCGGCTGTGCCTTCCAAAGACAAGGGTTTCACCACGGCCGACAGTATTGTGTTTACCCCCACCCTGAGCTACGGATATGCGTACAAACTTAACCGTGCTGCTACCGATGCTACAAACTACAATGCACTGATCACCTATATACTGCCCAACTCACCCGCTGCCGATGCCGGTCTGAAACGAGGCGATTATATCATGCAGGTAAACGGCGAAGAGATTACCACTAAGAACGAAACGGCTCTACTGGGAGGAACCGATGCCCTGGAACTGGTCATCGGGAAATACACCGAACAAGTCAACGAGAATGAGACCGTAACAGGCATCGTGGTGGAAGACCGTACGGCTTCCATGCCTGCCGCCCGCGAAGTGGAGAACAATCCGGTGAACTACTACAACACCTATACCCGCGGTGGGTACAAAGTGGGCTATATGGTGTATAGCAAATTCACAGCCGGTACCATCAGCGATCCGGAGAAGTACAACAATGAGTTACGCGCCCTCTCCAATACATTCAAAGCTGCCGGAGCGAGTATCATCATCCTCGACCTGCGTTACAACGGAGGCGGACAGACGGAATGTGCTCAATTGTTGGGAACGCTCCTGGCACCTGCATCGCTACTGGGTACGCCCATGGCTTATCTGGAATACAATGACATGCGTCAGGATCAGAACCAGACATTGCTCTTCGACAATGCCTTGATCAAGGAAGGATCCAACCTCAATACCGAAATGATCATCGTACTCTCCACCACTACCACCGGCGGTGCATCGGAGATGATTATGAACTGTCTGAACGGGAAAGGTATCGGTGTACAGCTCATCGGTCAGAAAACTGTAGGTCAGAACGTGGGTACCAACTCCTACCGCAACCCGAAAACGCTCTGGCAACTCAACCTGGTGGAATACACCATTTATAACAGCAACCATGAATCAGAATACACCACCGGTATCTCACCCAACTACACCATCGATGAGACACAGGACCTGCTTCACTTCCTGCCCTTCGGCGATGAGAACGAGACGTTGCTCAATGCTGCACTGGAATTTATAGAAAACGACACTTATCCGTCTGCTA
Organism: Bacteroides sp.; assembly: GCA_031555765.1. Lineage (GTDB taxonomy): Bacteria > Bacteroidota > Bacteroidia > Bacteroidales > Bacteroidaceae > Bacteroides. Next base: position 34,437 of record JAVBUC010000057.1, on the reverse strand, counting down.
CCGAATAATTTTATTCTGTTCGCCAGAATTGAGAAGAGAGTGTGTCAAAAGTCTCTTTAGTAAATCTTAAAGTAACAAATCGTAAGTTCATTCATCTTGGCCCAGCGGGCCAACGTGTTCGTAGCCGGGGGTGTAAGCCCCCGGGACAAATGTACCTCTAATTACGCACCACGTAGTGGTGCTATTATGAGCTTGGTTATCACACACAGCACCACTACGTGGCGCATAGCTGGGAAATATCCTGTCCCGGGGGCTTACACCCCCGGCTACGAACACAATAGCCCGCTGGGCTATGATGGATCAACTTACAATCTGTAACTTATTCAAAAAGCGATGGGACTTTTGACACACCCCCTTCTCAACTTCTGATCCGCATGATTAGATGAGCCTTAATTGACGATGAGCCCTTTACTCTCCTTGTTCAGTTGAAATGGGATCATGAGTTTCCGCCGGAACATCGAACTCAGCTTTGCATTGTTTGCATTGGCAGGTAGCCCGGATATTTCCCATAGGAGTCACTAAAAAGAAAGCGGACAGGAAAGCAAAAAAAGCCTTTGTATATTTCCGCTTCCCCAGCCCGATACAAATATCATCCGAGCCACAGAAAGGACAGTATTTCTTTGCTTGCGGCTCATTCTTTTCTATAATGGCCAGTGCTCTGTCATAATCGCTTTCCAGCACAAAAATCTGTACACCTGCTCCCATGATATTGCTAAATCCGGGCAGAAGGGTCGAGAAGTTCTCATTGTGTAATACAGATGTGATGCCTTCGTTCTCAAGAGCACCTTGTAAAATGTGCGCCTGCATAGCGTCAACGCAGGTAGTTAGTCTAATTGTCTTCATTTCTTATCTATTAAAGCGGTTATTTATCTCGACAAATATAGAATTTCGGCTTCATTTATCACGGATTTTTACATATATTTGCACCCCGAATAGCAAAACATTGGAATAAACCAAGTTAAATTAAAAAGTAAACAAACGAAAAACAATGAAGAAAACAGTAATTCTCATGGCCGTTGCTCTATGCGGTTTCTCTCTCAGTGCTTCAGCACAAATCAAGATCGGTGGTAAATCAATCAATGCAGCCAAAGTTGTTCAGGCCGGCACAGATGCTGCCAAAGCCATCACCCTGTCGGATGCCGACGTAGCGGAACTCTGCCGCGAGTATATGGTATGGATGGATGAACACAACCCGATAGCTGCCGAAAACAGCGAATACGGACAACGCCTGAAAAAACTCACCGGACACATCACGGAAGTAAATGGAATGAAACTGAACTTCGCCGTGTACGAAGTTGTCGATATCAATGCCTTTGCCAGTGGTGACGGTAGCGTACGTGTATGTGCCGGACTGATGGACTATATGGATGATGATGAAGTGCTGGCGGTGATAGGTCACGAGATAGGTCACGTAGTAAATACGGACGTGAAGGATGCCATGAAGAGTGCATATCTGCGTTCGGCTGCCAAGAATGCGGCCGGTGCAGCCAGCTCGGCAGTTGCCAAGATGACGGATTCGGAACTGGGTGCTTTGGCAGAATCGCTTGCCGGTGCACAGTTCTCACAGAAGCAGGAATATGCAGCCGATGCGTATGGCTTCAACTTCAGTGTGCAGAACGACGGCGATCCTTACGGTATGTATAATTCACTGAGCAAACTGCTCAAGCTGTCGGAAGGTTCGGCCCAGGATTCTAAGTTCCGCAAGATGTTCTCTTCGCATCCGGACACGGAGAAGCGTGCTGCCAAAGTGAAAGAGATGGCAGATAAGACGAAATAGTGAATAATTGGCAACAGAAATCATAACAAAAGCCGGTCCTCCCGATGGAGTAGACCGGCTTTTATTATGGTGGAAACGAACAAATCAGCCTGCTAATGTATTAATTATTTAGTAATACCGCACAGTACATTTGTGATATTTCAACAATTAGCGTACTTTTGACGCAATAAACCATTCACATACTATATGGAATTTATCGTTATTCTCATTTTGCTGGTGCTCAACGGAGTGTTCGCCATGTACGAAATCGCGTTGGTATCGTCCAGCAAAGCCCGCCTCGAAACGCTTGCCGGCAAGGGAAGCAAATCTGCCCGCGAAGTACTCAGACAATTGGACGAACCGGAGAAGTTTCTCTCCACCATTCAAATCGGGATCACCCTTATCGGGATCATTTCGGGAGCTTTCGGTGGCGTAGCCATCGCCGACGATGTGGCTCCGCTCTTCGCCCAAATACCCTCTTTAGCACCCTATGCAAAAGACTTGGCTATAGTGCTCACCGTGGCCGTCATCACATACCTGTCCATCATCGTAGGCGAGCTGGTGCCGAAGTCCATTGCCCTGAGTAATCCGGAACGGTACGCCACCCTGCTCAGTAAAACCATGCGAATCCTTGCCACGCTCTCCTATCCTTTCGTGTGGTTCCTCAGTGTATCCACGCAACTGCTGAACAGGCTCATCGGACTGAAGAACGAAGAGCGCATCATGACACAGGAGGAGCTGAAGATGATTCTGCACCAGAGTTCGCAACAAGGAGTGATTGACAAAGACGAGACGGAGATGCTGCGTGATGTATTCCGTTTCTCGGACAAGCGGGTGAATGAGCTGATGACGCACCGAAAAGACTTGATTGTGTTGCACGCCGACGATACGCAGGAGGCGGTGCTGCATATCATCGAGGAAGAGAATTTCAGCAACTACCTGCTGGTGGACAATGACAAGGACGAGGTGCTGGGCGTGGTGTCCGTCAAAGACATCCTGCTTCTCATCGGCAATAACCAACCGTTCCAACTGGACATGATCTCCAGAGAAGCGATGTTTATTCCCGAGAGTCTGTATGCCCGCAAGGCGTTGGAACTGTTTAAGCAAACGAAGAATAAGTTTGCCGTGGTAGTCAATGAGTACGGGGGTACGGAGGGAATCATCACCCTGCACGACCTGGCGGAGAGTGTCTTCGGCGATATTCTGGAGGAGAACGAGATAGACGAAGAGGAGATTGTAATCCGTCAGGACGGGTCGATGCTCGTAGATGCTTCGATGAACATCGGCGACTTTATGGACGAGATGGGTATTTTGGCCTACGAGGATATAGACTCGGAGGATTTCACGACGCTCGGAGGACTGGCCATGTTCCTCATCGGGCGCATTCCCAGGACAGGCGATACGTTCTCGTATCAGCACATCAACTTCGAGATTGTGGATATGGACGGCGGACGCGTGGATAAGTTGCTCGTCACCAAACGACCGGTTTAAGATCCTTTTTCACCACAGAGGACACAGAGGTTTTAATTTATTTCCTCTGTGCCCTCTGTCCTCTGTGGTTGATACCTACAACCGTACGCTATAGAGAGCAGAGCGCCCCGTGATGAATAGCGTATTTCCATCTTTACCACCGAAACGGAGTGTAGACGGACGTTCGGGCACTTCAATCATTCCGATCTCCTGGCCGGTTGCATCATAGACATATATCTGCCCGTCGGCTACGTACACATTTCCTTCTTTATCCACAGCCGATCCAAACTCTCCGCGTTCGGCGAAATAAGTCAGGTCCGAAAGCACGCCATTGGCAGCTACTTCCATCTTTACCATGCGTTTGTCATACTCATCGGCGGTATAGAAAGGCTTGCCGGGAAAAGCTTCGAGCAAAGACGAAGTGCGTGCCAGGTCGTAACATTCGGGGATGATGGTGACACCATCAGGAGCCACGAAACAGTGTTCCGGCACGTAGACCGATACTTCGTTAAAGTCGTGGAAGTCTCTCCAACGGTTTGATGGATAGAGGGCTTTATGCACGTTGCCTACTTCCTTCATCGGCTTGCGCGGAAGCAAACGGATGCTCTCTTCCGGACGGTTCGGGTCGATGGCATATACCCAACTGCCGAAACCGGAGTTGCCCCATCCGCTGAACGAGGTACCGCCACCGTCGGGCAGTTCCTCTATCCGCTCCTGCTGACCATTGACCAGGTAGCCCGGCTGCGGATCGTAACGGAACAGGACCAACAGATTGTCCTGCGTATCACAAGCCAGTGAGATGGGTTTCCACGGAAAGTCGGCCACGAGCGAAAGGCTTTGCGTGTCGACCGACCATTTGTACACTCTCCGCAGACGGTTCTCACAGAAGTACACATTGCCTTGACTGTCCGCCGCCATTCCTTCGGCAAACTCGAAGCCTGCCGCCAGCTGCTCTACTTTGCCCTTCCCGGCTGTCAGCGGAGTGCGACGATTTTCCTGTCCGGTAATAAGCAAGCGTTGGAACTCCCACGGGCGGACTTCCGTGCTCGTGGTGATGTCATAGATAGCCAGATTGGTGGTGTATTTTATCTGCGAATAATTGTGTACATTCAGGAACTCGATGTCCCGGCAGTTCCACGTGCGGACGGAGTACGGCGCAGGAGTATCGAGCCGGATGGTGCGGAACATATACAGGTTGGCAAAGACCATATCGCGACAGTTCTGCAGTTCGATGGGTTGGCAGGAAGCACTCTCACGATCCTCCTCTTCCAGCTGGAACGCATACACCTTCCAGTTGGCCACATTGTTGAAGCGAGCTTCGTTTCGCACATGGTGTTCCAGCGACATGGCGTAGATGCGGCCCGGCGTGGAAGTATTCTCCACATACAGCCCGTTGGTGCTGTACGTGCTGGCTGTCCATACATCCTTGAAAGTACCACCGCCATTGTCGGTTACCCAAAGACTCCAATGCTGGTTGTCCCAGGCGCGGTCCTTTCCGGTAGTCATCACCGGTTCGGTGGGCGAACTGATACGCGGCTTACCATACCCGCCCCACGGTTTGTAGGGTCCTTTGCTCAGCGTACCGTGCCCGCCGACAAATTTCACATCGTTGAGGTACGAAGCTGCATCGGCCATCCATCGGCAACCTACCGCCCGGTAATTGTACGCACCGGTATTGATACCGATACCGTTCAGAATATTGTTTCCTCCTTCCGATGACTCGAGCAGAGCCACCGGTGAGCCGAATCCGCTAAATGCCGGGGTGCTCTCGGCCAATACGAATTGTGTGGCAAACGGGTGCAGTCCGATGAGCCGCGTACCCGGTTTCATGCGCACCGTTTCGGTGAAGCGGTACCAGCCTTGCGGCACGTAGACGTTAGCGTGTTTCTCTATCGCCTCCCGGAAGACTTTCGTGTCATCCGTGGTACCGTCGCCCTTCGCACCCAGCTCCTTGATGTTCACCCAAGACTCCATCGGCGGCAGAGCGGGAATATCCCGTTTCAAAGCAGCCGGAAGAGTTTTCAGCGGAAGGATATCCGATATAGTGCGATACTCCGGACGGGCCTGTAGGTCGTCCATCTGCAAACCGTGATCATAGGTTTTCACTAAGTAAGTAGCATACGGAACCGAGGTCTGCTTTCCACTGCGACGCATCTTTACCAACACCGGCACCTGCTGGCACTCGATGCCGCGAAGCGATATCTGATTGAAAGCATTGTCCTCATTGCTCACAATGATAGCCGGACCGCTTACGTTCACGAAACGGCAGTTCTCCATAAAAAGCTTTTCGTGGTAATTGGGATCAATGTCGATGACCGTCGGTACATTCCGTGCTTGCAGGTTAACGATGGTCAGCCCGGCCTCCTGCGTACGGATGGCCGCTTGCCGCTGCCCCTCGAAATAACAGTCGGTAAGCATCATCTGCCAACCAGGCGATGCTTTGGTGGTATAGATACCGTACTCGCCGCCATAGAACGCCACATTCTCCATCTCGTTCCCCACGTCGTACAGCCCCGCCTTACCTTTGCCGACATAAACACTCATATGGCTGACAAAGCTATGCTGTGCAAAGTGCGTACGAAGTGCCACGGCGTATGGGTTCCCGTCTTCAATCTTCACATTGATATTGGACATGGCACTGTAGAACGTTCCCGCATTGGCATCGCCCACGCGCTTCTCGTCCGTCACCACGCCGCCGGTAAACCAGAACAGGTATTTCGCTTTCCCTTTATCCGAGGAAATTTCCTGCTGATAGCCCGGCGAGTTCTTCGCCAGCACAAAGAGCGGACGCTTCTGCCCATAGCCAATGAGGCGGATGGAAGCCGGGATGTAGATGGTACGCGTCAGCTTGTACGTGCCTTCGGGGATGAAGACGATGCCGAAGTTCTGCTCCAGTTTCAGTTTGTCGATGGCCGACTGAAGAGCTTCGGACACATCCGTCCGGCCGTCGGCGGTAATGGAATAATTCTCCGGGGTGAAGTACACCGCTTCCGGGTCGTTGGGCCGCTGGGTGTAAATGGACGATTCGTCCACCGCAACCACCCGAACCGTTGCTACAAGCAACAGGATAGCAATCATTGTTCGTTTCATCATCGTGTATAGTGGTATTAAATATTCATGTCATCAGAAGAAAGTTATCTATCTCCAGAAGCAAATTCTGCACAACTCGTAGAGGAGAGCAAAATAAGTTTGGTCGGTGAGTTAAGCTACGTTGATCAGGAGATAAAACATTATCATACCTTGAGCCGCACTTTTACCTTGGTCAGCAAGCCGGCTATCTGTACGATAATCAGCGCAAAAACGAGCGACTTGATCAGTCCCGGCACACCTTCGCCCAATGCCTCGGGATACCACCAACCTAACATACCCTGCACATTGTACCACAGGTAAGGGATGATGTAGCAGGTCAGCGTTACCGTTCCGGCAGGCTTAATGATGCCGAACCACTTCGTGATGCCGCGCGTGTCCATCAGCCAATACAGCAGTCCGAAGAGCGGAAAGTAGATGGCCAGGCAGATGAATAGCCAGGTCGGGGTGGCTTGTATCTTCGAGATGATCCAGTGGGGATAGGAAAGGAAGAAGCCGATCAGCATCAGCGCACCTGCACCGCAGAGGGCGAGAATGAAGCGACGAGGGTTCTCCTTGTTGCCCAGGTGTTGCATCAGGATGGCCACGAGCACACCCGATACGCCCAACGCATGCAGCGTCATGTCGCCCGGAATGAAGCCGAGATTCAGCACGCCCGCATGGGTCAGCACGGACAAAGCGATGAACACCCCCCAAGCAATGAGCGTACGCACCAGGCTCGTCCGGGTAATGAGGTACGTCAGGACGGCAACCAGATACGTCCACCCGATCAGTCCCAGGATACCCCACCATTGTATGCCGAACGGCTGACCGTCATATCCTTTATAGATAAGATAGAGCCCCAGCAACAGAGCTACACCCGCGATGCGCATGCCGGGGAAGAGGTATTTCTTCCAGTCTTTGACTTTCGGGTACACGCTCCATATCAGGAAGAATCCCACTACCATCAGGATGGCAAACCAATGGTGGGGAATGACACAAGCATTACCGTCCAGCGTATCCAGATTGACAGTAAACAGCCCCATCACTACCAGCGCAATGGTTCGTTCCACGATGTGCCAAAGCACTTTCAGCAAGGATTCACCTTTCTCCATTCGTTTCTGGATAGCAAAAGGAATGGAAAGACCTACGGCAAACAGGAAGGCTGGAAAGATGGTATCCGAGAAACCAAGCATATCCTCGGTAGCAGCTGCATGATGCAGCCAGTGGGGAATGTTGCGCAGACCGGGAATGTCGTTCACGAAGAGCATCAGCACCATGGTGATGGCGCGGAATCCGTCGATGGATAGAATGCGCTGGGAAGAGTTGGGGGTTTTCATGTTATTCTATTTAAGGGTAATGCGCAAAAGTAATAATAATTTGCCACTGAGTTGCACAAAACAAAAAAGATGTCACAATTAAGAGATATAATAAGTTAAAAAAGTTATCTTTGGGGACTGAATGCTCTGCAGAATAGAGCGATAACATTTCTTTATTTACTTAACACTATTATTTATGAATCACAACAAACAATTTCTGAAACAAGTATCCCAAGCTTGCTTAGCAGGACTGATGTCCGTGTTTTTAATGAGCTGCACAGCGAAAAGAGAAGTTAAAGGGCCGGTGGTATTAGCTTACGTCACGTCATGGAGCACCGTCATGCCCGATCCGGCCGTGCTGACACACATCAATTATGCTTTCGGTCACGTGACCGATTCGTTCAATGCCGTACGTGTGGACAATGGCGAACGTCTCCACTCCCTGGTAGCCCTGAAAGCACAAAAGCCTTCGTTGCAAATACTCATCTCCATAGGTGGATGGGAAAGCGGACGTTTCAGTGAAATGGCAGCTACGGATGAGAACCGTGTCTCCTTTGCTAAGGACTGCCAACGGGTAGTGACTGAATACGGACTCGATGGTATCGACATCGACTGGGAGTATCCTACCCAAAGTACAGCCGGTATTTCTTCATCCCCCGACGACACAAAGAACTTCACCTTGCTGATGCGCGACATCCGCGCAGCCATCGGACCCGATAAACTGCTCACCCTGGCTTCCGTAGCCGATGGTAAGTACATAGACTTCGCCGATATCGAACCGTATGTAGACTTTGTGAACATCATGACGTATGACGTTTCATCCGCTCCTTATCACCACGCTTCGTTGTACCGCTCGGAAATGACGAAAGGCGTTTCTTGTCAGGATGCCGTCGAAGCACATGTAGCTGCCGGATTCCCGGTAGAGCGTCTGGTGCTCGGCATCCCGTTCTACGGTCGCGGTATTCCGGAAATAGGTTACACCAATTACAAGGATATTATCACCAAAGAAAATTACATGCAGAATTGGGACGATGTTGCGAAGGTTCCCTACCTGACCGATTCACTCGGCGCGATGGTATGCGGCTATGAAGATGCGAATTCTATAGCCGAGAAGTGCAAATTCCTGAAAGGAAAAGGCATGCTCGGTGCTATGTACTGGGAGTACAACGGCGATGATGCGCAAGGAACACTGAGTAAAGCCGTGTACAACGGCATCATGCAATAGAATACTTTACCACAGAGTCACACAGAGTTCCACAGAGTTTTATTTTCTTACTCTGTGGAACTCTGTGTGACTCTGTGGTAAAATAATCCACATCAATGGAACTGTGTGTTAAAGCCGATGAACACCTGCAATTGCGGTTGACCCATTCCTTTAACGAGCACCGAATACTGCGGTTCCATGAATACATTGAACACAGCATTCTTCGACTTAATTACCTTACCTATACCCAGACCGAGGGGAACATTATAATCCCCGTTCTCCAGGTTGAAATTCCACAAGCCCGTGCTTCTCAGATACGTACCCTTGCCCAGTTGAAACATGAAAAATAGCTGGGGAGTAAGCATGCTGACATTGGGCTTGTCACCGTCACCGGCAAACGATTGCTGCCAGGTGATGAGCGAACCCACCTGCACTACCGGATTGCTATGGGCAAATGCAATGGCCGAGATACCGGCTTGCCATTTGTCTGCACCCATGCCGTTGGTTCCCGTCGGGAAAGTCAAGGCCGGGCCAATACCAAAGTCGGTACCACTGGTAGGCTTACTCAACTTATAAATAATGAAAGCATTCAGGTCGCCCAATCCCGTCGAAGGACTCTCGTTGGGGAACGAAGTATTCTCGAATGGCATGGACACACGGATGAGCAGCGGGCCGACGGGCTGCGCATAGCGTATCCACGTCTGGTTCACCGTTGCATCGGGTACCCCATACAAGTTCGGCATGTAATAATTATGTACATTGACGGTTTTTATACTGGCCAACGGGTTGTTGGCTTGCTTGGCTACTTCTTCGTCCGAAGGCGACTGAGCATACATACCGACGCCGAAAGCGGTCAGTAAGAGGGCAAAAGCTCCTCGTTTTAGCAACATTGATCTTTTCATACAACTAAGTTTATTGTTTGGTTTGGTTCATTTTCTTCTTATCTGTTTCGTGCTTATAAAACAAGTCTCCCCGATTTTTGTTGCCAGAAAGCATAATAAAGATTGTCAAGCGTTATCTGTAAACAATCAAGTACACAGGCTTAACCATTGATATGCAGGAGATAGCTCTTGGGATAAGCATACAAAAATCATTCAATTATGTTGTAATCCGGCGGTTTTTTGTTATTTTTGTACTGAACAGCTAAAATTATTCCTCATGAAAAACCTAATTACCCCTTGTTTGTGGTTCGACCACCGGGCAGAGGAAGCTGCCCGGTTCTACACCTCTATCTTCAGAGATGGGAAAATGGGAACCATTGTACGCTATGTAGAAAATGGTATGTTGCCCAAAGGTAGCGTATTCGCGGTCAATTTCAGTTTGGCCGGGCAAGAACTCACCGCCTTGAATGGCGGAACTATCCACACTTTTACCCCTTCCAACTCATTCTATGTGGGATGCGAATCGGCAGAAGAGCTCGACGCTTTGTGGGAACATCTATCCGTTGGCGGCTCTCCGTTCATAGAACGGGGTAAGTATCCGTTCTGCGAATATTTCGGTTGGATAGAAGACCGGTTTGGATTGTCGTGGCAGCTGGGTGTATGCGGCATTCCGCAGTACATCACCCCCTTCCTGATGTTCGTGGGTAAGCAACACAAAAAAGCCGAAGAAGCCATCCATTTCTATTGTTCGGTATTCGCTCCCGTTTCGGTCATCAATGAACTGGAGATGCACGACTCTAATGGACTTACAGGAGTTGAAAAGACGGTGGTGCATGCCCAGTTCTCATTGCTGGGACAGAAGCTCATGGCTATGGACAATGGCATCGAGCATCAATTCACGTTCACGGAAGCCATGACTTTCCTTGTGCGATGCTGCACACAGGGTGAGATAAACCATTATTGGAAGATGCTGGCTATCGGTGGAGAAGAGCAATCGCATGGGTGGGTGAGAGATCGCTACGGAGTGTCGTGGCTGATTGTACCCGAACAACTGGACACTTGGCTGTCTGCCCAAACTCCTGAACGGTCCATACGGGTGGCAGCGATGATGCAACGAATGAAAAGACTGGATATGGAAGTATTGCGAAAGGCTTATGAGAGTTTTCCGGAATAAAAAACTGTGGAGCAATGCTTCCACGCATCACTCCACAGTTTTATTTTCCCGCTAACAGCCCGATTTCTGGCAGCAATCCGGATTCTCACAATTCTCGGGGTACTGACACTCCGAATAGTCGATCATCCAGCTGACACCGAACTTATCATTGACCATACCGAAGAGTGTCGCCCAGAATGTTTTCTCCAACGGCATAATCACGTCACCTCCTGCCGATAGTGCTCTGAATATGCGACGGCCTTCCTCTTCAGATTCCACACCGACGCTGATGGAGAAATTATTTCCCCGTACGAATTTCTGTTCGGACATCTCTTCGCACACATCGCAACCCATCAACACAGTTTCTTTACTGATAGGGAGACCGACGTGCATCACTTTGTTCTCATGCCCGGCAGGAATGGGAACTTCGTCCGTGGGCATGTCCTTGTAACGACCGATGTAGGTGAATTCTTTACCAAATACAGATTTGTAGAAGTTGAATGCTTCTTCGCAATTGCCGTCGAACGACAAGTACACATTGATTGTTGCCATAAGCTTTTTAGTTTTTAAATTTGAAACGAATTATCAGGATTCTCTATTCTCATCGATATCTTTAACGACTCTAGCCTTTCTTTGTTCACGCCTGTTTCCGGCTTTCCAGGGCATTTCATTCTTCTTAATAATCTGAATTTATGTTTCCTTCCGGAACAAGAATTATTACCACTTTGTTCATCTACTGCTTGTTTCATCTGCATCCGGTCAAAGAGTACTTCGTTCCCTTGTCAGGAAATGCAAATGTAACGAACTTGTTTAATAATTATTCATGTTTCACCTCCAAACTTTAACAGTATGGCAAAAAGAGTAGCAATATTAGTGGTGAACCCGGTCAATGGGTTCGGATTGTTCCAGTACCTGGAAGCATTTTATGAGAATGGCATAGAATTCAAGACGTTTGCCGTGTCCGACTCCACACATGTGGCCAGCAATTCTGGTATCCGCATGGGACTGGACGATGTAGTGGCTAACCTGAAAGGGCACGAAGATGACTATGATGCAGTAGTTTTCGCCTGCGGCGATGCCGTCCCGAAGATCAACGACCACCTGGAAAAGTCGTATTACAAGGATATGTTTGCCATCCTCAAACGGTTCGATAAAATGGGCAAGATGCTGATAGGGCATTGTGCAGCTGCCTGGATGTTCGAGATGGCCGGCGTGGGCATGGGGCAAAAGATGGCGATTCACCCGTATGGAAAGAGCCGCATTACGAAAGCGATTGCCACGGACGAGATGTCGGAGATAGACGGAAGACTGTATACGGCACAGACGGAGAATACCGTGTGGACCATGATGCCGGATATCCTGAAGATGTTGGAATGAAAACCAAGCTTCCGAAGTTGTCATTTGATTCATTATTCGTACTTTTGAGGCAACAGACTCAGATTGCCCATGAATAAACAAAAGATAGCCTTGGTATTATCCACCGGAGGCGCACGCGGAATAGCCCATATCGGTGCCATCGAAGAACTGGAACGGAACGGATTCGAGATATCGTCCGTTGCCGGCTGCTCGATGGGTGCCCTGATAGGTGCCGCCTACGCCTGCGGCCGGTTACAGGCCTGTAAGGAATTGCTGCTCGGACTGGACAAGCGGAAGATGTTCGGCCTGGCCGATGTAACCCTGGCCCGCGACGGTTTCCTGAAAGGTGAACGGGTGATGCAGGCTTTGAGCAAAATCCTGCCCGACATAGCCATCGAAGAGTTGCCCATCCCCTTCTCTGCCGTAGCCACCGATATCCTCACCGAACAAGAGGTAGTGATCGACAGCGGGCGACTGTACGATGCTGTCCGCGCCTCGATCTCCATCCCGACGGTGTTCCGACCTTTCAAGTATCAAGGCAGAACGTTGACAGATGGCGGAATGATTAATCCCATCCCACTGGACCGGGTGGCCCGTACCGAGGGTGATATCCTGGTGGGAGTCATGGTCAGTATGCTTCCTGCTTTCGAAACCCCTCAACCATCCACCGGCAGTCTGAATCAGTTCCAGATGCTCACGCAGTCGTCCACTATCATGATCCAGAAAATAGCCCGGCTGTCGATAGAGCATTACCGGCCGGACCTGCTGATTACCATTCCATGCAGGCAGTACAGCATCTTCCAGTTCCACCAATCGAAACACATCATCGAGGAAGGCGTACGCATGAGCCGGAAAGCGATCCAAGCCTACCGGGATACGCGTTTCTAAAGCGTCTGCCACATTCCTCTTTTCCATTTCATCACCCACTCCAAAGGTTTCGTACAGCCAAACGGCTATTTCATCAAATGCCGGTAAATAGGTGATACAAGGAACGCGGAAAACTATATCTTTGCATCATAAAAGAATCAAAAATGTCAAAACATCTGGTATTAATAAACAGCAATGAGATTGTCCGGGTTTCGCCCGATAGGATTATATTCATTTTGTCCGATGGTAATTATTCTACCATGACACTGGTGGACAAGGACGAACATGTGTTCTCGTTCAATCTGGCTTCGTTCGAGAAAGTCATTGAGCAACAGCTGGGTACCGATGCGCAAACATTCATCCGGTTGGGCAAAAGCCTGATCATTAACGGCAAGTACATTTATTATGTCAATGTAGCCAAACAACAAATCGTACTTTCGGACAGCAGTTTTCCGAATAAATTCACCCTGACTGCTTCGAAAGAAGCACTGAAGGCATTGAAAGTAGTATTGGAGGACAGCATTAAAAGCAGGAGGATTGGAATATGATGACGAAGAAAAACAAACAAGATAACGAGGTGTATTTCCTCGGCTCAGATGCTTCTGAAAAAGGAAAACACGGAGGTACAAAGACCAGATGGTTCATACTTGCAGGCGTGATGCTTCTGCTGATAGCTGCCGGGATAGCCATCTACCTGCTCACGAAAAAGACTGCAACGGACGATTATTACTTCGAGCCGGAACAAACCACTGAGCAAAGCATATCGGTAGTGACCAACGATAGCATCGGCAGTACCATGGAAGAGAAAGCCCGTCTGGAAATACAGGACGTAAGCGTCAACGATGTTCCGCTGCGTATCTACACTCCTCACCTGGCTACTCTATCGCTGCAGCTGGGAATGCCGGACAAAGCAGACTCAACCATCTTGTACACCGCTATGGCAGCCGATATCCGCCGGGACAACAAGGAAATTGTAGGCGACTTCGTCATCGACGGCAAACGTCTTTCCCGCGGAGTAGCCAAGAAAGGATATGTCGCCATGGAGAACAACAGGATAACCATCGGTATGGGCGAATCGACACCCTTATTGGACCAAGTGATACAGAACGGCGGCTCCTTCTTCCGGCAGTACGCACTGGTCAGCAACGGCGAGCTGATAGAGAACAAACCTAAAGGTAAGTCCATCCGACGGGCCCTGGCCATACTCAACGATCAGGTGGTCATGGTGGATAGCAGGAACCGGGAATCGTTCTATGATTTCTCACAAGCCTTGATAGATACAGGGGTGACGGATGCTATTTACCTGGTAGGCGGTAGCGCTTACGGATGGTACACGGATCCCGAACACACCCGCCAGGAATTCGGCGAAGAGCAGCCGGACGTACCCGGTACTATTTCCTACATCGTCTGGAGATAAAATAATCAACTGAAAGTATTGTGTGACCTGTCAGGCAGGGGCGTATGTCCCTGTCAGGGGAATCGTATGCCCACATTTAAAGAAATTACAAATATGAAAAAGACTACCTCCCTCATCGCTACTGCAATTTTATCCATCATGGTACTGTCTTGTATGGATAGCGAAAACATTCCGCTCATAGAAACAGTACCCTCAACAGACATACCCGCTGCCGATACCATCCCGGCCACCGATGCTATGCTTGATACGCCAACTGACCAACCGGCAACTCCGGGTAAGTGCATCTACCTGACTATCGATGACGCACCGCTGAACGGAAGCCTGTACATTGACAGCATCGTACGAAGCACCGGAACAAAGACCAGCCTGTTCATGGTGGGCAACGGTATCGACGGCAGCAAACGGTTCCGGAGGCACTTCAACGAGTTGAAGGTGAACCCGTTCGTAGAAATATACAATCACAGTTACTCGCATGCCCGGAATAAATATACCCAATACTATACATATCCGGAATCAGTGTTGGAAGACTTCGAGAAGAATCAGACAGACTTTCAGATTCAGCACAAGATAGCCCGTTTGCCAGGACGAAACCTGTGGTACATCGGCGAAAGACAAAAGAACATGAAGCAATCGGGCAATACTTCCGCCGAGTTATTAGCAGAAAAGGGGTATCAGGTTTTCGGCTGGGACGTGGAATGGAATTACGATCCGAAGAATTATGCTCCCAAGCAGAGCATCGACGAGTTGGTGGATGAAATAGAAAAGATGATGCAGGCTTCCCGGACTTTCACGACCGACCATATCGTTCTGCTGATGCACGACCAGATGTTCGCGAAGGTGAATGAGCACAATGACCTGGGAGCACTGATACATAAGTTGAAAGAACTCGATTACAGTTTTGAGTATCTCAGTTCGTATCCGGTATAATACAAATCTCCTACCCCATCACACCCTCAGTTTCTTTTAGTTCCATAAGGGTATCTGTCCCGGTTGGTTCGGGACGCTTGGTAGAATTTTCAGAAGTCATTAAACTGGTTTTTGGGGTTGATAGTATGATACGGCAAATGTTCCTTTGTCCGCTATTCCCGTGCCGAAAGGAAGGCTTATCCAATCCGTGATGGCAGCGGTGACCTTGACTCCCGTGCGGGTGAGGGTCACCTCGTAGTTGTACTCCTTGCCCGGTTTGAAGGTGAGTGCGGCGGTGGGGTTTACCACCCAGGTGAACGTGTCGTTCGAAGCCAGGGTGAACGTTACCGTCAGCGCACCGGCACTATAGGTTTCGGGCAGGATGATGGCATCGTACTCCGAGCCGTTGACGGCGGTGTGGGCTGTGAAGTCGTTGGCCGTTCCGGGTATAAATCTTCACAAATATATGGATTCCTACCATATACGCCTCATAATTGCACCTTTATTTATCTGCTTGTGCCGTAAGCCAGTACGTTTTGTCAGGATAGGCGGGGCTGGAACATGCCACCGACCACTACGGCAATAAGTAATATTCCTCCTGTTTGTCTTTCTTGAAGCCGCGGACGGTTTCCTCCACGGCGTGATCTATCAGTTCCCGTATCAAGCGGTCTGGGACATCGCTTTCCAGGCAAACGGCATTCCACAGCATAGTGGATTTGAATTGGGTAGATATCACTCCGTTGTATCGTTCCCGCAACTCTGCCGAACGCTGGGGATTGCATTTCAGGCAGACCTTGAATACACCGTCTTTGGGTTCCGAAGCGATGAAAGCAAACATCTTGTCCATCACCTTGAATACGATTACCGTTCTGTCCAGGAAGGGGCACGATTCACTGCTCGCCTTTATGGACATGCAGTAGTCTCTGAGTTCTTCTATATTCATGGTTCTTACTTCTTCATGGCCTCGGCCCGCAGTTCGGGCGGCATCTTCTCGATGGCATACCGTAAGGCTGTGCGAGGCATTACTGTTTTATGGGCTACGACATAACTGAAGACTTCCTGCTGGTGTGCTTCACTGGCGGCTTTCAGCATCCATCCGTATCCTTTTTGCACCATATGATCTCGGTCTTCCAGGAGCAGAGTAGCTATCTGGAAGATATCATTCAGGAATAATCCACGGCGGGCGGGAATGATCAGGGTAACGGCTGCTGCCCGGCGCATCCAGCGATTGCCGGACAATGCCCATTCTTTGAGGCGGGAAAGGTAAGCGGGGTACTTCATGATGAACTCACCTATGGTATGGTTACACAAAGTATCGCACGAAGCCCAGTTGTCTACATAGTCCCGTACCCAACCTTCGAATATCTCGAAATCGGCAGGTTCTTGCTGCTTGTGCAAGGCATCTGTCCACTCGCAGGCAATAACGGTTTCTTCCAGATATCCCGAAGCCCATAGTTCTTCGCACAAGGCAAAGAGTTGTTGTTTCGGCAGGCTCTTGATTGTGGCAAGATATGCTTTGGCAATCTTGGAGACGGTTGGCATTTTCACACCCCAGGTCTTCGCCCGTTCGTTTTCCTTGAAGAAATGGCTGGAAAGGGCAAGCGTCTTTTCGTCGGTGCTGTTCTGTAGTTCCTGCCGGATCTGGTTGAGTAATGTTTCCATACTTAGATAGTTATAAAGTTTTCTCGTACGCTCTGCGGTAGCCTTGCCGGTACACCACTTCGCCGCAATACACAAACCCCAGATTCGCGAGTATCTTCTGCATGGACAGATTGTCGAAATTGGTGTCTACACGGAAACTGTATACTCCCCGCTCCCGGCTCAGATCTTCCACCCGTTGCATGAAGAGTGTGGCGACGCCTTGTTGCAGCATTTCGTTGGCCACAGCCAGGCGATGCACTACTACATACGGTTGGTCAGTTAACCAGCGACCGTCGAGTTTATCGTACGCCGGTTCCCCGTCGAAGATGACAGAGGCGTAGGCTATCACGCCGGTTTCATTGTACAGCACATGGCCGTATCCATGCTCTATATCCCTTCCGATAACCTCCGGATTCGGATAGCCGTCCTGCCATTGATTACTTCCCCGCAGACGCATCCGTTCCTGGGCTTGTTGGATGATTTGCCAGATGCGGCCGGCATCTTCCGGAGTGGCCTGTCTTATATTTAGTATTTCGCTAATCATATTCTTATAATTAAATCACACGATTGGTTTTACAATCTCGATTCGCAAACCAAGTGCTTCAATGATTCGGCAGAATGTACTTATGCTGGGCTCAATCGCACCTTTTTCAATTCTTGATATGTATGACTTGTTCGTCCCCACCCGATCAGCAAGTTCGGACTGGGTGATTTTCTCCTTTTTCCGTGCATCGCAAATCAGCTTTCCCATACAGTATGCGTATGCCTCTTTGCGAAATGCTTCACGTTCAGGAGTACCTATTTTCCCAAATTCAGCATCCATCATCTCATCGACGCTGATCAACTTCTCATTTTTTGCTTTCATCATATTCCTCCTTAATAGCGCAAATATAGAAGAAGTTTACATATCGTACAACTTTTCATGCTCTAATTTACTTTATATAAACAGGATTGTGATGCTGGAAGTTTTTTTAACGTAACATACGTACGATTTACAGACATGGATATTCCGAAGTTTGGACGAGTAATTGTATCTTCGCACACTCAATAATCCCAATATTATGTTGGAAATACCCGAATCAAGAATAATAAGCCTACAGGCAAACAAAGCACTGACAGGCAAAAGAGTGCTGCGAGTGGAACCGCCATCGAGTCCGCATAAATTCGCCTGGTACAATGGTGATCCGTCTGCATACGACGAATTGCTGGTTGGTAAAAAGGTTGTATCTGTTAATGGGCATGGGGCACACGTCCATATCTGCCTGGAAGACGACACGCACCTCATCATCAGCGATGGTGCTATTCTACGGTATTATTCTACGGAAGCCGAGTGTCCGGCGAAATTCCAATTAGCTGTTTTATTCGAAGATTACAGTTGCATGGCTGTGACCATCGCTATGTACGGTGGTATCTGGGCTTGCCGGGGAGAGTTCCAGAATCCTTATTTCCAGGGAAGTCTTCACAGCATCTCTCCTCTTGACGATACTTTCGATGCTTCTGTTTTCGAGCGGATCTTTCAAAGTACCAAGACAGACATGTCGGTCAAAGCGTTACTGGCTACGGAACAACGTATCCCAGGATTGAGAAATGGAGTATTGCAGGATATCCTGTTCAATGCAAAGATACACCCGAAGCGGAAGAAATCCACATTGGCCGACAATGAAAAGGGATTGCTTTTCCACTGTCTGAAAACCACCTTGAAAGTGATGACCGAACAAGGCGGACGGGACACGGAGAAAGACTTCCACGGTGTGACAGGACGGTATCGGACCATTCTTTCAAAGAATACATTGTACCTCCCCTGCCCCCGGTGCGAAGGGAAAATCATCAAAGAAGCTTACCTGGGCGGAAGTGTCTACTACTGCCCTTTTTGTCAAAAAATATAAGTATGAAAAGAAAATGTACACTCCTGCTGGCTGCACTCTTTGCGTTGGCAGGTTTTGCCCAGACGAGCGGCAATAAAATAAAGATCACCGAAGATATCCTGCTGATCAAGCTTTCGGACAAAGCATACATCCATGTATCGTACGCCGAAGTACCACCCTTCGGAAAAGTAGGTGGCAACGGTCTGCTGTTGGTAGATGACGGAAAGGCTTTTCTGTTTGATTCACCTTGGGACGATCGCCAAACGGAGAAGCTGGTGACCTGGGTAGCCGATTCGCTTCATGCAGCGGTCACTACTTTTGTGCCAAATCATTGGCACGAGGATTGTATGGGCGGATTGTCGTATCTTCACCAACAAGGAATCAAGTCCTACGCCAATCAGATGACGATTGACATTGCCCGTGAAAAAGGATTACCCGTTCCGCAGACAGGGTTCACGGATTCACTTATGCTGAAACTCAACGACATCGAAGTCGATTGCTATTACCTGGGTGGCGGACATGCTACGGATAACATTGTAGTGTGGGTGCCTTCGTTGAAGATTCTGTTCCCTGGTTGCATGTCGAAGGACATGGCATCGACCACATTGGGTAATTTATCGGATGCTGACGTAGAAGCATGGCCTTCCACCATCCGGAAAATATTGGAGAAGTTCCCATCGGCAGAGATCGTTATTCCGGGACATGGCCGAAGTGGCGGCAAAGAACTGTTGACGCATACGCTCGAATTGCTGATCAATACGTAACATAGTGATGCTTAAAGCATTTCCTGTAAAAGTGGATTGCATCAGAATTCCAATAGCTTACTCATTATATAATTGGTAAGGCGCAACTTATTCGCTTTTCTCTTTTGCTCTTCATCCACAATGAACCCTTGTTTCTCAAAGAACGGACGGGCAGTGATACTGATTTCAGAAGTCAGCCGCCTGATGCCTTTCTCACGGGCATATTGTTCAATGCTTTGATAAAGCAATGTAGCCACTCCCTGTCGCTGAAAATCTTTGTGTACGAACATCACATGTATATACCCGTCGTCGTTGATGGATGTAAAACCTACGATTACGTTTTGATCGTTCACCGCAACCATATACCGATGTTCGGCTAATAACGCACACAAATGGGAGGCATCCTCTCCACAAGAAGCCCAGTCCTCCACTTCCTCCTGAGAGTAATCCTTCCGGTTCACCGTCAGCACCGTATCCTGATAGAGCTTCTGAATCTCAGGAATATCGGCAACCGTCGCATCACGCACCACCCACATCACTTCGCTATCTTCTTAAACGTTATCACCTTGAATACATCGGGCAGTTGCTCTGCCGAACGAATACGGAATAACATCGGCAGCGACTTCCCGATGGGTTTCTCCCGGAGAAAGTTCTCCTTGACAGCTTCGGAAATATCCAGCGCATCAATAGCCTCCAGGTGTCTTTCCAGAAAGAAAAAGCTCAACTGGAAATACCCTTCCCACACGGAAAGCCAGCAAACAGTTTTCTTCTTATGAACCACTTTACCCAGCCACGCCTTGCCGTCGTTGTAATATCTCCATTCACTCGTCAGGCCTTCGCTTTCGACGGTATTCATAAACGAATCGAATACGGGGTACACATCTCCCAATGCATCCGCCAAGACCTCCTTCGTAAGGACTATTTCGGGATCGCGAAGTAACATCTTTTCCATATACTATATAGTTTTGTTGATTCTGTCGTACACTTTGCGCCAGGCAGGCATCCCGAACAGGCTTGTATTCCGCATCGTGTGGTACATCTCTTTGAACCTCGACATCGGTATCACGAAGCTGAGCATGTTCTCGTCCACATGAGGACGGGCAGAGAGGTCGAAGAAGCCGATGAATGTCCGCCTGCCGTTCCGGCGATTCTCAAGAACAGCCTCCGTGATAACAGCCGAACAACCGGAGCCAAACTTGGCAGTCACCGCACCGTCCGAGTTGTTATCGAAATAAGCCCAGGTAGCCAAGCCCGACAGCACGTCGGGAGTGGCAAAGAAGATGATTCCTTCGATATCATTGAAGCTATCGATACGGTCGATACGGGCCAGGTTGAGATATCGCTTGGTTGCCAAAGGCACTCCGAGTTGCTCGATGAAATCGGACACCATCTCCGGCGTTTCCTTGTACTTCTCTTTGTTCGAAACAAAATTCGGTATATGCACCGGCATCTCTGTAAATCCGGTATAAAACTTACCGCCACCGCAGCCGATATTCTCAGCATTCAGGCTGATGATACTCCCGCCAAGCACATTCTTGAGCTCTTTGAAGAAACAACCATTGATCTTCTCCGTTTGCGCAATGGGCTCATCGGAGTACCAGAAAGCCAGAGGCGACCCGACGGATTGCCCAAATGCTTCCCTGCAATTTTGTATAAATACTGCTATTTCCATATTATCAGGCATTTTTCTTCTGTTTCCAAGGCTTCTGCACAGAAATAACGATAATCACCAGCAACAAGGCAGTCTGAATACTCCCCCATACCTGCGTCATACGAATGTTCTCCAGAAATATAGGGTTGGTGAGGGCTGCATCACGCAACTCGTTGGCCATCGTCACATTGTTGTTGATGCAAGGGCCGAGAACGAATGTTCCGAAAAGTATTTGAAGCACGATCATCACCCATTTAACGATAATCCAACGGTGCTTGAAGAAGCTCCAATTGGTCCATATACTGTATATCAATCCGGTGACGAGGGCACCCATAGCACCGACAACGATGAAGTTATCGTCGATAATCTGTAAGATCCGGGAACGCATGTAAAGTTCATCGCCCGATTCGGGGAATGTGATAAAGACCAACAAACAGAGTGCAAGGCCTCCGACAATCCAGCCGAAAGCAAAGAGAAGGTGAAGCATCTTCAGTATCTTCACTCCCTGCGGTTTCAATTTGCCTGTTTTCATGCCCGTCAGTATTGTTGAACGACAAATATAGGAAACGTTCTTGACTTGTCAATGATTTCTTTCAATAAACTTAGCAAGATAGGAAAAGGAAATAACGCAGATCTCTCCTATCTTTGCATCAACAAATAAGGCGCAACTCATGAAAACCAAAGTAGCTACAAAGGAAGATTACCTGAGACGAATGAATGTGGTGGTGGAATACATCAACCAACACCTCGATGAAGAGATGGACTTGAAACGGCTGGCGGAGCTGTCGAACTTTTCGGAGTTCCACTTCCACCGCATCTTCAAGGCTTTCCAACACGAAACGTTGGCGGCATACATCACCCGCATCCGGGTGGAAACGGCGGCGCGACTGCTCCGTTACTCGGATCTGAGTGTGGAATGCATCGCCCATAATGTGGGGTACGACCTGGCTTCGTCGCTCTCGAAATCGTTCCGACAGTTTTATGGCGTATCGCCTACCGAGTATCGAACCAATAAAAAGATTTGTATTATGAAACCAAATGAATTGAACCCCGAACTGAGAATAAAAGCTCCTAAGTTGATGGAACTGCCTGCCAAGACTGCCATCTACATCCGCTTCACAGGCGAGTACAACCAACTGGATTTCCCTGCTGCCTTTGGCAAGTTGTGGGCATTCGTAAAAGAGCAAAAGCTATACACGGCCGGCATCGAGCATATATGTATCTACCACGATGACCCGAAGGTGACCGAGGGCGGAAAGCTCCGTACGGATGTCTGCCTCGTAGTACACAAACCAGTAACCCCGCAAGGCGAAATCGGCGTAAAGCAACTGGCCGGCGGACGCTATGCCATCTTCCAGCACACAGGTCCGTACACCAACCTGGGCATGGTGTACAACCATATCTTTGCCGAATGGTTGCCCAACAGCGGCCAAGAACTGCGCAGCGAACCGATGCTGGAAATGTACTGCAACGATCCGGAACGGACAGCACCCGAGAAGCTGAAAACGGAGCTTTATCTGCCTATTCAGTAGGTCGTTCCGGAGAAACCGTCTCCAC
The DNA here is from genome assembly GCA_031555765.1 of Bacteroides sp. Classification (GTDB taxonomy): domain Bacteria; phylum Bacteroidota; class Bacteroidia; order Bacteroidales; family Bacteroidaceae; genus Bacteroides. The sequence continues at coordinate 11,585 of JAVBUC010000057.1, read as the reverse complement.
ACTCTGGACAAACCGTGTCCAGGCCTTGGAGAAACCGCCTTCAGCCCTCGGACAAACCGTCTCCGGGGTATGGAGACGGTTTGTCCGGGAGCTGGACACGGTTTGTCCAGAATAAACGAATATTCCCGTCAGAACATTTTCCATCAGAAGATTGTTTCTTCAGAAAACAAGGTTTATATTTGCAACCTCAATAGTTTATTAATAACCCTGTAATTCAAGTAAAAGAATGAGAACATTTGTTTTAGTCCTGACCATGATGGTCACCTTCAGCGCCTGCGGTCAAGGACAATCAAGCCAACCAAGTACTAACAACCAAAAGGAGAATACAAAAATGACAACCATCCATTTGACTAAGGCCGAATTCCTAACCCGGGTGGCCAACTATGAGACGAACCCCAACGAGTGGAAATACCTGGGCGACCGCCCTGCTATCGTAGACTTCTATGCCGACTGGTGCGGGCCTTGCAAAGCCATCGCCCCCATCCTCGAAGAACTGGCAGCCGAGTACGGCGACAGCATCTACATCTACAAAATCAATACCGATAAAGAGCAAGAGCTGGCTGCGTTGTTCGGCATCCGTTCCATCCCCAGCCTGCTCTTCATCCCCAAAGACGGACAGCCGCAGATGTCAAAAGGTGCTATGCCGAAGGCTCAGCTACGCGAAGCCATCGACAAGGTGTTGCTTAACAAATAAATGCTCCCTGGTATGGAAAAAGAACTGTGCAGAATACGTCAGATACAACGGGCTGTGAACCAGCTCGAAAACCACTTTGAGCAGTTGCACGGCATCTGTTTCAATGAAGGCATGGCCCTGTGCAGCCTGTCGAAAGTCACGCGGCTCTCCTCAGGTGAACTGGGCGAAGCCTTGGGACTCACCTCATCGAACACCTCGAAAGTGATTCGTTCCATCGAGGAGAAAGGCTTCGTAGAGCGGGTGTTGGGACAGGAAGACAAGCGTCAGATGTACTTCTCGCTGACCGATAAAGGACGGGAACTCATCGCCCGGATCAACTGCGAAACCATCGAGTTTCCCGATATCGTGAAAGAAATATTGACACCTGTTCATTGACACAGGTATGTTTTTATTCACCACAGAGTCGCACAGAGTTCCACAGAGTTTTTCTTAGACAAAAGAACATAAGAACAAAAACTCTGTGGAACTCTGTGCAACTCTGTGGTGAATTAATTATCTTTGCAGCGATTTTCACAAACAGTCCCGCCCGGCGGCGGGATATTATTCACTAAAAACAAAGAATCATGGACGACGGCCCTTACCCCAGTTGTAAGCAAAACAAAGTAATTAACCATACTCTGTAGGGGGCCTCGCACGCAGTTTCCCCACGGAGTACATTCGTGAAGGAGATTGTAACATGAACGAAATCGAAATCCGCTTCCAGCAGCTCATCGAAGAGCGGAGCTGGAAAGCTGTCAAGCAAGAATTGGGCCAGCATGAGCCCATCCTGATCGCCCAGATCATCGGCGACCTTTCCAAATCAGATCAAATCATTCTTTTCCGCCTCTTGCCGCGCAAGCTGGCCAAGGAGGCCTTCCAACTCTTGTCGCACGACGAGCAGGAGGATATCATCGAGGGACTGGCAGCCAATGTGGACCGCCTGGCCGGGCTGCTCAACGATCTCGACCCGGACGACCGTACCGCCCTCTTCGAGGAACTGCCCGGTGCGGTGTCCCAACGCCTCATACAGATGCTTTCCAAAGAGGAGCGCGACATTGCTACCCAACTGCTGGGCTTCCCCAAAGATAGCATCGGCCGGTTGATGACACCGGAGTACGTGGCTGTTAAGCCCTACTTCACCATTCAGCAAGCATTGGAGCATATCCGCCGATACGGACGCGACTCGGAAACGCTGAACGTCATCTACATCGTGGACAATGACTGGAAACTCATCGACGACATCCGTATCAAGGAAATCATCCTGGCATCGCCCCTGCAAACCATTGCCGAGATCAGCGACAACCGCTTCACAGCCCTCCATGCTTATGACGACCAGGAGGTGGCCGTCAAGGTATTTGCCGACCATGACCGGGTGGCTCTCCCGGTGACCGATACGGACGGCACGCTGCTGGGCATCGTCACCGTGGACGACGTGCTCGACGTACAGGAACAGGAAAGCACCGAAGACTTCCAGAAGTTTGGTGGTACCGAGGGGTTGGACCTGTCATATACCAAGACGCCGCTCATCGAGATGGTACGCAAGCGGGCCGGTTGGCTCATCATCCTCTTTATCAGTGAGATGCTTACGGCATCGGCCATGGGGTACTTCGATGTGGAGATATCGAAAGCGGTGGTGCTGGCTCTGTTCGTGCCGCTGATTATTTCCAGCGGGGGCAACTCGGGCTCACAGGCAGCCAGTCTCATCATCCGTTCGCTGGCACTCAACGAGTTGAAGCTTCGCAACTGGTGGTACGTGATGCGTAAAGAGATCCTGTCGGGTTTACTGCTGGGCGGGATACTGGGCATCATCGGCTTCACCCGCATACTGGTGTGGCAGGAAGCAGGACTGTACGACTATGGCGAGTATTGGCCGTGGGTGGCCGCCAGTGTATCGCTCTCGCTGGTGCTGATTGTGCTGTGGGGCACACTGTCGGGTTCCATGATTCCATTCGTATTGAAGCGTGTGGGGCTCGACCCGGCTACTGCTTCGGCACCCTTCGTAGCCACGCTGGTAGATGTCACCGGACTGATTATCTACTTCACCATAGCTGCCACCCTGCTGACGGGGAAACTATTGTAATTTTCTATTACATAGTATAAAGTCAGATCTTTTCTGTATGTTTGCCGGTAGAACATATTATCTACTACATTCATGAAGAAATACATCCTCTTCGCCATTCCGCTGTTGATGGCAGCGTGCAGCACGCCCAAGGTTGAAACCCAGAAATGGTCGCAAAAGATGGTTGAATCCCACGGGCTGGGCGATTTCTATTGCAACCGTCACTACCAGGAAGAACTGGGCAAAACAGGTTGGGACTATGTATCGGGACTCGTGGCCAACTCGGTGCTGAAAGCCTGGACATTGTATCCCGATAAGATAGCCTACTACAATGCCGTCAAGGCCTTTGCCGACCTCAGCACCAACGAAGATGGTTCGCAGATTCTCAATTCGAAAGGCGAGAATGCCCTGCGCCCCAGCAACATTGACGACCTTCCTGCCGGACGTATCTACTTCGTCCTTTACCAAGAGGAGATGAAGAAAGGCAATACCAAAGACGCCCAACGCTACAAGAACGCCGCCACCCTGATACGCAACAAGCTGAAATATGACCACTCGCGCATTGCCGATGGCATGCCGGGTGCAGGTGGTTTTTTCCATAAAGCGGTGTACCCCAATCAGATGTGGCTGGATGGACTGTATATGGGCTCTACCATGTACGCCGAATGGCAGCACTACTTCGGACGAACGGACAGTGTAGAAAATGCCGAGAGCTGGGATGATATCGCCTTGCAGTTCAAGACCATCCACCACTATTCATACAATGCCGAGAAGCAGTTGAACTATCACGCCTGGTCGGCCACACCCGAGGACCCGAACTCTTTCTGGGCTCGTCCGGACGGGCCGTACAGGGGATGCAGCCCTGAGTTCTGGGGACGTGGCATGGGATGGTACTTCGCCGCCCTGACCGACGTAATGGAATACATGCCCAAGGATCATGCCGACTATCAGGTAATGCTCCACATCTACAACCAGGTGGCCGAAGGATTGAAACGTTGGCAAGACCCGCAGTCGGGTGTGTGGTACCAGTTGCTGCAATATGATGCTTCGACCACCGGCAACGGACAAGGCGACACTGCATCCAACGGCGAAACATACAACGCAGGTACTGCACCGAACTATCTTGAAGCATCGTGCTCGTCTATCTTCACCTACGCTTTCCTGAAAGGCATCCGTCTGGGCTTGCTGGACAGAGCAACCTACGAACCGGTGGCCGAGAGAGCCTACCTAGGCTTGCTCAACACCTTCATCCGTGAGCAGGAAGGCCGTACGGATATCATCCAGATTTGTGCTTCGGCCGGCTTGGGCCCTGCTACCGACCTGTCGCGCACCGGGACCATCGATTACTACCTATGCGGGAAAGACATTGCCGTGGTGGAAAACGAGGGGAAAGCCATCGGCACCTTCATCATGGCATCGGTGGAATATGAAGATTATCAGCGGAGTAAGTAATAAAGTGGAAATTACCCGGTGCCTAAATCAGATAAGACGGTGTGTAATGCTACATTTCACGGTGTTAAAACGGCACCTGGTGAGAGTACCCAAACCTTAGTACTTATTCTCGCCAATTTACCCATTATTCGTGATTGCAAGCTTCCCACAAATGCAAGACCTTTGCCACATCAAATAACAACAAACAGAATATGAAAAAAGTAGGTTTATTTTACGGTTCTTCTCTGGGCAATACCCAAGGAGCTGCCGAAGCCATTGCCCAAGGTCTGGGTATCAGTAAGAGTGATATTTTCGATGTAGCGAAAGCAAAACCGGAACAATTGCTGGATTATGAGGTGTTGATTCTCGGTTCATCGACCTGGGGTTTGGGCGATCTGCAAGACGACTGGGAAGGTTTCGGACTTGAAAAGCTGAACTTGTCGGAAAAGAAAGTAGCCGTTTTCGGTACAGGCGATTCATCCTCCTATAGTGATACTTATTGTGATGCCATCGGTATCCTGGCCGAAGCTGCCGAAAAGGCCGGTGCCACATTGATAGGCACAGGTACAGACACTACGGGTTACACGTTCGACGAATCGAAAGCTGTACGTAGCGGAACTTTCTGCGGTCTGCCGCTGGACGAAGATAATGAACCGGACCAAACCCAGGAACGTATCAACAACTGGATAGAACGGTTGAAACCCGAATGCGAATAAGCTAAAATCACCGCCTGAAGTAACGGGCAACCCGTACCACCAGAAACACCCACGTAAGAATTCCGATTATCCAGATAAAGTCTATATACTCCAGAAAGAATTGGCTGAAGTAAGCACCCAGCAGCACACCGATAGCCAGCAGACAAATCTTGAAAATAGCGAAGTCCACAGCCGTAAAGGTATGGGCAGCATCTAACAGTTTTTTAATGACGGTACTCATAAGACAATAGATTAAGTGTTTTAACATAAAACAAATCAGACCAAGCATTGGTTTTCGCCTATAAAGCTTATATTTGCCTACCATTCAAAATAGAAAGATGGTGACACCCGAAGCAGAAAAAAGCAAGAAACGGGTTGCTTCCATGGGTGCATTCCAGTAACTTTGCACTCAACAATAATGAATGTATCATGGACAAGATCAAGGAAACTATCGAGCGGGTAAACAGCACTTGCCGGAGCGGGCGTACTGTACCGGTGGCATATATCGACACGGAACTGGGCAGCCTGATAGCTGTGGCCACGGAGAAAGGAATCTGTATGTTGGAATTCCCGGACTATCCGCATCTGGAACTGGAGTTGCGGCAACTGACGGAATCACTGGATGCCCGGCTGGTTGAAGGAGATAGTCCGTATTTCGACCAACTCCGGGAACAGTTGAAGCGGTACTTCGACCGGGAATTGCGGGAGTTCGATATCCCGCTGGACCTCGTAGGAACAGCTTTCCAGCAAGAAGCATGGTTGGCGTTATTGCAGATACCATACGGCGCGACTTCCACGTATGCCCGCCAGGCCGAACGGTTGGGCAAGCCATCGGCCGTCCGTGCTGTAGCCAATGCCAACGGCAAGAACAAAATCTCCATCATCCTGCCCTGTCACCGGGTGATAGGTGCTGACGGTTTCCTCACCGGATACGGTGGCGGACTGTGGAGAAAGAAGAAACTATTGGAACTGGAAGCAGGGACGAGGACACTCTTATAAGGTCCTCTCCCATTGCTCCCGCGTGATGTTGGTGACATGCAGCGTACGTACATCGTTCATCATCTTGTAAAGCATATCGGCCACAGAATGATGGTGACGGAACCCGCACTTCTCCTGCACCCGCTTTGACTTCTCATTCCCGCCGAAATACCCGCACCAGATGGTGTCCAGCTTCAAATCCTCGAATCCGTGACGCATCAACTCGCGCACCGCTTCGGGGATATAACCTTTCCCCCAGTGGGGCACACCCATCCAGTAGCCTATCTCGCCATCGTTCTCCCCTATTGGAAAGTTGGCCTGCGCACCCAGGTTCAGGCCGATGCTCCCGATAGCCCGATCGTCCTCTTTCAGGGCGACGGCATACACTTCGTCCGGGGCAAAGACCGTCCGGATGATCTCTAAACTCTCTTCAACATTCTTGTGCGGCGGCCAGCCAGCGATGGGTCCCACCTGGTCGTCCTTGGCATACATGTACAAATCTTCCGCATCTGCCTCCCGCCACGGGCGTAAAACAAGTCTTTCGGTGTGTAGTATCATACTCGTTCTTTTTTATAAGTGGGGATAAAGATACTGTTTTTTTCGCAATAGTAACAAATGTGACAGATTAGCTCCCGGCTACCCCCTACTTTTGTGCCAGAAAGTAAACGAAGTATTTATCCTAAAAAAGAACGATTATGTTTTGTTATCAATGTCAAGAAGCAGCCGGCGGAAAGGGCTGCACCGTAAAGGGAGTTTGTGGAAAGAGTTCGGATGTGGCGGCTCTTCAGGACCTGCTGTTGTTCTTGCTCAAAGGTATCTCGAACCATACGGTACAGATGCGCCGAGAGGGCATCGAGGTGTCGACGGAAGTCGACCATTTCGTGATGACCTCGCTATTTATGACCATCACCAATGCCAACTTCGACAAGGAACGGTTTGTTGCCCAAATCCGGAAAGCCATCGCCGTACGCGATTCGCTTCCTGCAACATCTGCCGTATGCCCTGCCTGTGACTGTCTGACGTGGCGGGCCGACACCGCTGCCGAAATGGAAGCGAAAGCTGCCAGCATCGGCGTGCTTCGTACCGAAAACGAAGATGTCCGCTCGCTGCGCGAACTGCTGACGTACGGGGTGAAGGGTATGGCTGCCTACGCTGAACATGCCGTCAACCTGGGTTTCGACGACGATAGCATCCATGCCTTCATGCAGGAAGCCCTCGTAGCCACCACCCGCGACCTGAGTGCCGATGAGTTGGTAGCCCTCGTTCTGAAATGCGGTGAGTTCGGTGTCAAAACCATGGCCTTGCTGGACAAAGCCAACACCAGCACCTACGGCAACCCGGAAATAACCAAGGTAAACATCGGCGTACGGAAGAACCACGCCATCCTCATCTCCGGACACGACCTACGCGACATGCAGGATCTCCTGGAACAAACCGAAGGTACCGGCGTAGATGTGTACACCCACAGCGAAATGCTCCCGGCACATTACTACCCGGCGTTCAAGAAATACAGCCACTTTGCAGGCAACTACGGTAGCTCATGGTGGCGTCAGAACGAAGACTTCGAGTCGTTCAACGGCGTGATTCTCTTCACCACCAACTGCATTGTTCCCCCGCGCAGCACTTCTACATACTCCGACCGGGTATACACCACCGGCGCAGCAGGTTTCACGGGATTCAAACACATTGCCGACCGTGAACCGGGCAAGAGCAAAGACTTCTCGGCACTGATAGAACATGCCCGCCGGCTAGCACCTCCTACCGAGATAGAAACAGGCGAAATCGTCGGCGGATTTGCCCACGCACAGGTATTGGCTTTGGCCGATAAGGTAGTCGATGCCGTGAAGTCGGGTGCCATCCGTAAGTTCTTCGTCATGGCCGGATGTGATGGCCGGATGAAGAGCCGCGACTACTACACCACCTTTGCCGAGAAGCTCCCGCAGGACACGGTGATCCTCACCGCCGGTTGCGCCAAGTACCGGTACAACAAACTGCCGCTGGGCGATATAGGCGGAATCCCCCGCGTGCTCGATGCCGGACAGTGCAACGACAGCTACTCCCTGGCACTGATAGCGCTGAAGCTCAAAGAAGTGTTCGGACTGAACGATATCAACGAACTGCCCATCGCCTACAACATCGCCTGGTATGAGCAGAAGGCAGTCATCGTGTTGCTGGCACTCCTGTCGCTCGGTGTGAAGAACATCCACCTCGGCCCCACCCTTCCGGCATTCCTGTCGCCCAACGTGGCCAAGGTATTGGTAGATAACTTCGGTATCGGCGGCATTACGGCCGATGTTGAGAACGATATAGAAATGTTCATGGTCTAAGATAGAATAGGTAATTAGTGGAGGGACGTCCCGGCTTTCGATGCAAAAAGAAGTCGGGCGTTTCTTTTATGTTTGCAGGCAAAATGCTTACTTTGCATCCCACGTATGAACGCACGCGAAAAAAGAACAGTCTCCCGGATGATCCGCATCTATTGCCACTCCCACCACAGAGGGGCCGATGGGCTATGCCCCGACTGCCTGGCACTGCAAACCTATGCACATGTCCGTCTGGAACGTTGCCGTTTCGGTGATAAGAAACCCACCTGCCAACGCTGCCCGGTGCATTGTTACCGCCCGGAATTACGACAGAAAATTCAGGAAGTGATGCGGTATGCCGGTCCCCGGATGCTGTGGCACCATCCGGTAGATGCTATCTGGCATTTGTGGAAAGTTGCCCGCTCAAGACTCGTTCATTAACATACGGCCATCGGGCACATTTCCGTCCGGTGGCTTTACACAGAAGCAAACTGAATGTGGGCGAAAGTCATTGGGCAGAGGGCAGACTATTCGGGAGTGTACACGGAATGATTCTTTCGATGCTACTGTATCCCCACCCCCATGCTAATGCCTTTCATTTTGAGTACTCTATGGGGCGTAATACGTCCAAAGTATCTTCCTGTCTGCCATGTAGCATTTTTATGCCCGCCGGGACAAAGTCTACTTTCCACCCCATTTCTATGGAATGGGGGTTTTCTAAAAATGGGACTGGAAATATTTACTTTTCAGAACTTCTTTTTTGATAATTAACACTTTCCCAGTTGGTAGTCTGATGTTTATATGCAATTTTACACACTCTTTTTTCCACGTATACATAAAAACACATATAATATCGATTAAAATGAAAAAGAAAAAATACCTGGCTCCCGCCATCGAGGTTCTCGAGGTGGAGTATGAGGGTGGAGTAATGAGTATCAGCGGCAACGCACCTTCGGACATGCCATACACCCCCTTGTCGCAAACCCCCTACGCGGGTTACAATGCCGGTCTCACTAACGACCTAGAAGAATTGGTTAACAACATCTTTACCGTAGAGCAATGAGAAAGCACACCACCTTTGCTACCCTTGCCGCAGCGGTAACGGTAGCGTTGCTTGCCGCTTGCAGCAACGACGACAACAAACCCACAACGTCGCCCCAGAAAGATCCTCTCGCAGGGCAACCTATAACCATCACCGCCAGCCACGGTGTACCTGCCGGGGATGAAGCCGACACCCGGCTTGGCTATACCGACAACGGCACATCAAAGATATCGCCAATCTGGCACAAAAATGCGCCCATTACTTACACCGAAGCATTTAGGCTGTACCGAAGCGGCCCGGGCGAAGCGTTTACCCTTGCCGGCGGTGGCGGTACCACCAACGGGACATTTACAGGCACCCTCCCCACCGGATTCGGGGATTACTATGTGTTTTATCCCGCCCACAGGGGAGATCTAACTTCTTATAATGATTCTAGATTCGATATGACCGGACAGGTACAGAAAGGCGACGGATCTACCGCCAATATAGACGCCTCTACCGCTCACTTGAGAGATTACCATTACATGACACAGAACATCACCGGAAACACTCCGCCGAACTCCATCACTCTGGAACACCGGGTAGCCATCCTCCGGGTAGCGGTAACCCTGCCCACCGGTACCACGCCACGCACACTTAAGTTGATTACCCCACTTGAGGACCTCGTTATCTCCCAAAAGGTCGATGGAACCTGGCCCACCAAAGGCAAAGAGCAAACGCTTACCTTGAAAAATCTTGCCGGAAACGGTGTTCCCGACTACAATACATTTACCACTTACATGGCTATACTGCCTACCACCATTGCCGATGGCGGGTATCAGATAGAGATAGCTGCCAATAACGGCACGGACGATATCATCTATTATTACACCCTCGGTACACCTGGGGAACAGAAAGAATTCTCTGCCGGGCAGGTGTACAACATCGTTTTATCAACAACCAGTGGCAATACACTCTCCCTCAAAAACGAACAATGGGAAAGCGCTACCGTGCAAGCCAAACGGTTACTAGGACTGGGTACCGAAGACAGACCTTACCTTATTAACACTGCAGCCGACTTTAAGTGCTTCTTTAATAATCTCCGGTATTGCGTCAATACAGCCAACACCGGCGTACATTACAAGCTTGTAAACGGTATTCATTTAGATAACCTAACAGGCTGGGCGTACAAAGAATTCTACGGACAGTTCGATGGAAACAACCAAACAATTACCGGAGCTATAACTTGGAGTTCTTCTTCGGAGTCATCTCTTGTTGGTATCTTTCACACAGTAAATTCTGGATCCACCGTATCTAATTTAACAGCCAATTATAACTTAACTCTCTCTGGGGATCCTGAGAATCCTGAGGAGCTTGGGGCTCAAGCCGCAGGAGCAATATGCGGATGGAATTTGGGCGAGATAATCAATTGCCACAACAGTAAGACCATCTCCGGTAGAACATCTTTCGCCGGTGGAATTTGTGGAGAAAATTATGGCACCATAACACAATGCACCAACCAAGGAAATATTACAATCTCAGCTACCAAATACACCTTCAGATACGCCGGTGGAATAGTAGGCAAAAATTGTGGTGTAATAAGAGGATGCACTAACAATGGTGACATTACTTCAGACAATTCTACTGAAAGTGGTATTAATCATACTCCTTACGTCTGAGGAATATGTGGAACAAACGAGAAATTTACTCCGTATTTGGGAATCATGTACGACTGTCACAACGGTAGCTCAAACATATCGTTCATTGGCATCAACGGTAGCAAAGGGTCATTAACGGGTAAGAATGATACTGGAGCCACCATATTCGGTTGCTGTGACGGCACCACTACCGATGGGCTTCCGCTTATTGGTGGTAATGGCACCGGCACCAACCCTGTTTGCCCGGGAGAATCGGTGGGGACGCATCCCCACTACCACTAGCCGTAAGTTGCCCGCACGTTTCGGGAAGTAGTACCTCACACACATACGTTGCCCCGTTGCAGCAGGCTGTTATTGGCCTGGTAGCAACGGGGCAGTGTTTTTATATCGTAATTATGAGGTAATCCCCCCTTTTTTGCGTCACTTCCGGAAATTAAAAAACCCTGTAAACTGCTCATTTACAGGGTTTTTCTCATTTTTGCTTTGCTTTCAGCGGAGAGAGAGGTAAAGGAACCAATTTCTCGCAATCCCGTATGAATTAATTTCTTAGAAGCTTTTTCAAAACCAGCGGTAACGATTTTGTAACGATTGAAAATGACCGTTGCCTGTCTGCTTTTGTCGCATCGTTGTCCTCGCGTGGCTATGGTACAAAGTTACAAAATAAATGAACTCAAAACAAATCCTTTGTCTATAAAAGATTTAGCTTTTCAAAATTGGTGCAAGGTGTAAGTCTATCTATATATAGATGCTTACACCTTGCACCAAAA